>NZ_BDBY01000137.1 GCF_001613225.1 Nocardia pseudovaccinii NBRC 100343
CAGCCAACTCAGCCGCCACACTCCCCTGCTGGTTCGGTGGGTCATCCTGGCCGCGAACTCGACGGATTGCGGGTTGGCGATGGTCGAGTGCGTGACGTGCAGCGCGTCGACATGTCCGGCAATCAATTCGCCAACCTGCCCACCCGACCAGATCGCGGGTCGAGCCACGCGCTCGCGCCCAGCCGAGGTGGTCGCCCCGGCCGGTGCGCGCGTGGAAACTTCGGCGGCGGCTCGGGTTATGACGGCTTCCCGGTGTATGACCATGTCGAGACTCCTCGAATGCACAAAAGGACCGATGGAACGAAGTCCAGAGTCGTCTCGCCGCATCCCGTTGTCGTCGACGCTGGCCGCAGTCGAAAGACCCTACCACCGTGACTGTGCGAATACCTGCTAGCTGCAACTCCGCCCGATCGAGCCCGCTGGATCCGGTCCCCGGCAGGACGACACAACCCCGAACCCGCACAGGGTGGCGGTTACAAGAGACGTGTGCTGTCGTGCACCTCTTCTACTGGGATCGTGATGTACAGCGACGTACCGATCCCCGTCGGGCTGGTGACGAGTACGTGGCCGCCCAGCACTTCGATGCGATCTTTCAGACCGATCAGCCCCGACCCTTTCCTGGAGTCGGCGCCCCCGATGCCGTTGTCGCGAATCGACAAGCAGAGACTGTCGCCTTTCACCGCCGCCCGGACCGAAATTTCGGAGGCTTGGGCGTACTTGGCGGCGTTCGTCAGCGCTTCGGTCACCGCATAGTAGGCGCCGATCTCCACCGAATCCGGCAATCGCCGCTCGACGGCGATGTCGAGGTCCACCGGCACCGGGCAGCGGCGGGCCAGCGTCTTCAACGCCGGGACGAGTCCGCCTTTCGACAGGATCGCCGGATGAATTCCGCGCGAGAGTTCCTGGAGATTCTCCGTCGCGGCGGTCAAACCGGACGCGACCCGAGCGATCTGCCCGCTGAGAGCATCGAGTTCGGATGGCACCGAGTCCTGCAAAGAGCGCAATTCCAGCGCGAGCGACACCAGCCGTTGCTGGGCTCCGTCATGCAGATCACGTTCCAGGCGGCGCCGTGCGTCGTCGGCGGCCGCCACAATCCGGGCGCGCGACGCGGTCAGTTCCGCACGCGACTCGGCGTTGGCGATCGCCGTCGCGACGAGGTCGGCGAAGTCGGCGACGCGCGCCTCGGTATCCGGTGGCAGCGGACCAGGTTCGGCATTGCCGACGACAGCGGCGCCCCACACACTGCCCTCGACAACTATCGGCGCACCCACCGCGCTGTGCAGGCCGAGCTCGCGGATGCGCGCGGCGGCCCACCGGGGCGAGTTGTCGGCATCCATCCGGGCTGGGCGGCCGCTGGTGACAATCACGCCGACGATGTTGTCGCCCTCCAGCGACCAGCGCGAACCGACCGGCATCGCCGTGGTCTGCAATGGGTCGTCATGAGCCGAGACGAGGGCGGCGGTGCTGTCGGACTCGCAGCGCCACAACGACGCGTTGGCAGTGCCGAGCGCGCGGGCCAACTGCTCGGCCACCGTCGAGAAGACTTCGAAGCTGGGCGCGCCGCGTGCCACCAGTGGCCACTCGCCGCAGCGCGGCCTGCTGCTGGGCGAGCACACTGATCCGGTCGCGGCTCTCCTGCAGCCCGGTTCTGGCCTCTTCGGCTTCCCTGCGGCGTTGATCGGCTTCGAACGCCCGCACTCGGGCCAGCCCCGCGATGAAGTTCGTGCACAATGCCGCCACCAGGAATACGACGACGAGCACGCCGTTCTCGGAATCGAACGGCGCGACCTGGCCGCCGGACCTGGCATCGAAAATGGCCAGGGCGATGGCGCTGACCAGTGAGGTGGCTACGGCCAGGCCCAATCCCCACACCATGGAGACCACCAGGATGCCGAGCAGATAAACCGGCTCGAACGTCTCGCCGGGCGACAGATCCTCCAGGAGGACGACCACAAGCGTCTCCAGCGCGATGACGACCGCGGCGACCACGATCCCCAGCGACAGCGGCAGCGTCGCCGGACGCAGCAACACCGACCGAAGACCTGTTCGTACCGATGGGTCATCCTCGGTCGAGCCATCGCGCGGCATCCGCAGCACCGGCCATATCGAGGCCGGTCGCGACCTCCCGCCGCGATCGGACGCGCCACCCGGAAACCAACCGCGCATCCGCTTCCGATGAGGAAGCCGCGACCACCTCGGCGGCATGAATTCAGTATCCTCCGTGCCACGATCGGACAATCGGGTGGTCGCTCCGGTCGAGAGCAGTTCCGCGGTAGCGGGCAGGGGATCTTTCCGGGTAGCAGGTGCGGTGAACGGGCGTCAGCGGTAGCGACACGAGTGCGTCGAATGGCGAAGCTGATAGCGGAGGGCGAACAAGGGGCAAGTCGAAGCCATCTACCTGCGCCTCACGACGGCGGCCGAACACCATGAGCCGCCATGCGTTTATCAGCCGTTCCACTACCGATTGCCCCCGTCGATCGGGGCCCGCCACGAAATGGGAGCAACCATGTCCACCACGTCGATCGTCCCCACCTCCGCATTCGCCGCCTCGGGGTTCCGCGCTTCGCCACGGCTGCGCGCGAACCTGCAACAGGTCCTTGCCGATCTCGTCGCATTGCATTTGCTGGGCAAGCAAGCGCACTCGAACGTAGTCGGCCACAATTTCCGCGACTTGCATCTTCCGCTCGATGAAGTCGTCGATTTCATCGAGTTGCAGGTGCAAGTCGCGCAGGTCGTCGATACCGCCCGCGAGGGCAGTGACATCATTGCCGAGCGAATGCGAGCACTGGACGCGATGCCCGACGGACGACCCGAGACCGTTGCCGCGATGACACAGCTGAAGGCATTCCCTCCTGGCGAACAGAACACCGTCGGGGTGGTCGGGTTGATCTGCGACCGGCTGTGCACTACCGCGGGCACGATGCGCGCCGTTCATGACGCCGTCGACGCAGAGGACCCGTCGACGGCGGACCTGCTGCACGCCCTCATCGACGACATCGAGAAGCAGCGGTGGATGCTGAGCGCCGAGAAGCGCACCGCCCACCAGACTCGATGATCACCGTGCGGCCGTGCGCGCTGGGCATAGCCGATGGCGCGAAGTTCCCGTTAGCGGGGATGCGCGCCCGTAGCGGGCTACCGGACACTCAGGTCATGGAGCCGTCAGCTCAGCGTTTGCGCTGTTTCATCGTCGATGACAGCGTCGGCTTTCTCGACGCCGGACGCGAACTGCTCGAGCGCCAGGGGATCGTCGTGGTCGGCGTGGCATCGACCAGCGCCGCGGCGCTGCGGGGTGTCGCGGAGCTGAGGCCCGACGTGACGCTTGTCGATATCGAGCTCGGCGCCGAGAACGGCATCGAACTCGCCGAGCGCCTGCTCCGCCATGGCGGAGCGGTGATACTGACCTCGGCCCGTGCCGAGCAGGATGTCGCGGATATGGTCGCTGCGAGCCACGCGATGGGCTTCTTGTCCAAGTCCGCGCTGTCGTCGAGCGCGATCCGTGAACTGCTCGCTGCCGAAGACCACCGCGAGCCGCTCAGCGGGCCTCGAGAAACGTAACCACCGCGAGGACCCTGCGGTGGTCGTCCCCGGTCTCGGGCAAATCCAGTTTGGTCAAGATGCTGCGCACGTGCTTCTCGACCGTGCCCTCGGTGACCCACAGCCGACGGGCGATGCCACCGTTGGAGCGCCCCTCTGCCATCAGCGCGAGCACTTCCCGCTCCCGCACGCTGAGCACGGCCAGCGGGTCGTCGCGTCGGCGGGCCGACACCAGCTCCTGCACCAGAGCGGGGTCGATGACCGATGCGCCCTTGGCAATCCGACGAAGGGTGTCGACGAACTCCTCCACATCGGTGATCCGGCTCTTGAGGAGATAGCCGATCCGCTGACCACCGGCCAGCAGCTCGATCGCGTCCTCGACATCGGCATGCGCCGACAGGACCAGGATGCCCGTCTCCGGTAGTTCGCCCCGGATCACCCGGGCCGCGTCGAGCCCCTCGGTGGTGTGCGTCGGTGGCATCCGGATGTCGACCACCACCAGGTCCGGTGCTTCGCCGCGAACCAGCGCCATGAGTTGCGCGGCGTCTCCGGCCTGCCCAACCACGTCGAATCCGTTGCGTGCGAGCAAGCTCGCGACACCTTCGCGAAGCAGGACGTCGTCTTCGGCCAGAATTACCCGCAACATCCACCTCCGACCTGTTCATCCCGAGCATACCGCCAGCAACTGGGCGCAAGGCGCGGGCGGACAAGCACTCCCGCGGCTGCCGCAGCAGTCTCCGAGCCGATTACGGCGGCTCCGTCAGAATGCGGGGGAATTCAGTATCGCTGGAGGTCGTCGACCGTACCGACGGACGTCCGCAACCACTTCGAACAGCGCCGTTGTGCGCACGCTCGACGGCGGCTGAGTTGAGCGGCGGTGACCCGTTATGCGGCGGCGGTCAGCACCTGGGGTCCGTCAGCGGTGATCGCGACCGTGTGTTCGGAGTGCGCGGTCCGCGAGCCATCCACCGAGCGGATCGTCCAACCATCCGGATCCGTGTAGATCCGGTCGGTCGTGCGCGCGAACCACGGCTCGATCGCAATGGTCAAACCGGGTCGCAGCGGATACCCGCGACCAGCGCGTCCCACATTCGACACATGCGGATCCTCGTGCATCGTCCGCCCGATTCCGTGTCCACCGAATTCGGTATTCACCGGGTACCCGTTCGCCCGCGCTACCGCCGCGATGGCAGCGGAAATATCGCCGATCCGGTTGCCGGGCAACGCCACCGCGATGGCAGCCGCCAGCGCATCCTCGGTGGCCTTGATCAGCCGCAGATCCTCCGCATCGGCGGTGCCGACGATCATGCTGGTGGCCGAATCGGCGACCCACCCGTCGATGCCCAGCGCCAGGTCCATGCTGAGCACATCCCCGTCGCGCAGCGCGTAGTCGAACGGAAGTCCGTGCAGAACAGCATCATTCACCGATAGGCAGATCGTATTCCGGAAGGGTCCGCGCCCGAACGATGGCGCATAGTCCAAGTAGCACGACACCGCGCCGCGCTCCTGAATCCGCTGCCGCACATGCTGTTCCAGCTCCAGCAGATTCACTCCGACCCGAGCCAGCGTACGCAGTTCCGCCAGGATCTCGGCGACGAAGCGCCCCGCCACCCGCATGCGTTCGATCTCTTCCGGCGACTTCAACTCCACCATGCCCAAACCTCCATCTCGGTATTTTAATACCGAGCATAGCGGCGATCGGTATAAAAATACCAATCACCTCGCGTGACCAGGCGATGTGTTATGTTCGCGAGCACGAAAGAGCACTGGTTTGTTTGGTTGTTCGCCGCTCCGAGCGGCATGCGTTCCGCCCGATCGACACCCCGATAGCGAACGTAGAGGAGCAAGCGATGAGCCCGCGCCGCAAGGCACTCGTCGTCGCCGTCGCGCTGGCCGTGGCTCTGGCCATCCCCGCCTGCGGCGGCAATTCGGCGAAGAAGGAGAACCAGTCGGGCACCGCCGCAGGCCCCGCCCGCAATCCCTACCTCGCCGCCGCGACCTACGGGCTGACACATATCGATCCGGGCCAGTCCGACACCTTCCCGTACCAAACGCCGCAGGGCGAATTCCATATCGACCCGAAGCAGCAGCAGCGCATCACCTCGGGACCGGTGAACATCATGACGCTCGCCGCCACCGATCCGGACCACATGTGGGTCTCCTCCACCCAGGGCGTGGTCTATGTCCAGGTCGGCAATGGCATGTTCCACGAGATCGCGCGTGCGGACGCACCGGGCGTGACACCGATACCGTCGCAAGCCTTGGACCGTGTGCTCAACCAGAACTTCACCGACCCGGGTCAGGTGGAGGCCGCCGTGCACAACGACTGGGGCGTCGATTGGACGCGCATCGTCAATGGCGTCTACAGCCTGGTGGACAAGGACAATCGGGTCTACTACGTCACGCAGAACGCGCAGATCGTCGTGTTCGGCTTGACGAATGCGAACAATCCAGAAGCGGGCGTACGGGTGCTGCGCACCCTCGACTTCAAACCCTGGCTCGGCAGCGGCCCCGGTCTGGGCGGTCAACCCGAGTCCATCGTCGGTCTGAATATGACCTATGACGGCAAATTGGCCGTGCTCAGCACCCGCGGGCTGTCGATCATCGACCGCAGCCTGCAGGGCGAACCGCAGCAGGTCCATTTCGGCGCCGACGAGGTGGTCTCCAATGCGATGGCCGTGGACGACAAGGGCGGGATCTACGCCGCCTCCGACAAGATCATGCGCAAGGTCGTCTGGACCGGATCCAAACTTTCGACCGCCGCCGACGACGGCGCATGGGCATCACCCTACGATTTCGGGCGGCAGCCGCCCGGGGTGAAGTTCGGCATCGGCACCGGCTCGACACCCACGCTGATGGGCTACGGCAAGGACGACCGGCTCGTCGTGCTCACCGACGGCGCCGACCGGATGAAACTGGTCGCATTCTGGCGCGACGGCATTCCCGAAGGATTCCAGCCCAAGCCGGGCGCCAAATCCAATCGGATCGCCGACCAGATCCAGGTGACAGCCGGTCTGAATCCGCAGCCCGAATTCATCCAGAGCGAGCAGTCGGTCGTGGTGGACGGCTACGGCGCATTCGTGGTCAACAACGCCCGGCCGCAAGGCGCGCCGGACCGGCTCGTCGATGTGCTCGCGGGCGGCCCGGTATTCGCGCCGCCGTCGGGTGTCGAGCGGTTCCAATGGGATCCGGCCAACCACAGCTGGTCATCGGTGTGGTCGCGTGCCGATGTGGTCTCGACGAGCATGGTGCCCACCGAGAGCAGCAAATCCGGCGTGGTTTTCGTCAACGGCTACACCAAGGCCGACGGCTGGGAGGTGACCGGTTTGGACTGGAAATCCGGAAAGACGGTGCACCGCACCATCTTCGGGCAGAGCAATCTCGGCAACGGCGCCTACGCGCTGATCCAGTTCTTCCCGAATGGGGATCTGCTGTTCAACAGTGTCGGCGGACCGTTCCGGGTGAAGTACAACGGTTGAAGCTCGCCGTCATCGAACCGGCCTGCGGCAGACCCGAATGCTGTCTGCCGCAGCGGTTCTCGTTTCGCACCAGTAGACCGCCGCCACGGTGCTGTACGCACCGACGAAGCTCGACACCGTGGCGACCGGCAGCAGGACGAGCAGGACGATCCCAGTCACCGTGCGCTCGCTCGAGCGACGTCTTCGACGATGAAGTCCGCGATCAGGGCTGCGAGCTTTTCGGGCTGGTCCAGTGACGACAGGGCATAGGAGTCTTCGATCCACTCCAGCCGGGCATTGGGGAAGTCGCGGACCAACCGGACGGCGTGGGCAGGCGGAAAGATCTTGTCCTCGACCGACCAGGCGACCAGCACGGGCTTCTTGAATTCGGAGAAGTGTTTCGCGGCCTCGAGCGAGTAGACGTAGCGCGGATTCGACACGCGGAACAGGCGGCTCGCGTCGGCACCGACGCCTGCGGTGACCAGTGACGGCCATACGAAAGTGTCGCTGGTGGCGCGGTCGACCGGGTGCTTGATCATCCATCCGAACGCGAACGGAAGCCGACGCAACAGCGGAATCCGCAACGAGCCGAACATGATTCGCGTACCGAGCCGACTCACCAGGAAGAACATGAACCGGTACTTCTTGGGTGGGGCGTTGTCGTAGGACGAACCGGACGCCAGTACGAGGTGCGAGAGGCGCTCGGGGCGCTGCGTGGCGACGATCTGGGCGATCGCGGTGCCGCCGCTGTTGCCGACCAGGATCACATCGCGGAGTCCGAGCGCTTCGATCGCGTCGGCGACGATGTGCGCCAGGCCGGGCAGCGTCAGGGTGGCTTTCGGCATCGGGTGTTCATGGGCGCCCAGCGGCAATTCCAGAGTCAGACAACGGAATTTCCCCGACAGCAACGGGACGACCTTGCAGTACTCGTTGGCGTTGGTGAAAGGTCCGTGCAGGAACACGATCGGCTGACCGGAACCGGCGTCGTAGCAGTTCACCGTGCCCTGGGGTAGGTCGATCTCTCGTCGCTGGCCGAGATCCGGATGCCGCCACCACGGTCGGCTGTTCTTGTCCATGACTTTCGTTTCCTCCTGAGTCACGTGAGCGGCGTGGTCCGCGGCTCGTGCACGGTCTGGTCGGCGAATTCGATGATCATGCGTGCCAGCGCATCCGGCTGATCCTCCGGAATCCAGGTATACGAATCCTCGATCAGCCGAACGGTCGCGTTCGGCAGCACGGCATGGAGACGGTGCGCCAGCGATCTGGGGTAGATCTTGTCCTCGGCCGCCCAGATGATCAGCACCGGCTTCTCGAAGCTCGGAAGTCGCTGTGCCACCGCGAGTGTGACGCGTTTGTTCACGCGCAGCACCATGCGTCGGCCATCGTCGCGGATCGCGGCGCTCGCCCGGCACGGGCGCAGGTTGTTGTCCATGATGTCGCGGGGAATCGGCCGTTTCGCCGTGCGGCCGAACACCCAGGGCAGCTGCCGGACGAATCGGGAGCGCGTCGCGAGGCCGAGCAACCGCATCGAGCCGGGGATCCGGCCCGCGAGTGGCAGGTAGGCCAGGGTCGGCGGCGGGAAGTATTCGAAGCAGTCCGGGGCGGCGAGCACAGCGCCGCGGATGCGTTCGGGATGATCGGCCATCAGCAGTTGTGCGACCACTCCGCCGAACTGGTTGCCCACGACGATGACGTCGGACAGGTCGAGGCGCTCAAGCAGTTCGGTGACCATTCCCGCGGCGCCGGGTGCACTCAGATCGGCGCCCGGAACCGCGATTTCGTGTGCGCCGAACGGCAGATCGGGCGTGATCGCCCGGTAGCCTGCCGCGCTGACGCTCGGGACGACATTGCGCCACAGGTCACCGGTGACGATGGTGCCGTGCAGGAAGAGGACGACCGGTCCGGTGCCCCGGTCGCGGTAGAGAATCGTGCCGTTCGACAAGGCGATCCGATGGGATTCACCGAGAGATGCGCTCTGGGACATGTTTCCTCTCCCCTCACCCGGCCGCGGCGTCCCGGACCGGTCGGCTGGCCCAGTCGAGGTGATCGACGATGTCGCGCATCGATTCGAGGACGCCGGTTTCGGTGTATCCGTAGTTCTTGCTGATGAGGAAGCCGCGGACGATCGGGCGTGCGCGCTTGAAGTTGCTGCGCGGCATGGTCGGGAACAGGTGGTGTTCGATCTGGTAGTTGAGTCCGCCGTACAGGAAGTCGGTCGCCCAGTTCGGGCGCACATTGCGACTGGTGAGCACCTGGCGCTCCAGCCAGCCCGCCGGTTCCCCCTGCGTGGTCGGCATGCCTTTGTGGTTGGGCGCGAACGACATTCCCAGATGCAGTCCGACCAGCGCGTGGTACAGCACGATGAACGCGATGGCCTTGCCGACATCCAGCACGGTGAACATCGCACCGAAGAACACGATGCCATGAATCACGAACAGCACCGATTCGAGCACCGGCCGCCGCACTTCACCGTTCCTGATCGCACCGATCGAGGCGACCCGCAGCCGCAGGGTGTCCAGCGAGGTCAGCGGGAAGTAGATGTGCGCCTGGTGCTTGACCACCCACAGCTTCCAGCCCTGCCGCTGATCAGCGTGGGACGGATCGAAGATGGCGATCTTGCGGGTTATGTCGGGATCCAGATCGAGATGGTTGGGATTGCTGTGATGCTTGCCGTGATGGTTGATCCACCATCCCCAGCTCACCCCGAGCAGCAGATTTCCGATGGTGTAGCCGATGAACTGGGTCAGCCGCTTGGAGTGCGTGATCTCCTTGTGGCTCGCGTCGTGGAAGATGAACGCGAGCTGGACCGCGCACTCCGAAATGAACACGCACAGCGGCAGCTGCCACCACGAGCGGCCCAGCCAGACGAACGCCGCCCAGCCCGCCGCCCATGCCGCGAGCGTGAGCGAGATCTTGGCCGCGTAGTAGCCCGGGCGCATGTCCAGCAGCCCGGCCTGGCGGATCTGGCTGCGCAGCTCGGCGAACAACGTCGTATCGACCGGAGCTTCTGCGATGGGTAATTCGTGTTCCGTCGTTGTCATTGTCTTCTCCTCTGACGGGATGCCGACGCGCGGTGGGCGATTCCGGTCACGGCTGTGACTGGAGCTGCCGAACCTCCTGAGACGCTTCGGACGGTGACGGGGTTTTGGTGGGTGTCAGGGGCGCTCGGCTGCCCGCCGAGCGCGGCGTGCGGCGCCGGAAGGAATCGTCGTTCCAGGAAATGAACATGTCGCGCATCGCTTCCCAGGTGACGCGGCCGCTGCGACGAACTTCCCCTGAGGCGTGCAACCACGCTTCGTGCACACCGATGAGGGCGCCGCCGGTGAAGTAGGTACCGCGCACGTGGCTGGGCGAGCGGTACTTGCCCCATAGAATGGTGCGCAGGTTCGGCAGCAGGGTGAAGGTCTTCGCGGGCGTGTGATCGTTGGGGTCCAGCATGTTCCAGCTGCCCGGGCAGATCTCGCTCTCGCGCAGCAGCCGGTAGATGGTGGCGATGGTGCGGTCGCGCGACATCTCACCGGCCCGGTAGCGGCGCATGACGGCGACCGCGCCGTTGAGCAGCTCCTCGAACGGCTCGAAATCGATGCCCTGCACGCCCCGGTACGGCGCGCGCTCGAGACGGGCGAAAACGGCCGGATCCTTGGTGCGCTCCCACGCGATGGCGGCTTCCTGAATCGCGTTGGTGCCGTAGCACGTTCCCATCGTCCAGACACGATGGAAGGCGTTCCACAGCTCGAAGTCGTCGAAGGCGATGTAGCTACTCGACACCAGGTCGTCGTAGTAGCGAAAGGCCCGTTTGGTCCATTCCTCGACATAGAGGAAGTTGGCGGTGTCGAAGTTGTCGGTACGCACCGCGTCGATCAACCGGTGCCCGAGCGCGTGCAGCGACATGACCGTGGTGACCAGCCCGCCGGAGAACAGCGGATCGATGAAATCGCTCGCGTGCGGCAACAGGCACCACCGGTCGCCGACGACCCGGCGCGAGGAGAACTGGCTGCGCTCGCCGGAGACGAACGGCTGCACCGGAACCGCCGCCTTCAACTGTTCGGCGACGGAAGGGAATCGGTTGACGTGGTGCCAGAACTCCTCTTCGGCCGTCATGCCCTCAGGCTTGGGGTACCGGTCGATGTCGAGATTCAGGCCGATGCTGCACAGTTCGCTCGGGCTGCTCTCGTGGTTGTTGAACGGGATCACCCACAGCCAGCCGCCTTCGAAAATATGGTGCAGCGTGCTCTGGCTCAGCGGGCTCAGCAGCTTGTGTTCCTTGCGCGGCGGGCCGATCGTGTCGTACTGGGGCACGTTCACCATGTGGGTGAAGATTGCGCGGGTTCTGGTGCGATACGGCGGATCCTGCCGCAGTTCCAGCAGCTGCGGCAGCAGCGCGCGCATGCCGCCTGCGTCAACGACGTACTTGGCCCGGAAGCTGCCCTTGTCGCGGGTGACGACATCGACACCGTCGTCGTCGAAATGCAGGTTGTCCACCATCGTCTGGGTGTAGGCAGTAGCGCCGTAGGAGACCGCGACATGGAACAGATACGCGTCGATATCCTGGCGGAAGTAGTGCGAGTCGGGACCCAGAGGCGGTGCCAGGGTGAGGAATTGGTTGCACTCCCGTGGACGTGTCGGCTCGTTCTCGCGGTGGTAGACGAAGCTGAAGCTGCGCTTGATCCCGGTCGACGGGGAGATGTTGCGCCGCGTCAGCGCATGCGCCGACAGGTTCTCCAACTCGGGCACGTCATAGCGGCGCGCGAGGTTGCGCAGCCCGAACGTCGTCTCGGGAACCGTCGATTCGCCGATCGTGAATCGCGGATGGGCGCTGCCCTCGACGAGCAGGGTGCGAATGTTGTGGCGCGCGAGGATGCAGGCGAGCACGCTGCCGCCGATCCCACCGCCGATGATCGCGATATCGAATTGCCTCGAGGTGTCGAGGATGGCGGATCCTTCGTTCGCGGAATTCTTGGTGGCGGCTGCACTCGCCGCTGGTTTGCGCTTGTTGACCACGTGATTGCCCCTTCGTCTCGTGTCTGCGAGCCTGCACCGCAGCAGTGAAAAGACACTGAAATCCCCTGCGGGAGAACGGGTCAGGATGTCAGAGGGTCGTCGATAGCATCCGCCGTATGGTTGAGATCAATATCGTGAAAGAGTGCGCGGCACCGGCCGCGGTGGCCTGGGAGTACGTCGCGGACTACCGCAATCTCGAGAAGTTCCTGCAAGGTCTCGAATCGCTGGTGCCGACCGGAGACAGGACCCGGGGGCTGGGAGCACAGTTCGACGGAACGATGAAGTTCGGGCCGGTGTCCCTATCCGCGAAGATGGAATACACCGCGTGGGAAGAGGACCGGCTGCTCGCTTCCCGGGGAGTCGAGGGCGTCGACACCACGTTCACCTACCGGTTCGTCGATCTCGACGAAAACCGCTGCCGGGTCGATCTGCTCATCGAGCTGCGCTTGCCCGGGGTGTCCGGCCGGATGACGGCCAAAGCGCTGGAGCCGTTCCTCGGGATCGCCGCCCAGCGCACCGGGGAGAAGCTGAGCAGGCAGATCGCCGACTATCACCGCACCCGGCGTGCGACGGAAGCCGCGGATTGACCCCGGCCCGCACTCATTTCCATGTCGAGAATCGCGGACCACCGGGTAATGGGTTACCAAGGCGGTCCGCGATCGATTCCCTCCGCAAATGCTCGACCGAGGCGCGCAGACTCGCCCCGGGCCCGATACCGAGCTCACGGCGGAGAACCTGTACGGCTTGATGGTAGGAATCCATGGCTTCGGCCGATCGTCCCGATCGTTGCAACGCGACGATCAGGTGCTCCCACAGTATTTCGTTGAGCGGATCATCGGCCAGGAACCGTCGGGCGTGGAAGATCACCGTGCCTTCCTGCTCGAGCGCCAGCCATGCTTGCAGCAACGCCTGCCGCGCCGCTGTGCGCAGCTGACCGAGATTATCGGCCGCGGTCACCAGGAGCGGCCCCTCGGCGACATCGACCAGCGCCTCGCCGCGCCACAGGCCCAGCGCCTCATCGAGAACGGCCGCGACCACCGCAGGGGTCCTTCCCGCCAGCGGCAGCGCCCGGTCGACCAGATCGGCGAATCGGTGTGCGTCGATGGATGATTCGGGTAGTGCCAGGCGATAACCCGCCGCCGAGGTTTCGAGCAGATCCGCGCCCCCGGAGTTGTGCGCCAGCCACCGTCGCACCCGTGCCATATGGGCGTGCAACGTATTCTTCGCGTCCTTGGTCGTTCTGACCAGTCCCAATTCCTCGATGAGCTCGTCGCGGTGCACCGTTTCCCCCACGCGCGTGGCGAGAACGGCGACGATGCAGCGCAGCTTCCTTCCCGCGAGCCGGACCTCGTGGCCTGCGAACATCGTTTTCAACGGCCCTAGCACAGCGATCTCGATTTCGGGCATGCGCCGACAACCCCCCAGAAAAGCAATCAAATCCTTTGCATTGCAACACCCCACCCAGCGATGATGCGCAACGCGATCGTCCACTATCGCGGTAGCAGAACAAGAAATTGACGCGGCGATTGACGCACGTGAAAGAGATTGTGCCGCGAGACGACTCGCTCGTACTGCAACCCTCATCAGGCTGCCGGAGCACAGTCCGTCTTGTCAACCTAGCAGTCGGTTACATACCGACATCATGTGAAGTAATCACAAGATTCGCCGAAAGCCCTGTTCACATGAACAGACGACGCCCCCGAGTGCGTCGGCCGTTCAGGGCGGTCACGCCGCGAAGACCGGACGGCGCGCTCACTCGCAGATGGGCGAACTCTGCTGCAGGCTCTTCGCCAGACCGCACGCCCATCCCTTGTCGAGCTTCCACACCCCGTCCTCGGCGACCAGCGGCACCTGGGATTGGTTGGTCTGCCCGTAGAACGTGAGCGTCGCGTCCGCGTTGGCGGTCCCGTTGCAGTAGTCGGTGACGGCGGTGATCTGCGAGCTGAATCCCGCCTGGTTGAGTGCGACGCCAACCCGGGTGAACAGATCCGGATCGCCCGCGCTGCCCTGGACGAGCGAAACCTTCTCTGCCGAAGGAACATTCGGGTCGAGTCCCTTGCGGAGCAACCCGGTGAGCAGATCCACGGTCGGCGACGCCGGGTACTTCCCGTTCGGCTGGCAGTGGCCGGGCTCGTCGGCCTGGATCACCGTGGGTGCTGTCGTCTTGGCGCCGTCGTCGGAACCGCACGCGGTCAGCAGGGACGCACACCCCAGAGCTGCAACTGCGGTGGCGGCGACGATGGTGAGGCGAATCTTCATTTGTCGTTTCCGTTCTCGTGAGTCAGCGATCGTGAACAAGCGGTGCATCCTCGACGTGCGCCGCCTGTGCGGCGGCAACCGCGGGCTCGCTGGAGGTGAAGGTGCTGGTCTCGGTCAGCCCCCAGCGTTCGTGCCAGCGCGCGACCGGGCCCGGCGCCCACCAGTTCAATCTGCCCGCCAGCTTCATGAACGCCGGAACCAGCAGCACGCGGACCAGGAAGGCGTCGACGAGGACGGCGATGGTCAATCCCGTTCCCAGCGCACGCATGAACGCGATCTGGGCGGTGGCGATGGCCAGGAAGACAATGACCATGATGACGGCCGCGGCCGTCACGATCCGCCCGGTGTGGGCCATCCCGAGGGCGACGGAACGCACATTGGCCGCCACCGTGCGATCGGAGCGCAGCCATTCCTCACGCACCCGCGAGAGCACGAACACCTCGTAGTCCATCGACAGCGCGTAGACGATGCACGCCATCAACGGCAGGATGAACGCGATGGTGTGGTGGGCAGTGCTCGACGTGCCGAGGCCACCCAGGTGGCCGTCCTGGTAGAGCCACACGATCGCACCGAACGCCGCCGTCATCGACAGCACGTTCATGATCAGCGCCTTGATCGGCAGCAGCACACTGCCTGTCATCAGGAACATCAGCACCAGCGTGATCAGCGCGATAATCGCGGTGATCAGCGGGACCCGATCCTTGACGCCCGCGACGTTATCGATGTCGTGCTGGGCCTGTCCCGTGTAGAGCGCCGGTGCCGGGGGCGGCACCCGTTTTACCGCGGCCAACTGCTCTTTGCCGCTGTCCGCGAAGGGATCCCGGACGGTGGACACCGACAGATAAGCGGCGTCACCCTTCAGCGCGGCATCGAAGGTTGCCGCGCTGACCGGCCGACCAGCCACGTACATCCCGTTCGGCCCGGCCACGGTTGTCACATCCGCGACCTTGGACAGTTCCGCCGCGTACGCGCTGACCTCCTTGGGCGAGGCGACCCCGCTGGGCATCACGATCAAGATCTCGCCCACGGGATTCTGCTGCGGGAACTGCTCGCGCAGAATGTCACCCGCACGCCGAACCGTCGTGGAAGTGTCGGCATTTCGATCGTCCGGGAAGCCGAGACTGACCCCCAGGAACGGCGTGCCGAGCGCGAGCAGCACAGCACCGACCACCAGGATCACCGGAATCGCCCGGCGCATGGAGAATTTCGCGACCTTGTACCAGAACTGCTCTTCCGGTGCGCGCGGTCGCCCGACCACGCGGCCCAGCAGTCCGAGCACCGGCTTGCGCACGTCGAAGGCGTTCAACCGGTCCCCCAGGAGCACGATGAGCGCGGGCCCGACGATCAGCGCGGCCAATTGCGAAAGCACCACGGCGGCAACGCCGCCGTAGCCCAGTGATTTCAGCAGGGGTGCGGGGAACAGCACCAGTACGGCCATGGTCAGCGCCATCGTCATGCCGGAGTACGAGACGGTGCGCCCGGCGGTGTTCATCGTGACGGTCAGCGCGCGATCCGGCGCACTGCCCAAAGCGATCTCCTCGCGATACCGGTTCAGGATGAACAACGTGTAATCGACCGCCATGGCCAGGCCCAGCGCGGTCGCGATATTGAGCGAGAAGATCGATACGTACGTGGCCGAGTGGATGCTCCACAGCAGTGCCGTGGTGCCCGCAACCGCGAAGAGCGCCACCATCAATGGCAGCAACGACGCGATGAGACTGCCGAACACCCACACCAGCACCGGCACCGTCACGGGAATGGCGATGGCCTCCAGGACCAGCAGATCCTGGCGCGAGGTCACCGTGCCGGTGTAGTAACCCATTGCCAGCCCACCCGCGTTCACCGTCACACCGTCGTGCGTCCCGACGAAAGGCTTCGTCAGGTCGTGGGCGCGCATGGGCGCGGTGGAGTCGTCGCCGACAATGCGTGCGGCCACCAGCCCGGTACGGCGGTCGTTGCTCACCAGCGGACCACTCAGCTGCGACGGCGCCGACCAATACGACACCACCTGTCGGATATAGGGCGACTCGCGCAGGGCGGCCTCGACCTGTTTGCCTCGCGTCACGGCCGCGGTGTCATCGACACCGTTCGGCGAGGTCACAGTGAGCACGACCGACATGCCGCCGCCAGCATTGAACTTCTCGTCGAGAATCTGGTCGGCCCTGACGGATTCGGAGCTCGGGACGTCCTGACCGCCTGCCGGGAGCTTCCATGTCGCCGCCGCGCCGTACACCCCCGCGAGGATCGTCAGCAGCAGTGTCACGCCGACGATGCGGCGCGGATAGCGCCGCGCGAGCAGGGCCAGTCTCGTCATCATTCCGCGTCACGTCCTTCGTTCCTTGTGGCGCCCGTGCTGAGCCCACACCCCGAGCCCCGGCTTCGCATACTCGCAGTAGGCGACTTCACGAATGTTACAATACTCAGAGTATGTCGACTGTCAAGAGTCGGTGACAGCGCGTGACCATCCGCGCCAACCCGGAGGCCTCCCCGACCGAATGCGCTTGTAACAGCTGGACATTCGCTGAGCTGGTCCCGCCGCCTGAAACAACCTTCGGTCGCGAATCCCGCTGGTTTCAGCCGAATTTCACATCGCGTCCCGAAGCTTGATCTTGCAAATGAGACCGGTCGAGTTCCGGTGACCGATCGGAAAAGCCGATCGGATCACCGGATTCTGGGGGCTGTAATGACTGCTGGAACCATCCGATCCGCAACGAGTTCCGTCAACGGAGACGGAATCATCACCTACGGCAGTTACGTAGGAGGCAAGGACGTACCGAGTGACCAATGGGTCCATGTACTGGGAGCCCGTGCGGTACTCGACGATTCGTTCGCCAACCTGGCTCTCAAACGCAAGCTGGACCGCGGTGACACCACGTTGTCGGAGGCGGCCACGAATGCCGTCGTCGGGCGCGTTGCCGTCGCCGACGCCAATACCATTCGCATGGCGATGTACAGCGCCGCCGAGGCCGCGGCCGAATGGCGGACCATGCCACTGTCGGTCCGCGTCGACGGCTATCTGGAGCTCATGCACTCGGCGATCACCGACAACATCCCCACCATCGAGCACATGCTCACACTCGAAGGGCATCCGCTCGAACTCGCGCGCTGGGAGATTTCGGGCATGCTGGCCGCCTCATCGCGCGAGGCGCGCCAGTTCTACCGCGAACAACTCTGGCGCGAGACCACCGCCGGGGGCCAGCGCCAGATCATTCGCCGACAGCCCGACGGCGTGGTCTGCGTCAATCCTCCGGCCAACGCGCCGATGGTCAGCGCGCTGTTCGCCGCGCTCAGTATCGCATCGGGAAACGCGATGATCGTGCGCGCACCCCGGTCGGTGCCGCTGGGCATCATGTACGCGATCCACGACCTGCTGGCGCCCGTACTCGACGAAATCGGCGCTCCCGCAGGCACTGTCAACGCCGTGTGCGGGCATCCGGGCCCGTTGTTCGACGCCTGGCTGGAGAGCCCGCTGGTCAACGACATCATGTATTTCGGCAGCTCACGCACCGGCGTGGCCTTCGAACGCCGCTGTGTCACCTTCGGCAAGAAGCCGATCCTCGAATTGGCCGGCAACGACGCGGTGGTCGTCTGGCGCGACGCCGATCTCGACCATGCCGCGCAGGCGGTCACCGAGGGCTTCTTCGGATCCGGCCAGTTGTGCATGATCCCCAATCAGACCGTCGTCCACCCGGCCGTCGCGGACGCGTTCATCGATCGGGTGAGCGCCCGGGCAAGCGCGCTGCGGCCCGGCTATCCCGACGAGGAAGGCGTGCTGCTCTCCCCCGTCCTACGGCACGACGCGTTCCGCACCTGCCTCGACGACGCGCTGTCGAAGGGTGCCGTACTCGTCAGCGGCGGCTCCGGCATGTCGCTCGACGGCAGCACGGATGGCGCGGGATTCTTCCTGGAGCCGACCGTGATTCGCGTCAACGGATTGCGCCGGGCGCGCGAGATTCTCGCCGTCGAGCACGAAACGTTCTTCCCGCTCATGCCGATCATCGTTCCCGATGCGGACGATGACGACGAACTCCTCACCGAGACAGTGGAATTCGTCAACACCAATCTGTACGGGCTGCGGAACTCCGTGTGGGCCACCGACGATGCCGTTGTCGAGCGCTTTCTCACCGGCATCGTCAACGGCGGATTGCTGAAAATCAACGACTCGCACATTTCGTTCTCGCCGCCGCTGCCCTCCCACGGCGGTACCGGCCTGACCGGCGGCGTCTTCGGCGAAGCGAACTATCCGGTGCTGCGCACGACCCACCTGCAGGGCGTGTCGATTCGGAGCGGCGCGACCGCGCCGCGATACCGGTGAGAGGAGGACATCCGATGCGCATGCTCGACGAAGCCATGGCCGTGTGCGATCGCCACCTCCCCGGCCTGATCGACGAACTGCAGCACATATCGCTGCACGACATCGAGCAACCCGGAAATCCCGGGCTGGAGCTGTTCCGCAAGTACGGCGGACCTGGACTGGTCATCCCGACAACGTATGGCGGCCTGGGTGTTTCGCCCGTCGATGCGGTCCGGGTGGTGCGGGCCATCGGGGCCGAGGCGCCCTCGCTGGCCGTCGCGACCGCCATGCATCACTTCTCGGTCGCCACCATCTTCACGCTCGCCGACAGCCTGAAGTCCAGCGGCCTGGAATGGGCGCTACTCGAAGGGATTGCGGACCAGAAGCTGCTGGTGTCCTCGGGATTCGCCGAAGGCAATCCCGGACAGGGCATCCTCACCCCGACGATGACCGCGACCCGGGCCGACAATGGCATCATCGTCAACGGATCCAAGCGTCCGTGCAGCATGTCGGCCTCGATGGACCTGCTGTCGGCCAGCGTCTCGATCACCGACGATACGGGGCGCACCGAGAACGCGCTGCTGCTGGTGCCCAAGGCGGCACCGGGCGTCTCGGTGCATCCGTTCTGGCACAGCAGCGTGCTCACCGGCGCCGAGAGCGACGAGGTCCGGCTCACCGACGTGTTCGTCGATCAGAATCTGGTCGTCCCCGCCGAGACCGGTGCGCAGGGCGAACTCGACGAACTGCAGACCGTCGGGTTCATCTGGTTCGAAATGCTCATCACCTCTTGCTATCTCGGTATGGCCAGTGCGCTCGCGCGGCGCGTGTTCGACCTGCGCGCACACGGCAGAGTGAGCACCGAACGGCTCACCGACATCAATGTGCGCCTGGAGACCGCGGCACTGCTGCTCGACGACATCGCCCGCATGCTGTCGGCGAAGGAGACCGACAATTCGGCGCTGCTGCGCACCATGATCGCGCGATACGGCGCACAGGACGCGATCCTCGAGGCCGCGGCCAAGTCGATCGAGGCCCTGGGCGGCATGTCGTTCATCTCGGCACCGGATGTCGCCTACCTGGCAGCGGCCTGTCACTGCGTCAGCTTCCACCCGCCGACGCGGACGGCCGGGCACGGCGCGCTCGCCGCGGGGCTGACCGGCGACGTGCTGCGGATCGCTTGAGAGACACCGATAATGACGAATCTCGAGGCCGCCGACACCCGCGCCCACCTCACCAAGATCTACCGCACCAATCTCAGCACCGGTCGCGCCCGGCTGGGCGAAATGCTCGGCGGGCAGTTCGAGGTCGAGTCCTCGGGCGCATGGATAACCACCAACGGCGGTGAGCGCTACCTCAACTTCGGCGGGTACGGCGTATTCCTTACCGGCGCACGGCATCCCGTGGTCATCGAGGAGGTCGCCGAGCAGCTGCGCACCCACCCGATCGGCACCCGCATGTTCCTCGAGCCCGCCGCCGCCCGCGCGGCGGAGATGCTGACCGCGGTCACACCGGCCGGGCTGACCCGCATCCACTTCTCCGGATCCGGCGCCGAGGCGACCGAGGCGGCCATCAAGCTGGCGCGGCTCAACGGCCGCAGCCACCTGTACTCGATGGTCGGCGGCTACCACGGAAAGACCATGGGCGCGCTGTCACTCACCGCGCGCACGGTGTTCCAGGATCCGTTCCGGCCGCTGCTGCCCAACGTCACGCACATCCCCTACAACGACACCGAAGCGCTGGCGAGCGCGCTCGCCCGGCATCCGGGGCAGGCGTGCGTCATCGTCGAGCCGATCCAGGCCGAGGCCGGTGTGATCGTTCCGGCACCCGACTACCTGCGCGCCGTGCGCGCCGTATGCGCCGAACACGATGCGCTGCTGGTGCTCGACGAGATCCAGACCGGACTCGGACGGCTCGGCACCTGGTGGGGGGCCGACCGGGAGGGCATCCGCCCCGACATTCTGTTGTCCGGCAAGGGACTCGGCGGTGGCGTGCTACCGGTGGCGGCCACCATCGCCTCCGATGCGGTGTTCGCCCGGCTCGATCGTGATCCGCTGCTGCACACTTCGACCTTCTCCAGTGCGCCGATCGCGATGGCGGCCGTCTGCGGTGCGCTGCGCGCCATCCGCGAGGACGGGCTCGTCGACAAGGCTCGCGTGCTCGGCGAACGGCTGCTGCCCGAGATCTCCGCGATCGTCGATCGATATCTGCGCTCGCGCGGGTGCACGGTCCGCGGGGCGGGACTGCTCATCGGGATCGATATCGCCGATCCCGGCTCCGCTGGCGAGCTGCTGATCAACCTGGTCAAAAACAATGTCATCGCCAATCTTTCGCTCAATTCCGACCACGTTCTCCGGCTGACACCGCCCGCCATTCTCACCGAATGGGAAGTGCAGTTCTTCCTGAAACGGTTCGAACGGGCGGCCTGCGCCACCGCTGCCGCCTGACCACCGATTACGGACAAAGTGAGGTTTCATATGCAGACTCTGACTCTGAAGGTCCGAGCAGCGAGCGTCGATGCCGACCTCGCGTTCGAACTGATCGGCCATTTCGAGGAGTATCCCGCGCTGGTCGACGAAGTGCGGTCGGTCGAAGTCGAGTCCCGCGCCGAGGACGGGCCGGTCACCAGCCACTGGGAGGTCTGCTTTCGCAGCGGCCCCTTGCGCTGGTCGGAAGTCGACTACTTTCAACCGGCCCGACGGCGGATCGTCTTCGAGCAGATCGACGGAGATTTCGAGATCTTCCGCGGTCATTGGCAGGTGGAGGCGTTGCCCGGAGGTTGCGAAGTCACCTTCGAAGTCACCTTCGATTTCGGAATCCCAAGTCTCACCGGGATTCTCGACCCGATCGCCTGCAAAGTGCTGAAGGAAGGAATTGCCCTCGTCATTCATCGCCTGCTCGGAAAGGGAGAGGTGGTCGACGATCCCGCCGTCTCCGCGGCAGTGGCGCGCAAGCTGGCTCTCACGCCGAGCGAACCGGAGACCCTGGCGGGTTGAACAGCGAGGAATCCGATGGATCACATCAACCGTTTCGCCACCAAGACCACTTTCACCCTGCTCCGCGTCGAGTACGGAATCTTCCTGATCGCGTGCACGACAGCGTTCTTCCTGCACCTCGGTCAAATCCGATGGGTTCCGGCGGTCATCCTGTTCGTCTATATCGACCTCATCGGATACGTGCCCGGATTGATCGCCCACCTGCGGTCCGAAACGGGTGAGGTGGGCCGCGTCTATTACGTGCTGTACAACACGATGCACAGCATGACAACACAATCCGCTGTCGTTGCGCTCTGGGTTCTGGTCAGCGGATGGGAATGGGCTCTGCTCGTCGTGCCGATCCACTTGTTCGGAGATCGCGCGCTGTTCGGAAACTTCGTGAAGTCGTTCGCGGTTCCCTTCGAGCCCAAGGCCGTTCCCGCCTTCACCGAATTCGAACGCCGAGTGCGAAGGGGTTCGAGCGGGGCCGAGCCCGGACCGTTCGAAGCCTTGATCGAACAGTTCATGGAGGACCGGCAATCGCTCCGGCAGGACGGCACCGCATGAATACGCACACCCGCGCACCCGCTCCCTTACTGGCCGAGGATGATTCCGGGCTGGACCCAGCCGAATGTGTCCGCCTGTACCGGAAATTGGCCGCAGGCGTGTCGATCGTCTCGGCACTGAGCCACACCGGGCCGGTCGGACTGACCGCTTCCACCGTCACCTCCCTGTCCCTGCGGCCGCCCCTGCTCCTGGTCTGCCTGGCCGCCGGGTCCTACACCCTGTCCGCGATTCAGGACCGCGGGCGTTTCGGGGTGCAACTGCTGGCCGACCACCAACGGCAGGTCGCCCAGGACTTCGCTTCCGCGACCGGCACCCGATTCACCGACAGCAACCACAGCCGGATACACGATGTGCCGATTCTCGACGCGACCCTCGGATGGTCCGTCTGCCGCCTCACCGACGCCCGGGAGTACGGCGACCACGTCCTGGTCGTCGGGCAGGTGGTCGCCGCCGGAACTGGCCTCGGCCGCCCCCTGATCTGGCACAGCCAGCGCTTCGCCGACATCGCGGACGCTGCGCACGACAAGGCGACCCGCGATTGGAACGGTGACCTGTGGAACGGAACCTGAGCCTGGCACGGTCGGCGACCACCGACGCGCCGATCGTCCTCGACAGCCTGCGCGCATTCGCGCAGAGCTCTTCCGCCTTTCTCGGCCTGTCCGACGACAACAGATACTTCACGACTCCGCGCGTGCCCGGCCTGGTCATCTACCGCCCTTTCGGCAAGCGGTACTGGGTGCAATTCACCGGGCCGTGCGCCGCCGCGGGTCACCAGGCCGAGCTGGAGCAGCAGTTCGCCGCGGCGGCACACCGCGCGCACCGGCGGGTCATCGCGGTACAGCTGCCGCGCACAGACGCCGAGCGAGTGGCGGAATCCGGTTGGGTGGTCAACCAATTCGGTTGTTCGTACAGCATCGACCTGTCCGACTTCACCCTGCGCGGTCAGAAGTTCGTCAAGACGCGCAACATGATCACACGGTCACGGCGGGAGGGAACCACCGTTTCCGAGGCCGACGCCGATCGGCTGCGTGACCCGGAGTTCAGCGGCCAGCTCGATGCGATCGACGCGGAATGGTTGCGGGACAAGGGCCGTCACGTCAAGGAGATGCGCTTCCTCATCGGGCAACGCGGCGGTCCGATGCAACAGCACCGCCGCTTGTTCGTCGCGGAGCAGGATGGCCGCGTCGTCGCGTACGTCTCGTATTCTCCGGTCTTCGGCGCACAGCCGGGCTGGCTGTACGACCTGACGCGGCGTCGGCCGGATGCCCCTCCCGGCGTTATCGAGCATATTTTCGCCGAAGCCGCCGAACGTCTCCGCGGCGACGGCGCGGCGTGGATGCACCTGGGGCTGACGCCGTTCGTCGGCCTGGAACCCCGGCATGCGATCGAAGGTGCCAACAGCCGAATGCTCGGCCGCACAGCCGAACTGATCCGCGATCGCGGTGCGGCCCTGTATCCGGCCACGCGGCAGCTGGCGTTCAAACAGAAGTGGCGTCCCCACCTGGAGACCCCCGAGTACATCGCTTTCCCGAACCGTATCCACCTCCGAGACATCTGGTGTCTCGCGCGAATCACCAACGCTCTGTGAGGAGTTGAGCCCATGAACGACCACAGCGACGCTGCGGAGACCACGCCGATCTGGATGCGCTCGGCGACGACGGTCCCGCCCGGTCCACGCCTGCACAGTGCACGCCGCGCCGAGCTGGTGGTCGTCGGCGGCGGCATCGCCGGTCTCACCGCTGCCTACTACGCGGCCCGGGTCCTGCGCGGAGCCACCATCATCCTGCTCGAGGCCGACCGTGTCGGCGGCGGCAGCACCGGCCGCAGCACCGGCATCGTCACACCCGGCATGAAAATTCCTGTCGCGCAATGCCGCTCGAAACATGGCGACGCCGCGGCGAGCGCGGCCCACGACGCCTCGCAGCGCGGCGTGGCGCTGTTGCGCGACCTGGTGCGCACCGAGAACATCGACTGTGCGGCACGCGATGAAATCCACACGCGCGTCGCGCTCACCGAAGCGCAGTGCCGCCACCAGCACGACCAGGTCACCAACCTCGGCGAGCTCGGTATCGAGCAGCGGCTCATCACGGGTGCGGCACTCGACGAGCAAGCCGGGCAGGGGTACATCTGCGGTATCGAGCACGACGCGCTGCTGGTCGACCCGTACCGGCTGGTGGTAGGGCTCGCCGAGGCGGCGCGGCGGGCCGGGGTGGAGATCTACGAGCGCACCCCGGTCGTCGCGGTCGACACCGGCCAGCCCACCCCCGTCGTGGAGACCGAGGACGGCCGGATCACCACGCCCCGCGTGCTATTGGCGACCAATGGCTATGGCGAAGTGCTGAATCCGCATCCCCGGTCGGTCTTCGCCCTGCGTGGCTACGCGCTCGCGACCGCTCCGCTGACCGACCAGCAGCTCGACGACTTGGGCTGGAACGGCCGCGGCGCGATCATCGACGAACGGAATTTCTTCAACCACTATCGGCTCACCCCCGACCACCGGCTGCTGTTCGGCGGCGGACCCACCACGCTGCCCGGACAGCGCCCGGTCCTGGATCGGTCCGGCGCATCGGCGACATATCAACGGCTGCACCGAGAAATGATCGGCCGGTTCCCCGCGCTCACCAATGTGGCCATCGCCGCGCGCTGGTCGGCGCTCGAGGCGGGCACGCTCGACCGGCTACCCGTCGTCGGGCAGGTGCCGCGCCGCGGTGGTCTGTACTACGCGGGCGCGTGGACCGGTCACGGCCTGTCGACCTCGGTGGTGGCCGCGTGGCAGTTCGGTCAGCAGCTCGCGGGCAACCCGGCACCGCCGATCCCGTGGCTGCGAACCGGCGCGCCAACCATCCCGACGGCGTTCGCACGCACGAAAGGCCTTGCGGCATATCTGAAATTGCTCGACCGCGCAGATCGCCGTGACCTGCGCAGAAGACGGCCTAGCCACCCGGCCGCCGAGCGGAGGGCCCTCGCGCGATGAGCACGAACGGCGGCATACCCGCGAGTGGAGCGGGCGGCGACCAACCCCTGTGGAAACAGCCATCGCAGTCACGTGGCCGTCTCGACACGCGCCTGCGCTGCCAGGTCGTCGTGGTCGGCGGCGGCCTCGCCGGTCTGTCCACCGCACTGCATCTGACCGAACTCGACCCGAACCGCGACATCGTCGTCCTGGAGGCGGATCGAGTGGCGGCCGGGGCGAGCGGACGCGGCACAGGTCTGCTGGGACCCCGTGTCGGACCACCGCTCTCGGTGGCCCGGCGAAGATACGGGGACGAGGACACCCGGGCCCTCTACCAGTCCTCCGAGCACGCGGTCCGGCATGTGATCGACCTGTGCGCGCGGCACAGCATCGCCTGCGACCTGACCCGCGCCACCCAGCTGACCGTCGCCGCCGACGCGGAGTCGGAGCGGGCCATGGAGCTCGAACTCGAAGCGGCCCAAGCACTTCAGCTCGGCATCGAGGAGGTCCCCGCGTCGGCGTTGCCGACCCGCCCCGGCCAGTACCGTGGCGGGCTGCGCTACCCATTTGCCGCGACCCTGGACCCGGCGGCTCTCACCACCGCGCTCGCTCGGCTCGCCGAGCAGCGCGGGGTCCGGATCTTCGAGCGCAGCGCGGTGCGTCGCGTGGAGTACGGCACGCCCACGCGCGCACACACCGAGCACGGCGAGGTCACCGCGGACCGTGTCGTGCTGACGCTCAACGGGTTCGCCGCCGGATTGGGACCCACCGGTGTGGTGGGGATGCGGGCACAGGCCGCGGCGACCCACCCCCTCACCGATGACGAGCTGGCCCGCGTGGGCTGGCTCGGCAACCATTCACTGATCGAACTCGGCCAGCTCGCCCCCTACTACCGGCTCACCGTCGACGGACGGGTGATCGTCGGCGGTGGCGCCGTCCGCCGCGGCGTGCACGGGTCGAGCGTGATCGACCGGGGCTATCTCGCCGCCGCGCTCGGCCTGCTGCACCCCAGTCTGGTCGGCCTGCAATTCAGTCACGCGTGGTCGGGTCCCATCGGCATGACGCTCGACAGCGTGCCCGTGATCGGCTCGCCGAACGAGCACACCCTCGTCGCCGCCGGATGGTGCGGCCACGGAGTCGCGATGGCAACGTATGCCGGTCTGCTCGTGGCCGAGCGGATCGTCACCGGCGAACCGCACGACGTCGCGCTGTGGTGGCGCAGACGAGCCCGCAGCGTGCCGACGAGCGGTCCAGGCGGTCGCGCACTCGACTGGTATCTCGCCCGGCGCACCGAGGCCCAGGCGAACTCGTTGGGCAACCGCGTTTTTCGGCAATTCGCCGCAACCAAGGCCGCGCGTGCCGCTGGCCGCATCAATACGAGGAGATGAATCCGTGGGTCCGGCAATGATCCTCGCGAGCAGCCCCATAGCTCCCCCCATACCCGCCCACGCGCTGCTGGTTCTGCTGGTGCAACTCGCGGTGTTGTTGGTCTCGGCACGCGGGCTCGGCGCGGTGGTGAGCCGAGTGGGACTGCCCTCGATCGTCGGCGAACTGGTGGCGGGCGTGCTGCTCGGCCCCTCGCTGCTGGCACACGCCTGGCCGACGGCATCGCACTGGCTGTTCCCGGCCCAAGGTGAACAGGCGCACCTGCTCGACGCGGTGGGCCAAGTCGGGGTTCTGCTGCTGGTCGGATTGGCCGGTATGCAACTCGAACTCGACGGGATCAAGCAGCGCGTGGGCAATGCCGCCGCGGTCAGCATCGCCGGTCTGGTCGTCCCCCTGGCACTCGGAATCGGTTGTGGCCTACTGGCACCGGTACCGTTGCGCCCGGATCACACCTCGCCCGCCGTGTTCGCGATGTTCATGGGGATCGCGATCTGTGTGTCGGCGATTCCCGTCATCGCCAAGACGCTGATGGAGCTCGATCTCACGCATCGCAATGTCGGACAGCTCATTCTGACCGCAGGCATGATCGACGACGCCGTCGGCTGGTTTCTACTCTCGGTCGTCTCGGCGATGGCCACCCACGGCCTGCGCACCGCAACCGTGCTGACCTCGCTGGGGTATCTGGCAGGCATCGTCGTGTTCGCGCTGACGCTCGGGCGGCCACTGGCCCAGCTCATCATGCGCCGCGCCACCGGCAGCGGCGATCCCTCCACAGCGATCGGCGTCGTCGTCATCCTGCTGTTCGCCAGTGCCGCGGCGACCCAGTCGCTGGGCCTGGAAGCGATCCTGGGCACCTTCCTGTGCGGATCGCTGCTCGGTTCGACCCGCGTCGACCTCGCGCCGCTGGCCCCCCTGAACCAGGTCGTGATGTCGGTGCTGGCACCGCTGTTCTTCGCCACCGCGGGCCTGCGGATGGACCTGTCCGGACTCACCACAGTGCCCCTGCTGCTCGCGGCCCTCGGGATCCTGGTCATGGCCATCGTCGGCAAATTCCTGGGTGCGTACCTCGGCGGCACGGTGAGCGGCCTGAGCCGCACCGAGTCGATCGCCCTTGGTGCGGGAATGAACGCACGCGGCGTCATCGAGGTGATCATCGCGATGGTCGGTCTGCGTCTCGGTGTGCTGAGCATCGAGGCCTACACGATTCTCATCCTGGTCGCGGTGGTGACCTCGGTCATGGCACCACCCATCCTGCGGCGCGCCATGGCCCGTATCGACGTCACCGACGCCGAATCCGCCCGTGCCACACGCACACTGGCGCTCATCAGACCCACACCGTCGCCACCGGAGACCCAACGGGAAGCGGGCTGAGTTTTCCGGCGTCGAATAATCGGCCGCGCCGATGAAATCGCGCTGAAATTCGAGCCCTCGTCCACGACCCGAATTACCTGGAGTTTCTGGCGCTTCCGCAGGCAGAGTATGTAAACGACCGGCGGCCAGAGAGTATTATCGGGTATGTGACTACTGCGAAGATGACTCGGCGAGAGCAATATGCCGCCATGACGCGCGCCGCACTTCTGGAATCGGCACGCAGGCTCTTCGTGGAGCAGGGTTTCGACGCCGCATCGGTCGACGACATCGCCCGAGACTGCGATGTCAGCAAAGGCGCGGTCTACCACCATTTCCGCGATAAGCAGGAGCTATTCGTCGAGGTCTACCGAGATTCCGAACGCAAGCTCATGGAAGCGGTCATGCAGGTGCACGGGCAACAACTCGACGCCGACCCGTGGGACCTGATCGTCGCTTGTTCCCAGACGGTGCTGCGCAGGCGCGCGGCCGACGCCGAAGGCTGCGCTCTGCTCAAACAGGCCAGCACGGTACTCGGCGCAGAGCGCAGGCAGCAGCTGGACTCAGAACTGGTCCTGCCGTTGATCCGCGGCCTTGTGCAGCTCGTGCACGACGCCGATCGACTGCAGCCTGTCGACATCGACATCGCGGCGCAGCTGGTATTTCACATACTGTCGGAGTCATCGATGCTGATCGCCTTCTCCGCGGACCCGCAGACCTCGGCCGAGAAGGTCGAGGCCGTCATGCTGCGCATGTTCGAAGGTCTGCACACCAAGTCCTGACCAGGGGTATCAACGCGGTGGGTACGTCGAATCCGCGGCCGATGGTGGTCACTCGGCGCCCTCGACGCGTCGGCGACCGGCGTCGGTGACAATGACCGCAACGGCGGAGACCACCACGAGCGCCGAGAGTACGGCCATCGGCAGGATCAGCTGCGAGGAGAAGCCCGCGGTGGCGGCCTCCTTCAGACTGCTGATCACATAGTCGGTGGGCAGCAACCGGCGTATCGCGCGCCCGCTCGCGTCCTGGTACGTCCCACTCGTTCCGATCATTGCCGCGGCGACGACGACCGCGGCCATCACCGCGAGCCCCCATCGCCCGAACAGTCGCTCCAGCGCCACCGCCGCGCCGACCAGTGCGAACGCGGACAACGCCACGAGCACCGTGAGTAGCACACGATGGGCCGACATCCCGAGAATCGCTGCCGCACTGACGATCAGGCCGACCGTCGAGAGCACAGTGACCTTCGCCGACGTGAACCAGCCGACGTGGACACGGTCTTTCAATGCGGAGCAGACGGCGGCGATCAACAGCGCTCCGGTGATCAAGAGCAGGGCGGTTCGGGCCGCGGGGTGTCCGCCGACATCGGCCCCTAGGTTCGAGGAGTCGGCGACGCTGACGCTCTTGCCGGTCGGTGCGGGCCCCGTTTGCGCGGGGAGCTCCCGCACGCCGCGGTCGAGCGAGTCGACCAGCTGTGCACTGACCTGCTTGAACTGGTCGAGTTGAGACCGCACGGTGGATTGGATCCCCGGCAGTTGCTCTTTCGCCTGATTGAGCTGAGTGGTCACCTGGCTTATCGTGGCATCGCCCTGGTTCAACAGTGTTTCGATGGATCCGAGGCGCTCGACCGCCAGGTCCAGGACGTCGGCGACCTGCATCTCCGGCTGCACGGGAGCACCGACCAGCCCGGACAGGTCGGCCAATTGCTTTGCGAGTTGTTCCGATGCCTGGTGCACCGCGTCGACGCCGTTGGACACCTGCTGGTCGGAGCTACCGTCGACGGTCGTCAGCACTCGAGCGAGTTGGTCGATCAGCCCCTGGTCGGGCAGGCCGGCCGCGTTCAGCGCTTCGAGGATCGGACGGATCATGGCGCTCAACTGGGCGCGGACCGCGGCCGTCTGGCGGACGAAATCCGCGGCCGATCGGCTGCTCTGGTCGGCGAGGGCAACCCCGCGCTGGATGTCGGCAAGGGTCAGGTCGACTCCCCGCATGCTGGTCGACAACGTCGCGAGCTGTGCGGCGATGTCGTGGACGACCGCTGTGTTGTCCCGGATTCCGGCCAGCAGTGTCGTCGCGCTGTCGATCAGCGGTTCCGCCTGGGTGATCAGCTGATCCACGGTGCCGAGCGCCTGTGAGAACGTGGTGTCGGCCTGGCTGACGGCGCCTTTGATCCCGGTCGCCGTGAGTGCGGCGAGGTTGAGGTCCTTGCGCGCCTTCGACACCGAGGTCGATACCTCGCTCGCGGTCACCGCGGACGCACTCGACGAGACCAGACCGACCAGGCGGGCGATCGCGATCGGATCGGACTCCGTCCGGCTCGCGAGGACCGAAATCTGTTGCGCGGCACCACTCGAGCTGCCGAGGGTGGTCGGTACGACGACCGCCGCGAGCACCGATCCGCTCGTCAGCGCCCGCTGCGCGTCGTCGGTGCTGCGCGATTGCCAGGTGAAATCCGCTGTGGCGGAAAGCATCTCGACGAATTTGGTCGCCCCCGCCCCGGGTTCGGTCTGCTGATCGGCTCGACCGATCACAACAGCGACGGTGGGCCGTGACGACGAATCGCGATCCCGGTCCGCGACCGTGTACGCCGCGCCCGCGAGCAACGGCAGCACCAGCAGCAGGGCCAGTACAACCGGCATCCGGCTACCGCCCCATCGTCGGTTCCCGGCGACGCGTGCGAGGAATCTCCCCGGACCGTGATCTGACATCGGTGGTGTGTCCTTCCGCTGCTCGGACCGGCGATCCATTCCATCGATATCCGTCGACGCTCGCTGGCCTACTCGACGTATGTGATAGTACTCAGGGTATGCGAGTGGTCAACGTGCCCGCCTCCACGTCCAGGAACGCCCCGATCATCGGGCCCAGCCCGACGCCGAATCGAACATGTCGGGCACGCAAGCCTTCTCGCATCGCGCGAGCCCTGGACAAACCTTGCACACACTCGCATACTTGGATTCGGTTTAATACGCAGAGTAGGTGATTGTGTGTGAGTACGCAGAACCGACCAGTCGCACCACCGCCGACGGGAGGTAGCGATCCAGCAGCCCGGCCCGCTTTGGTGCGACGGTTCTGGAAGGACCATCCCGGCCAGGCGCTGGACACCTTCGGGCGGCAGATCACCATGGCCGGCGAACTGCTGATCGGCCTCGCGATCACGTTGGCGCGCGGCCGATTCAACTGGCGCGAGTTCGTACGGCAGTGCGCGTTCATGTCGAGCGTGTCGGCGATTCCCACCATGATCGTGGCGATCCCGGTCGGTGTCGTCGTGTCGTTGCAGGTGAGCCTGGTCGTCAAGCAGGTCGGCGCGGAATCGTTCGACGGCGCCGCTGTCGGTATCGGCGTGGTCAAACAGGGCGCCCCACTGGTCACTTCGATCATGATCGCGGGCGCGGTCGGCTCGGCCATCTGCGCCGACCTCGGTTCTCGCACGATTCGCGAGGAGATCGACGCCATGCGCACCATGGCCGTTGATCCACTGGTCCGTCTGGTCGGCCCCCGGCTGCTGGCCGCGACGCTGGTCAGCACCATGCTGTGCGGCGTCGTCGTCTTCGTCGGATTCGCCTCCACCTATGGCTTTTTCATCTATGTCGAGCACGGTTCTCCGGGATCGTTCGTGGCGGCCTTCATCGGATTCGCCAGTGCGAACGACGTGGCCGTTGCGCTGTTCAAAGCGGCGCTGTTCGGCTTCTTCACCGCCGTCATCGCCGGGTACCACGGACTCAATGCCCGCGGCGGTCCGGCCGGTGTCGCGAATGCGGTCAATGCGGCGGTCGTGCAGTCCGCGCTCGTGCTGTTCGGCGCCAATGTGCTGATCTCGCAGGTCTACAACACCCTCTTCCCCGCCCAACTGGTGTGAGTCATGGCTGCTACCTACATCCCCCCTGCGCTGCGCCCGGCCCGCGTGGTCGCACCCCCGGCGCGTGGCCTGGCCGCGTTCGGTCACCTGCTGTTCTTCCTGGTGCGCTCACTGATGGCGATCCCACTGACGCTGCGCCACTACAAGCGCGAGGTGGCACGGCTGATCGTCGATGTCACCTGGGGCAACGGCACTTTGGTCGCCGGCGGTGGGACCGTCGGCGTGATGCTGGCGATGTGCGCCTTCGGCGGCATGACGGTCGGCATCGAGGCATTCACCAACCTGAATCTGCTCGGCCTCGGGCAGGTGACCGGATCGATCACGGCGCTGGGCGGTACCCGTGAGATCGCTCCGCTGCTGGCGTCGCAAGCGTTCATCGTGCAGGCGGGGTGCCGTTTCACCGCCCAACTGGGTTCGATGCGTATCGCCGAGGAGATCGACGCGCTGGAGTCCATCGCTATCCGTCCGATGCCGTTCCTGGTCTCCACCCGGATCATCGCCGTGGCTGTGGTCGCGGTGCCGTTGTATGTTGCGGCACTGGCGGTTTCGTATCTGTCCACCGAGCTGACGGTGCTGTTCATCGGCGACGTCAGCGACGGCACCTACATGCACTACTTCAACATCTTCATGACGCCGGTGGACGTGCTCTATTCCATCTTCAAGTTGATCGTGCTGGTGGTGCTGGCGGTCTTCATCCAGTGCTACTACGGCTACTTCGCGACCGGCGGCCCGGAGGGTGTCGGCATCGCCGCCGGGCGCGCGATCCGTATGTCGATCATTGTCACCGTTCTCGCGAATCTGCTGATGTCCCTGACTATCTGGGGTACAGCCGTGGGGACAGCCCGGCTGTCCGGATGAGGAGCAACTCGGTGTACTCCGACGAAATGGCCTCGTGCGCGGAGCTCGCGCAGTGGGTGCAGGCAGAGGTGAACCGCGTGGTCGTCGGCAAGCCGCAACCGGTGCGGATGGTGCTGGCCGCCATCATGGCCGGCGGGCATGTGCTGATCGACGACCTGCCCGGACTGGGCAAGACACTGCTCGCCCGCTCGTTCGCGACTGTGCTGGGACTCGAGACGAAACGCGTGCAGTTCACGCCGGATCTGCTGCCCGCGGACCTGATGGGCTCGGCGATCTACAACATGAGCACCGGGGGCTTCGACTACCGGCCGGGGCCGATCGTCACAAACCTCCTGATCGCCGACGAGATCAACCGGACGCCCCCCAAGACGCAGTCGGCGTTGCTCGAGGCGATGGCCGAGGGGCAGGTCAGCATCGACGGCACCACCCGCGCGCTGCCCACGCCGTTCATCGTGTTCGCCACCGAGAATCCGATCGAACACGAAGGCACCTATGCGCTACCGGAAGCCCAGCTGGATCGCTTCGCGATCCGCATCGCGCTGGGCTATCTGAGCGCCGGGGATGAGAAGGCCCTGCTACGACGGCGATTGGACCTGACCGCGCACGAACCGGTGGCGCGCCAAGTGCTCGGTGCCGGGCAGCTGCTGCGACTGCGGCGTGCGGTCGACGCCGTCACCGTCCACGACGACATTCTCGAATACATTGTGGCGCTGGTACGCGCCACGCGAACGCACCTGCAGGTGGAGGTGGGTGCCAGCCCGCGCGGCGAACTCGATCTGCTCCAGCTCGCCCGGGCACACGCCTTGCTGCAGGCACGCGATTTCGTGATGCCCGAGGATGTGAAGACACTCGCGGCCGCCGTGCTGGCCCATCGCATCACGCTGCGACCGGAGGTGTGGGTGCGCCGGATCCGCGGGGAGAACATCGTCGCGGATGTGCTCGGCCGAACTCCCGTGCCACGCATCGGCACGTTCGCTCACAACGGTCGGGAGGTCGGTGAGCTTGCCGGATAGCGATTTCGACGGTGGCATCGACCGGCGGATCGCGCGGTCGGTATTCGGGATCGTGGCCGTCGTCGTCACCGTGGTCGCCTTGCACGGCTACCTGCCGGGCGTCGCCGGTCACGCAGCGACGGAATCGCCGAAAGAACGGCAATCCGTGGTGCCGTTGGCCGCGATTGCTGGTGTCTCGGTGTGCATCGTGGTCGTCTCGGTTCTCTCGTTCCTGCGCCGACCGGCGGGCGGGGCAAGGCAGTCGGCCGAACGTGTACTCGGCGACCGGCGCCGCCGCCGGGTATCGGGGCGGGAGCTGCTGATGCTCGCCGTCCTGTTCGCGGTCATGGCTGGACCCGCCGTCGCGGCGAGCTGGTTGATTCTGCGGCCGTCGGCGGACCATCCTGCCCGGCCCGCTGATGCGGGCGCACAGCACGCGGCCGCAGCGACCCCGGCACCGCCGGGCAGCACGCTGATTCCATTGGACGACAACCAATTCCGCGTCCTCGGCATTGCGGCAGCGGCGGCGATACTGGCGGCGGTATCCGCCGTCGGTGCGGTCATGGTGCGGGCCGTCCGTCGCCGCGCCGCAGTAGCCGCCCCGGTGCCCGACACGGCTACCGTGCGGACGGCGCTGGCCCGCGCCGTCTCCGCAGCGGTCCACGAAACCGCTGCGCCCCAACGAGATCCGCGCGCCACGATCATCTCGTGTTATCGCGCGATGGAGGCGGAGTTCGCCGCCGTTCCCGGGTTGTCGCCCGCACTCGCCGACACCCCGTCCGATGTGCTGGCGCGTGCGGTCGAACTCGGCGTCGTCGCGCACCACACCGCTGCCCGCCTGGTCGCCCTGTTCGCCGAGGCCCGCTACAGCGCTCACCCGATGGGTGAGCGGGATCGGATCGAGGCCGCGGCACTGCTGCGCGCCGTGCTGGCCGGACTGAAAGAGGATTCGGCACAATGACCTTCGACCGTGGCGTCTTCGTCGCAGTGCTGGCTGTCGCCGGTGTCGAACTCGCGGCGGTGGCTGTCGACCGGCGCCTGCTCGCTGTCGTGTCGGGGATCGCGCTCGCGACGATCGTCGTGGCCTTCGCTGCACTGTCGATGCGAGCATCAGGCGATGTGGTGACACCGCCGGTGGAATCCCCGGGCATGGAGTCCGTGACGCGCTGGCGCGCACGGACCTCGGTCCTGCTGCAATATGCCGACGGGTCGCGCGGCGAGTGGGACCGGCAGGTCAGACCGCTGCTGGCGCGGGAATTCCTGCTGGCGATCGGATCTCCGGAGCCTGGTGGGAACGCCCTCAGCGAGGCCGGACGGGACTTCTTCGGCCCCGAATTGTGGCGGTGGGTGGACCCGTCCGCGGCCATGGTAACCGCGGACAGCGTCCCCGGTCCGGGGCGCGCCACGCTCGGTGAAATTCTCGAACGGATGACTCGGCTGTGACCGCGGTACGAGATCGCAACCTCGCACCGGTGGGGTCGTCCTACCATCCGACCGCGCTCGCCGTCGCGCTGGCAATCTGTTCGGGACTGGTTCTCGCGCTGGCGGTTTCGCTGACCGAACCGCAGCTGGTCGTCTTCGCGGCGCCGATGCTCGGCATGGTGTCGCTGGGCTGGCGCACGCCCACCGAACAGATCCGGGTCACGGCGGCCGGGGCCGAACCAGGATGCGCCGCGCAGGTGCGGTGTATCGAAACCGACACCGTCGCAGTCCATCTCGTCTTCGCGATCGCGCCACGCGGCAGCGGCGCAGTGCACATTGCACATCCGCTGCATGTCGAGGGACTGGAGATAGAGATCCGAGCACAGACATCCACCTCCATGACACTGCGGGTCACCGCGCGGCGCTGGGGGCGGTATTCGATCCCTGTCGAGTTATTCGCGGTCGTCGGCGGTGGGCTCGTGCGCCTCCGATCCCGGCACCACGTCGCCGAGCTGGTGGTGCACCCGCTGGTAGTCCCGGGCACTGCGCTGGTGTCCGGCACGGCTCGCTCCCGGCGAATCGGACGGCACGACTCCCGATTGCGTGGTTCGGGCCAGGAATTCGCGGGCATTCGCGCCTTCACGCCGGGAGACACACTGCGAGTGGTCAATTGGCCTGCGACCGCACGGCGGGCGAGCCTGCATACCACCGAGCGCTGTCTGCAACTCGCCAATGATGTCGCGGTGCTCTTCGACGAGTCGATGTCCACGACCTGCGCACCTCCCGAAGCCCTGGATCGGACCGTGCGCGCCATCGCCGAACTCACCTGGGCCGCCTTGGGCGGCGGCGACCGGGTCGGGCTGGTATGCACCGGCGCCGGGTCCCGGTGGGTTCCGACGCGCGGCGGGCGGCGCCAGTTCTACGGCCTCGTCGATGCGCTGCTCGATCCCGACGACGGTCCGGCGATCCGGTTCACCGGCAGCGTGCCACCGCCGGCGGCCATGCCCGCCGGTGCGACGATCGTCGCGTTCTCCACGCTGCTGGAGAGCGGATTCGCGTTGTCGCTCATCGAGTTACGCAAGCGCGGCCATCGGGTCGTGGTCGTGGACGTCCTGCCGGACAGCCCGTTCCGTGACGACGGGGATCCGCTGGTGGCGCGCCTGTGGTCGTTCGACCGCGCGGCCCTGCACCGCGCCATGGGCATCGCCGGTGTCGAGGTCCTCGGCTGGGGCGGGTCCGAGCAACTCGCGGAGGTCATCCATGCCCTGCCGCAGCGATTCGAGGCACCGCGGAGGTCACGGTGATCGACGTCGTCGCGCTCGCCGTGACAGGGGTCCTCACGCTCGCGGGTCTGCGCGACGTCCGCTCCGCGTGCGCCGCGGTAGCGGTCGCGGCTGTCACGCTGGTGCTGCTCGACGCCTCCCCCGCGTCGTTCGCAGTCGCCGGTCTCGGCTCCACGGTGTATCTCGTTGGCACACAGATGAAATGGACTCCCGCGTCGATCCGGGAGATCGGTGCGGGTACGGCCGGAGCCGTCGCGTTCAGCGCGATCGCCCTGCTGGCCGATGTCGGGGCCGCGCACCTGCCGTGGATACCTGTCATCGCGCCCGTGGCCGCCCTCGTCGTGATCGTCGTACCTCTGCGCGCAATCCGGTCGGCCACATCTACGCGCGATCGGTGACACGCCCGTTTCCTCGTCTGCGACCCGACCGTCCGGATCAGCGTCGATGCCGCGCGCCCACCTGTCTCGACCTCGTTGCCAAGCCGCTCCCGACATGACATACTTGAAGTATGTAGCCGACCAACGGTCGGTACAAATCAGGCTGGGACGGCTTTCTATCGCGCGAGAGTGAGGAGCGAATGATGATGGGAACTGTGCTCGTTGTCGGCGCGGACGGAGTACTCGGCTCCACTGTCGCAACGACTTTCGCTCAGATCGGATGGCAGGTACTGCGCGGCAGCCGACGCCCGGCCGAAGCTCCGGGTACGGTCCAGATCGACCTCACTCGCCCGGAGACGTTGCACGACACCGCCTTCCGAGCCGACCTGATCGTCAATACCGTCCCCGACCACGACCTCACGGTCGAGCGCTGGGTCCTCGACCATGGCGGCCGAGTCCTCAATCTGGCGACGATTCCGACGAGCGCCGCACGCCGACTGCGCGTGCGCGCGGCCCAGCAACGCGCATACGGCACCGTCGTCCTGAACGCGGGCCTCTCCCCCGGCGTGACGAATCTGGTCATCGCTCATCTGCTCAGCGAGTACCCCGAGGCCGACACGATCGAATTCGTCATGTGCTTGCCCGCCACCGGAATGAGCGGCCGCGCCGGGGTCGCGTTCGTGCACGAGAATCTCACCACCATCGGGCGGCACGGCGTCTACAACCGCCGCTCGCCCCGGCACGACACCGCGTCGATCGACCTTCCCGAACCCATCGGCCGCAAGCGGTGTTTCGGATTCGCGGAGCGGGAACGGGCGTGGCTGCTGGACACCTCGGCCGGACGGGTCGTGCGCACGTACGCGTATCTGGACCGGCACCGCCTGCACAGCACCGTGGTCGCGCTCAATCCGCTGGGCCTGCTGTCCGAGGTTCCGATGGCGCCGTTTCTGGTCGGACGCCGCACCCCGCCCGCCCAGCCGAGCGCCGAACCCATCATGCATTGGATGTCGGTGAAACGCCGCGACATTCGGCTCGCCACCAGGACTGTCGAATGCCGCGGCGGCTATGCCCACGCCGCAGCCGCTGCCGCGGTATTCGGCGAAGAACTCCTGCACCGCGTCGAGGGGGCCGGGTCCACCGGCTGCTTCGGCTTGGAGGAGGTCTTCGCCCTGCGCCAGATGCAGGGGCTGCTCGAGACGGCGGGAATCCAAGTCGTCGACGAGCGATCTTCCGCAGCGCCGCAACGGGCCTGACACCTACTGAAACGGCGCTGAAGCGACCGCCCGCCGGTTTACGGCGGCGTCGCTAGACTGGCTCGGTGGCTCGACGCACCTACAACCAATTCTGTGGTCTCGCAAGAGGTCTCGATATCGTCGGGGAACGCTGGACGTTGCTCATCGTGCGCGAGCTGATGGCCCGGCCGAAGCGCTACATCGATCTCTCGGATGCGCTCGACGGGATCGGCTCGAGCTTGCTCGCGGCGCGCCTGCGGCAACTGGAAGAGGACGCGGTCGTCCGCCACCGGAAACTGCCGCCACCGGCCGCCGCGGTGGTCTACGAACTGACCGAGTCGGGCAACGAGCTGGCCGAGGCGCTGATTCCGTTGGCGCTGTGGGGAATGCGGCGTCTGTTCGCGCCCGGACCCGAGGACGCCTACAAGGCCGAGTGGACGCTGGTCGTCCTTGCCCGGTTCATCGACGCGAGCGCGGTCGACGCGGCCTATACCTACCATTTCCGCCTCGGCGACTCCTCGGCGTTGCTGTCGATCCGGAACGGGAAGGCCGAGGTGACCGCCGGTCCGCTCGCGCCGGTCGATGCGACACTCATCTCCGATTCGGCGACCATCAGCGACCTGAGCGCTGGGCGCCTCGCCCTCGACGAGGCGATCGCCACCGGACGAATCGCCCTCCAGGGCGATGCGGCAGCGCTGGTCGTGCTGCGGGGAATACTGCCGCAGCGCATCCCCGAAAGAATTCGAATTGTTTCCGATTGATATCCGGACAAGTACGCAGATATGACGAATATCCGCGCCGAATCAGCACTTGTCGGACATTTTACCCATCGATTGACACGCACATATCCCGATGATAGCCTAACGATAGTCGACTATAGTGACCTACCGAACACGATCGACGATTATTCGAATCGACGAAGGATCGGCAGTAATAGCAATAGTCGATCGATCACAAAGCAGGACCGGGGGGAGAGCAAAGCGTAGTATTCCGACGGCTCGTTCGAGTCGAGAACTATTCTCAATTTTCGGCATACTCGCCGAAAATCTCACGAACGCCGCGGAACTCGCGCATTGCCCGGGACAGTGTCGTCTACCCGGTGCGGCCCACCGAGACCGGAAAGATGAACATATGTCCAGAATAGAGTTTCGGGTTCTCGGCCCGATACGATCGGTCGTCGACGATGTCGAGGCCACGCTCCCCGGCCGGAAGTTGCAGGCCATCCTCGCGGTCCTCGCGCTGCGCGCCGGTCATGAGGTGCGCCGCGACGAGCTGATCGAAGAGCTCGATCTGCTGGCCTCCACCGGCAACGCCTCGAACACCCTGCACGCACACATGACGCGCCTGCGACGCTGGCTCAACAGCCAAAGCGCCGGCGCCGCAAGCACAATGCTCGAATCAACCCCGTCGGGATACCGGCTCGGCGTCCCCCCTTCGGCGGTCGACGCACACCGGTTCCTCACTCAGGTGGAGCACGCGGTGACCCTGGGTCCCGCCGCCCCGTCCAGCACGGTCACGGTACTCGAGGAAGCCCTGGACCTGTGGCACGATCACGACCTACTCGGTGTGCTGGACGGACCGCTGGCCGCGGCGGCCGCCGATGAACTCCACCGGGCTCGGCGAACCGCCCGTGAATTGCTGCTCGATGCGTGGATCGCGCTCGGCCACGACCACCGGGTGATCGGGAACGCGAAGCGCTTCATCGACGATGACCCGCTCAACGAGCGGATGCGACTACAACTGATCACCGCGCTTCGCCGGGTCGGTCGTCATACCGAGGCCGTCGAGGCGTACAAGCTGGCCGAACGAGTACTGCGCGACGAATTGGGCGTCCGGCCGGGCAGCGGACTACGCACGGCGTTCGAGCATACGCTCGGCGGCCCCGGCCTTGCCCGCGAAGATTTCTACGAGAGTTCGTTGCGCGCATCGGGTTTCTGAACTAGCCGGCCTCGCGTTGGCGCGACAGATCATCCTCGTGCTCGCCACCACCGGACATGAGATGCGCGTCGGCGAACGCGGTGAGAATGCGCACGGGGATTCGCCCGCGGGCCGCCACTCGGTACCCCTGCCCGAGGGCCCATTCCCGGATGATATTCAACTCCTCACGAGAGCGCGTCCCGCATTCGACCGACACCCTCCGCAACCGCCGGTCCTGCCCGTCGTCCGCCCGTTGCGCGGCATGTATCCACTTTCCGAGGTCGTGGCGCAACTTCTCCGCATTGTCCGGTCGTAGCTCGATCCGATAATTCACGCCATCCAAACCGAATGACACGGACTCGACGTTGCCGTCGGAAATGATTCCGCCGTCGTAATCATCGGTTATCTGGACAACAAGCTTCCGAGCCATTGAACTGCTTCTCCTCCCGGGCACGGTAAGAGCCGTCCAATGATCGTGACATAACTTTAAGAACAATAAAAGACGTATTCTGAAGTTCGGCCGAATCAGGTCACCCCGCACCGGCGAAGGCATATTCGCCCCGGTCCATATGTGCTGTACAGGCGAACGGTCCTGACCTCGACGCCCGGCATCGCAGTCAGGACCGCATCCGACACCCGCTCAGGAAGTCAGTTCCCCCGGCCGGATATCTCCACCGACCGTGCGCCAGTCGCGATTCCGAATGAAGAACAGGTCGCGCGTCGCCTGGTAGACCGTCGATCCACTCTGTTCCAGCTGTCCACGGAAGTAGCCGAGCGACATCTTCGCCACGGCGCTGTACCCGCTCGTGAAGTACTGTCCCCGCACGTGGCCGGGACTGAGGTATTTGCCCCAGAACAGGACCTGTGACATCGGCACCAGCGTCAATGACGGTGCTGGGCAACGGGATTCGGGATCGAGCATCTTCCACACCGGCGGAGAGAGCCGACTGTCGCGAATGGCGGCGTAGATGCGCTCACATGCTTCGTCGACGCCGATTTCCTTGTCGCGGTACTCCTGCATCGCGACCGACGCCGCGCGGAACATCTCCGCGCACGGCGGGTAGTCGATGCCCTGGACTCCTCGATACGGTGCCCGCTCCAGCGCATCGAATACCGTTGCGCTCCGGTGTTTGTCGAAGGCGAAGATGGACCCCATGAGGCCGTTGATGCCATACGCCGAGGTGATCGCCCAGACCCGGAACCAGGCATTCCACAACTCGAAGCTGTCGAACGACGAGTAGGAGCAGCTGACGAGGTCGTCGTAGAAGCCGAACGACTTCTTGATCCAGGTCTCCAGATACTCGAACGACTCCACGGCGAAGTCGTCGGTGCGGACCGCGCGGATCAGGCGGTGGCCCAGTGCGTTCAACGCCATGAAGGTCACCGAGAGACCGCTCGAGAACAGCGGATCGATGAAATCCGACGCATGCGGCAGCAGGCACCAGCGCTCGCCGACGATCTTCGTCGATTGGAACTGATTCCGCGTCGACTCTGTGTACGGATGCACGGCGGTGGCGTTGCGCATCTGCTCGGCGAAGGTCGGGAATCTGCGCACCTGACGCCAGAATTCCTGCTCCGCCGACTCGTCGCCCTTCGGATACTGGTTCAGGTCCAGGCTGATTCCGACGCTGCACAGCAGGTTGGTCGAGGTCTTGTGATTGTCGAACGGGATGACCCAGGCCCAGCCGCCTTTGAACAGATGATGCAGCGTTCCCTGCGCGAAGGGACTCGGCATCTTGTGCTCACGGGAAGGAACCAGCCGATCGAACGGCTCGACGCCGACGAAGTGGTTGAAGATTGTGCGGGTGGCCGTCCGATAGCTCGGTTCTTCCACACGCAGGTTCAATCGCTGCCCGAGGATGCTCTTCATCCCACCGGCATCGACGAGGAAGCGGGCACGGAACTCGCCGCGGTCGGCGGTCGACACGGTCACCCCGTCCGCATCGAATTCGACGTCGGTCACATAGGTTCGATTCAGCCCGTCGGCACCGTAGGACAACGCCACCTGATAGGCGTATGCGTCGACGTCCTGGCGGAAGAAGTGCACATCCGGCCCCAGCGGTGCGCCGAAGGTCGGGTTCATCGTGCACTCGGCCGGATTGAACGGCACGCCTTCGGTGTGGTGCGCGAAGCCGAGGTTGCGCTTGACTCCACACGCTGAGCTCACATGCCTGCGCAACGGGCCGTGCGAGGCCAGGTTGCTCAGCTCGGGCACGTCGTATCGCAGTGCGAGCGCGCGCAGGAAGAGGATGGTCTCGGGAACGGTCGATTCGCCGATGGCGAAACGCGGGTGGCCGCCGCCTTCGAGCATGATGACGCGCACTCCGTGTCGCGCGAGAACAGCCGCCAGGGCGGCTCCGCCGATGCCGCCACCGACGATGGCGACATCGTAGACACGACTGTCGTTGGTACTCATACGGTTAACTCCCTTGCTGCTCCGGTCAACTTCCCCGCGTTGTAGTCGTCGATCAGCGCTCGCACGGTCTCTTGAGCGCAGGTCTTGTTGGTTCCGATGAATCCGGTCGGTCCCCGTTTGATCCAGCCGACGACGTAGGTGCCGGTGACGATGCGACGGTGAGCCGGATCCACCACTCGGCCGTGCTCGTTGGGAACGACACCGGCGGCGTGGTCGAACGGGAGTCCCGCGACCGAGCGGCCATGATGGCCGATAGCCGTGAGGATCAGGCCCGCCGAGATCGACTCGACCTGCTCGGCTGCCGTGGGTCCGGTGCGGCGGAACTCGACGTGCGAGATCTGGCCGGTGTGCGTGATACGTGTCGGAGACAGATGGTGGCGCAATACGATTCGGCGCGGCCGGTCACCACGGGATGGCTCACTGCGCGCCGACACCTTGCGCAACAGCTCCACACGCGCATCCGGGCGCTGCTCGCGGGCCAGCTCCTCTGCCGCAACGACGAAGTCGACCTCGGAATTCGATTGCAGACCAATGAGTTCCGCCAATGTGTACACGGCATCGGCCGGTCCGCGCCGCCCGACGACCACCACCTCCTCGACACCGCTGCGCCGTAGCGTGTCCAACGCGTACGGGGAGATCGACGTCGAGGCCAGCCGCTCGGGATCGGTGACCAGGATGCGCGCGACGTCGAGCGCGACATTGCCGTTGCCGATGATGACGACCCGGGGGTGCCACAGGTCGAAGACCCGGTTCTTCAGCGCTGGATGCCCGTTGTACCAGGCCGCGAAATCGGGCGCGGAGGCGACACCGGCCGATGCGCTGCCCGGGATGTCGAGCCGTCGCCCGACCGCGCCGACGGCGTAGACGACCGCGTCGTAGGTTGCGGCCAGATCCGCGTAGGTGCGGTCCCGGCCGATCTCGACGCCACACAGCACACGCACGCGCGGATCGTCGCGGATGCGGTCGAACAGCCGCAGAATCTTCCGCACTTCGCGATGGTCGGGGGCCACGCCGAAACGGGCGAGCCCGTACGGTGCGTCGAGTCGCTCGAACAGATCGACCCGCACGTCCGCAACGGTGAGAAGCTCTTCCGCCGTATACATTCCGGCCGGGCCGGACCCGACGATCGCGACACGCAACGGCGCGTGCCGCGTGCTCACGGTCAACGGTGGTACGAAGGGTGCGAGCAGTGGGCGTGAGCGTGGCTCCCGATAGAACTCCGCGTTCACCGAAAGGAACACCTGTCGGCTGTCGTCGAGTTCGGTGTGCGGTTTGATCGCACCGACCGGACACGCCGCGACACAGGCCCCGCAGTCCACGCAGGCCGCCGGGTCGATGTACAGCATCTCGGCCGTGTGGTAGTCGGCTTCGTCCGGAGTGGGATGAATGCAGTTCACCGGGCACGCGTAGACGCACGAGGCATCGTTGCAGCACGACTCCGTCACCACATGAGACATCAGGCCACGCTGCGAGCGACGCGGTACGGCTCACCCCGGTAGCGCGCGGCAAACCCGTCGATGCGCAGCAGTTTCCAGACCAGCCGGGTGAACGGGTTCATCAGCCCGAGGCCCTCCACCAGCGTGCGTACATCGTCGAAGTAGCTTCGCATCAGCTCACGGGCGTGCGGACCATGCCAGAACGCTTCCCGCATCACGTCTTTCGGAATACCGAACTGCTTGGCGAACGATCGCGGGGGCGTCATGATCTGCCCCGCCAGCCAGCGCATGAACAGCGGGAACAGCAACCCGATCCAGGCCCGCCCGAGCGGTCCCTTCTGCGCCAGCTGCACGCGCAGGAACTGATGCGCGAAGGAGATGTGCCGCGCTTCCTCGGCGACGTGAATCTCCATGGTCCTGACCAGTGCCGGGGGTAGCCGACGGTCACGCCCCTCCCGGATCAGCGCCTTCTGTCGCCGATCGTTGGGGTCCTCACCGGCCACGATCCCGATGAACAGCACCGTATGCCAGTACCCGCCGAGCACACCGACGTATGGCGACAGCATCCGCAGCAGCGGCCGCATACCCGGAACGTCGGCGCCGATCCGATTGATCAGCTCCTGAAACATCTGGATGTGGTTGCACTCTTCGGTGAGCTCGTGCAGGCAATACCGGAACTCCGGCGTCTGGTTCGGCAGCTTGATCGCGTACTGCATGAGGCCCCGTACCAGCATGCTCTCGAACGCCAGCCCCACTTTGAGCGTGTTGGCTTCTCGCCACCGCCCGATCTCGATCTGCCGCGCGAGCGGCAGATCCCGGTACCACTGCGTGCCCCCCAACGGATCCTCCACCGCCGACAGCACCCACCGCGGGTCGTCAGGCTCGATCGTGAACTCCGGTGATTCCCAATCGATATCGAGATATGGATCGAACCTGCGATGCACCGAAGCATTCGACAGGGTGTGCAGCGTGTCCTGATACTCCGCATCGAACACACCGGCATTGATAGAACTCGGTCGCACCATCGAGATGTCCTCCGTCCCGAACAGTCTGCTGCGAATCCCCGATCGCACGACCGAGGAAACCTTCGCCCAGACTGCCCGCCGGCGATGAAATCTCCCTGACGACACCGATGCCGCACTGTGGACGGATTTCAGGGATGCACCGCGCCGCTCGCGGAGTCGCTCGGCAACCTCGCGCACTCGGCCCTGCGGCAGCTTGCGGTATTTAAATACCGTCCATAGTATGAACACATGGTCCGACTTCCGCTGACTCCCGCCCAGGTCGAGGCAGGTCGCCGTCTCGGGGCCCGGCTGCGGGCCGCCCGCGCCGACCGCGATCCGGCTCGGATCGCCCAGGCAGCCGGAATTTCACCGGAGACGCTGCGCAAGATCGAGACCGGGCGGCTGCCGACGCCCGCATTCGGCACGATCGTGTCGTTGGCGGCTGCGCTGGAAATTCCGCTGCAGGAACTCGCCGATACCTGGCGCTCGGCGGGCCTCGCGGAATCGGCCTGACCTACGCCGGTGTAATCGCGATCCCGATGGATCCGTCCGCGCCCTTGAACAGCTTGTGCAGACGGATCAGCACGGTGCCGATGATCCCGTATTTGCGCGAGACGAGATCGCGCACTCGCTGCGTTCCCGCGGCATCCAGCAACTCGGCCTTGCCAGCGACCTGCTCCTCGCTCTTCGGGCGGCCACGAGCGTCGCATATCTGCAGGGTCACCGCCGGATTGCGGCGAATCCGCTTGACCTTCCAGGTCTTCGAATTGGTCCACACCACGATCCGCTCACTGTCCGGAGCCACCCATACGGGGGCGCCGACCGGTGTGCCGTCCTTCTTGTAGGTGGTCAGCAGGGCGAAACTGCTCGTGCTCACTTCGTTCCAAGTCATACCTGAACGGTAGGCCGGGGCGAGGGCCGCGACATCCGTATGCGGACAGACTCGCGCGTACGCCTGACGACGTAATGGGGTGTGAGCCGACGCCCGCCGCATTTGACCTGATCAGCCGCGATAGGTGCGGAAGAACGTACGGATATCGTCCACGAGGAGTTGCGGCTGCTCCAGCGCGGCGAAATGACCGCCCTCGGCGTATTCGCTGAAGTGCTCGATGTACCCCTCCGGATTCATCACCCGACGCATCAGTGGATCGGTATTGAATACCGCCCACCCTTGCGGCACACCCGACGGCGCCACCCAGTCCATGCCGGAATGCGCTGTCTCCCAGAGGAATTGCGCGGCCGAAGCGCCACTGCGGGTGAACCAGTAGATGCTGATATTGGTCAGCAGCAGGTCGCGGTCCACCGCCTCGCCGGTTGCGCGGGACGGATCGGTCCAGACCTGGAACTTCTCCGCGATCCACGCCAGTTGCGCGATCGGCGAATCGGTCAGTGCGTCGGCAATGGCGTTGGGCTGGGTGGACTGCAGGACCAGATAGCCCTTCTGCTGGTTCCACCTGGCCTGCGCGGTCTGGATGGCGGCCAGTTCGTCCTCGGTCAAACCCTCGGGCATCGGCAGCTGCTCGCCCACCAAACCGAGTGAGCCCCGGTCACTGTTCACATGCGTCGCGATGACCCGCTCCGGATGCGTGGCAGCCAGGCGCCCGGTCACACCCGCACCGATATCACCGCCCTGAGCGACGAACTTCTCGTAGCCGAGCCGAGCCATGAGCTCGGCGAAGGCCTCGGTGGTGCGCGCCAGTTCCCATCCGGTCGATGCGAGCGGCGTGGAGAACCCGAAGCCCGGCAGCGACGGAATCACGACATGGAACGCGTCCGCCGGATCCCCACCATGCGCACGCGGATCGGTCAACGGCCCGATCAGCTCGAGGAACTCCACGACCGAACTCGGGTACCCGTGCGTGATCAGCAGCGGCACCGCGTCCGGCTCGGGCGACCGCACATGGAAGAAATGCACTGTCTGCCCATCGATCTCGGTCGTGAACTGGTCATACGCATTGAGCTTGGCCTCCTGCGCCCGCCAATCGAACCCGTCCCGCCAATACTGGGCCAGCTCCCGCAGATAATCCGGCGCAATGCCACGGCCCCAATCGGATTCGGCGCCTGGCACCGAATGAGGCAACCGCGCGCTCGCGAGCCGCGCGCGCAACTCGTCGAGTTCGGCCTGCGGAATGTCGATCCGGAAGGGGCGAATATCTCCTGTGTTCGTCATGTGAACCACTCTCATCCCCATTGCGGAAGATCTACTTCCGCAATACCAGGATTCGACTGAAAATCTCCAGTAGCCTTCGCCATCCATCAATTCCGGCCATCCGGACACCGGCAGCCCAACATAGTGCCGCAGCCATCCCTCAGCTGTGCTGTGCGTCGAGGTGGGTCAGCACCGCAAGGACGCGGCGGTGATTCTCAGGTTCGGGTGCGAGGCCGAGTTTGGCGAAGATGGCGCCGACGTGAGTTTCGACGGTGCGTTCGGTAAGGAACAGTCCGGCGGCAATGGCTCGATTGGATCGGCCCTGTGCCATGAGGGCGAGCACTTCACGTTCACGGAGGGTCAGTGCGTCGATCGGCTGGCGTACCCGATGCGGTCGCGCGAGAATTCGGTCGATCAGAGTGGGGTCGATCGCCGTCCCGCCCCGCGCCACTCGGTGCAAGGCCTCTACGAATTCACCGATATGGGCGACGCGATCCTTGAGAAGGTAGCCCAGACCCGCGGCACCGGACACTAGCAGGGTGTTGAGGTGTTCGGTTTCGATGTATTGCGAGAGCAGCACGACCGCGGTCGACGGATGCTCGGCGCGGATGGTCACGGCGGCCTCGATGCCTTCGACGGTGTGAGTGGGCGGCATCCGGATGTCGATGACAGCGACGTCGGGGACGTGGGCCGCGACGATGTGGAGAAGCGTGTCGGGATCGGCGGCTTGGCCGACGACATCGATCGCCTCGTCCGTGAGCAACCGGGCGATTCCAGCTCTGAGCAATGGAGAGTCCTCGGCCAGAACGACTTTCAGCGTCACGACCTCTCACCTCCCTGCCACGGAAGGGTGACCTCGATGGTGGTCCCCGCATCGGGAGGGCTGTCCAGTTCGAGGTGGCCGTCGAGCGCCGATATCCGGTCGTACAGGCCCGCGAGCCCACCACCCGGTGTGGGCGTCGCGCCGCCTCGGCCGTCGTCCGAGATGATCATTCGGAGCTCGTCGTTGTGTCTGTCGAGACTGATTCGGACGAGCGTGGCGTTGGCGTGCTTCGTCGCGTTGGTGACGGCCTCGGCGGCGGTGTAATACGCGGCCAGTTCGGTGTCGCGGTCGGGCCGACCATCGAGCGTTCCGGTGATCTCGACCGGAACCTGCGAGCGCTCGGCAAGTGAGGTCAGCGCCGCACCGAGGCCTCGTTCGGACAAGACGGGCGGATAGCAGCCGCGGGCCAATTCGCGCAATTCTGCGAGGGCGGAGTCGATTTCGTCGGCGCATTGTGTGAGCAGGCCGCGGCTGATCTGCTCGTCGGCGGCACGCTTCGCCCGGCCGAGCATGATCGATGCGGCGACCAGACGCTGCTGCGCCCCGTCGTGCAGGTCGCGCTCGAACCGGCGCCGCTGTTCATCGCCAGCGGTCACGATGCGCTGGCGCGACCTCCTGACTTCGCCGAGTCGATTGCGCAACTCGTCGTCCATCCGCTGGTGATTCAGCGCGAGCTCGGCGGCGCCGCGCACCGCGGCCAGCAACTCCGACTGTGCCTGCAACGACTCGTCGTGGACGAGAACCCCTGCGGGTGTGCCGTCTCGTTCGAACACCGTGACGGCTCGCCCGACCGCCGTAATCCGCGGATCCCGGCGATTGCCTTCGTGATCGACGTAGCGGCGCTCGTGGTGCGAATAGGTCCACAGTTCAAGGGAGGGGTCGTGCAGTGCCCGCCGCAACGCCGCGACGAACCCCTCGTCGAGCGAGGCGCCGCCGATTTCCACCATCGCGTCGGCGAGGGCGACGCGTGCGACGTGATAGCGCGCGACACCGACCGCGATCGCCAACGGCAGGACAGCGGTTGTCGGATAGCGCAGGTCGAGCAGCCATCCGGTCTGCGATCCGGGGAACCGGATCGCGCTGGCGAGGATCGCGATCGTCACCGGCACGGCGACCAGACAAGCAAGCCCGAGAGGCGCGAATCCAGCTCGATAGGCGGGCGATCGCGTGCGCAACCGGATGAGGACGACGACCACTAGCACGAGTCCGGCCACACCGGCGAGCGCACCCACCACCATCTGCACTATCGCGGCCAGCGCCGGGTTGTGCCGAATCAGCAGGAGATGCACCGATGTCGACCGCGACTCGAGTGCGACGGCGCGGGGGTCGAAGAAGATCCACTCACCGGCGACGCCGACCGTCGCGAGCACCCAGCAGCTGCCGACAAACCAACGTTCCCACCGATAGCGCAGTCGGCCGGACGGAAATCCCAGCATCAGCTGAATCAGGACCGGCAGATACAGATTGGTGAGAATGATCGCCGCGGTGAAGACGGCCGGTTCACCGGAGCGGCGCAGCCCGCCCGCCAACCAGAGCAATCCCGCGGCGACGACGAGTCGGCCGGTCAAATCGGAAGGTCTTCTGCGCCATGCGATCACCCCCGTCCCTACGAACGCCGCGCCTGCGGCGAGGAACAACACCAGTTCAGTGACTTCGAATACCGGAGGATTCGGACCCGCCCCCGCGACAAACGCCTCGCGGGGGCCGAGCAGCAGCGCGCGCGCCGGATCGCGCCGCGCAGGGGTAGACCAGTCGGTCGCCGCCGTTACCGCTCCGATCAACAGCGCCGCCATGCACAGCACCGATATCGAAATCCGACGGCTCATCGAACTGGCCGGACGGCCTGCCATTATCGGCCTCCTCCGCGGTGTGCAGGTATAGCACGAACGAATACGTCCGCACTTTTGATATCGGTGCGAAAGCGAGAATCGATGCAGCCACGGGCATAAATTCCGTACAGGCACGGATCCGAGTTCCCGTGTCCGCACCGACGCGCATCGCCACTCGGGCGACATACGGTTTTCCTGTAATCAACCGCAACTTCCGGAGCTGCTCCGGAAGGAGAATTCGAGGAAACAATCTCATGGCGAACGTATATGTGGACGAGATGAAATGTGTCGACGAATCCGGCTCCGGCATCGACGAGTGGGGTTCGGACGACGTGTATCTGCTGTTGTTCCGTGGCCGGATTCCGACCGGGGCTGCCGTGCAGTCGTCGACGGAGTTCACGGTCACCGGTCCCGGAGGATTCTGGGATGTGATGGACGACGGTGACCGGCGCAGCCGTGACGTTCTGGTAGCGACCTTCGACCCCGCGTCGCTCTATGTCGTCCAGCTCATCGAAAAGGACGATGGGCGGGACGTGGCCGGCGATGTGACGGGCGCGTACCGGACCGGATTGAATCTGGCGTGGACCGCCGCCCTCGCTCGCACCATCGGGCAATCGGCCAGTCAGCGCAGACCCGTTCTCGCCCAGGCGATCTCGGACTCGCTGCGTGCACTGAACGAGGTCTTCATGGAACTCCCGAAAGGCAACGACGACGAGATCGGCCGCCCGCAGGCACTGCCGACGAAACAACCGGCCGTACTGGAGTTCAAGGGGGCAAGTGGCCTGTACCGGACCACTTTCAAGGTCGTGTAGTTCGGCTACAGCACCGGCGCAGACCGCGACGGCCGCTGCTGCCCCTGCCGCGAAAGTGGCAGGGGCAGCAGCGGGCCTCCGCCTCGCGCGCCGGGTCTGGTCAAGTGTGGCCAGGAAAGCGCTCGACGCAGGACGAATAGCCCTGGCCCGACGAGAGAAACCGACGTCCGCCGCAGCTAAGGCGATAGTTATGAGCAATAGGCACCGATGGATTCGCATACGCTGTCTGATTCCACAGCTGGTCACAAGCGCTCATCGAGCCGTGAGTAGAAATTTGTGCCGCATCCGGACACCTCTTGAAAGGAATTACTGGCATGGTTTACGTATTGGCCACCTCGGGGGTCTGAACCAATTCTTCCGGAATAGCTGGTCGCGCTGCCGCCCGGCAACTGCGGCACCAGCCACCTGAGCCTGCTGATCGGATTGCGCCGACACCGAGCCGTACCGCCCGAAATGAACAGCGGACCACTGATAATCCGAAGTGCAATTGTGGGTTGAGGTTCATCCTGAACGGTGGCCATGCGGTCCGACCCGCATCGATCTCCAGTGGTCTGACGCGGCGCACCAAGTCGATCACGCGAACGTTGGCCCGTCGCCCCGGATTCAGGATGGCTCCTAACCATGGTCGGCCGTAGATCCGGCGAAATCACGAGTAGCCGAGTACGCGAACATTGCGCAAATTCAGCTCCGCTACTCATGTCCGCCTCGCTGAGGACAGATCCGGTGCAGCGCCCAGCCATGCGATGACACCGGCACGATCGCCTTGGCCGCCCTCGGCGACGCGCTCACCGGAGATACCGATCCCGCGACGGTCGACGTATCCGCAACCCGTGTTGCGATCGGATTGGTCGCCCTCGTGGTCGACGCCCGTCTCGGCCGAAATTCACGGGTCCGCAACTCGCCGGGACGTGGGCTGGCGTTGTTCGAGGGCGCGTGTTCTGGGGCGGGCACTGGAATCGGGTCGATGAGATGCGGGTCCGTCGGCGGACCCGATACCTGCTCGACGAACGCGGAAGGTTTTGTTCCGCAATTCCTGAGATGATCGACCCATGTTGGAGACTTCGGCACGGTTGTTGCGGTTGTTGTCGTTGCTGCAGATGCATCGGGATTGGACCGGGCCTGCGTTGGCTGAGCGGCTCGGGGTTTCGACGCGGACTATTCGTACGGATATCGAGCGGTTGCGCAGGCTCGGGTATCCGGTGGATGCGACGCCAGGGGTCACGGGTGGGTATCGGCTGGGGGCCGGATCTTCGCTGCCGCCATTGCTTTTGGATGACGAGGAGGCCGTTGCGGTGGCGGTGGGGTTGGCGACGGCGGCCAATGGGGCGGTGACCGGGATCGAGGAGACCTCGGTGCGGGCGCTGGCCAAGCTGGAGCAGGTGCTGCCGTCGCGGCTGCGGCACCGGGTGCGTGCGCTGACCGCCGCCACCGTGCATGTGCCGCATCCGGGTCAGACGAATGTGGATGCGGGAGTGCTGACCGCCGTCGCCGCGGCGATCCGGGCGAGCGAGCGGTTGCGCTTCGATTACGAAACCCATTCGGACGCAATCGAGCAACGATCGCCGTCGCGGCGTGAGGTGGAACCGCATCGGCTCGCGCACTGGAACGGCCGCTGGTATCTCGTGGCATGGGATGTCGTGCGCGCGGACTGGCGCACGTTCCGGGTCGACCGGATGACGCCGCGGACACCGAACGGTGCGCGCTTCACCCCGCGCAGCGTTCCGGAAACCGAAGTGGCCGAACGGATACAGCGCGGGGTCGGTGCGGCGACGTGGCGCTACCGGGCCAGGGTGCGGGTCGCGGCTCCGGCTAATGCTGTGCGTACGCGACTGCCCGTCGCTGTGACTATCGAATCCGATGGCCCGAACCACTGTGTGATCCAGGTCGGTTCGGACACACCCCATTCGTTGACCTTGTATCTCGGACTGCTCGATGTCGATTTCGAAGTCCTGGACGCTCCGGAGCTCGCCGCACACCTCCGAGCAACTGCCGAACGGTTTCGGAAAGCAGCGGGCGATAGTTGAAATTCGATGTGTCCTGAATTTCGATGAGCGGCAATCCCGGTCGGGCGAATTCTACGGATTGCCCGGCCGGGATCACCCGTTCGAGACTTATTCGAACAGCTCGAATCAACTCATTACTGATTGGCACCGGCGATGCCGCCGATGATTCCCCCGATGACACATCCGGGCAGGAATCCGACGACAAAGAACAGCAGCCCGATCAGCGCACCGACGGCGCATCCGATCAGCACACCGGCGACCGTCGTGCCCGCATCACCGATGAACTGCAACGGAGCCGATTGCGATGCGGGCGCGTTGACCGGCGTCAGCGTCAATGTCGTTGCCGTGGCGTCGACTTCGGGCGCGACCTGCACATGCTGGCCCGCCACTGTCTGCAGTGTGGTCGGTACGGTGGCAACCACGGAGCCGTCGGGTGCGAGCACCGTGATGCCCGCATCGGGCGTAAGGACGAACTTGCCCGCAGCCAGCGTGATGGTGGCATCGGAGCGGTCCGTCGCCACCGCAGCGGTGTATCGGACACCGTGATCAACGCCGTTGAGAACGGTTTCCGACGATACTTCGGGCGAGCCGTAGGCAGTGGCTGCGGTGATGCCTGTCGCGGCAACGGTCAAAACCGTTGTCGCTACCAACTTTTTGATCTTCATTATGATTTCCAATCATCCAGCCGATTCGATCGATGTTCCCGAGAAACGGACATCGGACATCAATCATCATGCGCCCTCGACACACTCGGCGTCGCGGGAATCAGGAAATCGAATTATGCTGCAAGATCAAATAATTGGAAATACCCAAGGAACTGGGGTATTGCTTTTCCGGCTATTCCAGTTCGCCCTCGGTCTCCAGGTAGATCTGGCGCAACCGGTCCAGTGTTGCCTGCTCCGGATGCTCCCACAACTCCCGTTGCGCCGCCTCCAGCAGCCGCTCGGCAATGCCGTGCAGCGCCCACGGGTTGGACTGTTCCATGAACTTGCGGTTCACGTCATCGAAAACGTAGCTCTCCGCGAGCTTTTCGTACATCCAGTCGGCCACGACATTGGTGGTGGCGTCGTAGCCGAAGAGGTAGTCGACGGTGGCCGCCATTTCGAATGCACCCTTGTAGCCGTGGCGGCGCATCGCTTCGAGCCAGCGCGGGTTCACCACTCGGGCACGGAACACGCGTGAGGTCTCCTCCGAGAGCGTGCGGGTGCGCACGGCGTCGGGGCGGGTGCTGTCGCCGATGTAGGCCTCGGGATTCTTGCCGGTCAGCGCACGCACGGTGGCGACCATGCCGCCGTGGTACTGGAAGTAGTCGTCGGAGTCGGCGATATCGTGTTCACGGGTGTCGGTGTTCTTGGCCGCCACCGTGATCCGGCGGTACGCGGTGCGCATATCGGCGGCGGCGGGTGCGCCGTCGAGGTCGCGACCGTAGGCGAAGCCGCCCCATGCGGTGTACACCTGCGCGAGGTCGTCGTCGGTGCGCCAGCTCTTGGAGTCGATCAATTGCAGCAGGCCCGCGCCGTAGGTGCCGGGTTTGGAGCCGAAGATGCGGGTGGTGGCGCGGCGCTTGTCGCCGTGTTCGGCGAGGTCGTTCTGGGCGTGGGCGCGAACGTAATTCGACTCGGCGGGTTCGTCGAGGTCGGCAACCAGACGGACCGCGTCATCGAGCAGCGCGAGCACATGCGGGAAAGCGTCGCGGAAGAAGCCGCTGATGCGGACCGTCACGTCGATGCGTGGACGGTCCAGTTCCGCGAGCGGTATCACCTCCAAGGTGGTGACCCGGCGGCTCGCCTCGTCCCAGATCGGGCGGACGCCCAGCAGCGCAAGGACTTCCGCGATGTCGTCGCCGGAGGTGCGCATGGCGGAGGTGCCCCACACCGACAGCCCGACCGAGCGCGGATACTCACCGTGATCGGCCTTGTACCGCTCGAGCAGCGAATCCGCCATGGCCTGCCCGGTCTCCCAGGCCAGTCGGGACGGAACCGCCTTCGGGTCGACCGAGTAGAAGTTTCGACCGGTCGGCAGGACATTGATCAGGCCGCGCAATGGGGATCCGCTGGGCCCCGCAGGGATGAAACCGCCGTTGAGCGCGTGCAGGATCCGGTCGATTTCGATGCCGGTCCGGCGCAGGCGGGGCACGACCTCGGTCGCGGCGAAGCGCAGCACGGTTCGCACCGCGGCAAACGCCGGGGCGGGTCCGTCCAGTGAGTCGACAATTCCGTCGACGGCGTCTACGGACCACTCGGCAGCTTGCAGTGCGGCGAGCAGCCCACGGGCTCGGGTCTCCACCGCGTCGACTCGTTCGCGCACCTCGCTACCGGATTCGTTCAGCCCCAAGGCTTCCCGCAGACCCGGCACATTCCGTTCGCCACCCCACAGCTGGCGCGCGCGCAGCATGGCCAGGACCAGATCGAGTTCGGTCTCCCCCGCGGGCGCCTGCCCGAGGACGTGCAGACCGTCGCGGATCTGCACATCCTTGATCTCGCACAGCCAGCCGTCGACGTGCAGCAGCATATCGTCGAAGACATCCTCTTCAGGACGCTCGGCGAGGCCCAGGTCGTGGTCCATTGCGGCCGCGCGCATGAGCGTCCAGATCTGCTGACGGATCGCGGGCAGTTTGGCCGGATCGAGGGTGGAGATATTGGCGTGTTCGTCGAGCAGCTGTTCCAAACGCGAGATATCGCCATAGCTTTCGGCGCGGGCCATGGGCGGAATGAGGTGGTCTACCAGGGTCGCGTGGGCGCGGCGTTTGGCCTGGGTCCCCTCGCCCGGGTCGTTGACCAGGAACGGATAGATCAGCGGCAGCTCACCGAGCGCGGCGTCGGTGCCGCAGGAGGCGGACATGCCGAGGGTCTTGCCGGGCAGCCATTCCAGATTGCCGTGCTTGCCGAGGTGCACCATGGCGTCGGCGGCGAAACCGTCCGGCGCGGCGATCCATCGATACGCGGCGAGATAATGGTGGCTGGGCGGCAGGTCCGGGTCGTGGTAGATGGCGACCGGGTTCTCGCCGAAGCCGCGCGGCGGCTGGACCATCAACACGATATTGCCGAAACGCAATGCGGCGATGACGATTTCGCCCTTGGGATCGGCGGAGCGGTCGACGTAGAGTTCGCCCGGCGGCGGTCCCCAGGCCTCGACCACTGCTTCGCGCAGGTCATCGGGCAGGGTGTCGAACCAGCTGGTGTACTGGTCGGCGCTGATGCGGATCGGGTTGCCTTCCAGCTGTTCGGCGGTGAGCCAGTCCGGATCCTGACCGCCCGCGGCGATCAGGGCGTGGATCAGCGCGTCTCCGTCGCGTTCGGTGAGTCCCGGCACCTCGCTCTCGTCGCCGAGATCGTAACCGGCAGTACGCATCTCGGTGAGGAGCCGGATCGCGCTGGCGGGGGTGTCCAGGCCGACGGCGTTGCCGATGCGCGCATGCTTGGTCGGGTAGGCCGACATCATGATGGCGATGCGTCGCCGTTCGGCCGGGATGTGGCGCAACCGTGCGTGCCGGACCGCGATACCGGCCACCCGGGCCGCGCGCTCGGGATCCGGCACGTAGGTGGACAGTCCGTCGGCGTCGAATTCCTTGAAGGAGAACGGAACCGTGATGATGCGGCCGTCGAATTCCGGGACGGCCACCTGGGTGGCGACATCCAGCGGGGAGAGTCCGTCGTCGTTGGCCTCCCATTGGGCGCGGCCGCTGGTGAGGCACAGGCCCTGCAGGATGGGCACATCGAGTTCGGCGAGGGCGGCGACATCCCATGCCTCGTCGTCGCCACCGGCCGATGCGTTCGCGGGCTTGGTGCCGCCTGCCGCGAGCACGGTTACCACCAGTGCGTCCGCGGTGCGCAAGGTATCGAGGAGTTCCGGCTCGGCGGTGCGCAGGGATGCACAGTACAGCGGCAGGGCCTTCGCGCCCGCGTTTTCGATTGCCGTGCAGAGAGCATCGATGTAGGCGGTGTTTCCGGCGAGATGCTGTGCGCGGTAATAGATTACGGCCACAGTCGGCGGGCACTGGGCGGTTGCGCCCAGATCGGTGCTCGGCGTGCGCTCCAACTCGCCCCAACTCGGCAGTTGCACCGGCGGCTCGAAGCCGTGGCCGGTGAGCAGCACCGTATCCGAGAGGAAGTTGTGCAGCTGACGGAGATTTTCCGCACCGCCGGCGGCGAGGTAGTTGTGCGCGTCGGCGGCTACACCGCCCGGCACCGTCGAGCATTCCATCAGTTCGGCATCGGGTGCGATCTCACCGCCGAGCGCCACCATCGGCACCCCGCTCGCGCGCACGGCCGCGAGCCCGTCCTCCCAGGCGCGCTTGCCCCCGAGGATCCGCACGATCACCAGATCCACGCCGTCGAGCAGCGCGGGCAGGTCGTCGACCAACAACCGAGCCGGATTCCCCCACCGATATTCCGCACCGCTCGCACGCGCGCTCAACAGATCGGTGTCGGATGTCGACAGCAGAAAAATCACAGGTGGCAGCCTTCCTCGGGTGACGCGCCCATCGGTTACGGTGCTCGCCGGAGAGGGTCTGGCTTTCGACAGTGGCGCGACCGCACCGGAGTTCCACCGGTTTCCTCATCGCCCGCCGAGCAACCAGATGCTAGCCCGCCGCCTCGCACCGCTTGCCGACAGGTGAGTGCCCGGCGCTCAGGTCAGGTCGGCGTTTCCGTCGATCACCTTCAGGTGGTAGTGGAATTTGTCGACGCGCCAGCCCGCGACGGTGCGTTCGGCGCCGATGCTGTAGCTGCCGACGAAGGTGCGCGTCTTGCCGTGGGACGCATCGTTCTTCACGTGCACCGCGATGGCGTCGGCGTGGATTTCGGCGTGGTCGCCCTGCAGGTCGACCAGGAAATTGCCCGCCTGGTGATGGACTCCGTCGAGGTCTTCGAGGCCCGCGCGCCAATCGCCGACGATATCGGCCGCGGGCCGCACCGCCACCTCGCCGCCGAAGCCACCGTCGAAGTCGACCTTCGGTGTGAATACCTCCGCGAGAAGGTCATCCCAGCGCTTCTGATCGGTGTAGACGAACATCCTGGTGACAACATCGATGATCGTGAGTCGGTCGGCAACAGTGGAGATTTCGCTCATTCCGCCAACCTTAATGGCGGGCCAGGATCTACGCCGACTGGTCGGTCGCTATTTGTCCGGCTGCGCCCGAGCGGTAGTGCGAAGTATCGGAGATCGGCGCCGTCTTGGCTGTGCGTTGCCAGGCTCGGAAGTCTTACAGTGCATGGCCATTTGCCCGCTCACATGATCAAGCCGCGATCCAGCGCTGGACGCAGTTCCCAAGCCGATGCGGCGGTCACGGCCGAGCGGGCCGATTGCGCGGGATTGGCGACGAGGCACTCGCGCAGTCGAGCCTCACTGTCGTCGCCGGATTTCGCGACTGGCCCTGTCGGCGGTCACGCGTTGCAACCGTCGCTGATTGCGCGGCGGCGGGGTCGTAGGCTGGACGGGTCATGATGCGTACGAATCCCGATTCCTGCCCCGGCGTGCTGCGGCTGCACGAGGCGGCCGATGGGCCGTTGGCTCGGATCCGGCTGCCCGGTGGGCGGCTGGAGCCGGGGCAGTTGCAGGTTTTGGCCGAGGCCGCCGCCGAACTCGGCGATGGGAATATCGAGCTGACCTCGCGGGGCAATGTGCAGTTGCGGCAGGTGCGTGATGCGGCCGCGCTGAGTGAGCGGCTGGCGGGTGCCGGGCTGCTGCCGAGCGATACGCACGAGCGGGTGCGCAATATCGTCGCGTCACCGCTGTCGGGTCGGATCGGTGGCTGGGCGGATGTCCATGCGCTCGTTCCGGCGCTCGACACAGGTTTGCGCACCGCACCGCGGTTGGCCGAGCTGCCCGGCCGCGTGCTGTTCACCCTCGACGACGGTCGCGGCGATATCAGCGGCCTCGGTGGCGATATCGGCGTACACGCGACGGGCGCAGCGGAATTCGCGCTCGTGCTGGCCGGTGGTGACTCCGGCATCCGAGTATCCGCGGCCGACGCGGTCCAGGTGATGCTGGCCGCCGCGCACGCCTTCCTCGATCTCGGCTCGGGTACGTGGCGGCTGCACGAAGTCGATGACGGTGTGCGGCGAGTGATCGATATCCTCGGCCTGTCCCCCGGCCCCGAACGCCTGGAATTCGGTGCCGCCCATGACATTCCGATCGGCTGGCTCGACCAGGACAACGGCCTGGTCAGCCTGGGCGCGGCCGTTCGCCTCGGCTCGCTGCCCGCCCGGATCGCCGAGTTCATCGCCGCCATCGAACGCCCCATCTTCATCACCCCCTGGCGCAGCCTGGTGATCACCGATCTAGAGGAATGGCCCGCCGAACAGGTCGTCCGCGTACTAGCCCCCATGGGCCTGATCTTCGACGCCAACTCCCCCTGGCTCCAGGTCAGCGCCTGCGCGGGCCGACCCGGCTGCGCGAAGGCACTCACCGATGTCCGCGCAGACGCCGCAGCCACCGTCGAATCCGGTCGCGTACTCCCAACCAACCAGCCCGCCGCCCCCACCATCGAAATCCACCCCGCCGACGAGGTCATGGTCGCGGGCCGCCAACACTGGTCCGGCTGCGACCGCCGCTGCGGTCGCCCCCGCGGCCCGGTCACCGACATCGTCGCCACCGAAAACGGCTACCGAATCGGCTGACATCCGGCCCGCAAGCTACTGACCAGCGGAATACGACGCGCCGGATCCTCATCGCCAGCCGCAGCCGACGATCTCACCATCGCCGACCGTCGACATCAGCCCGGCTGCGAACGCGGGCCCCTCACTACATCGTCGCCACATGACCTGACATCCACCCGCGAGCGGCCGATCAGGGATCGCGCGCGGCGGTGCCACCACTCTGCGCGGAATGTCGCCCCTGGCATGTGGACCGCAGCGTTACCCGAAAGGCGCCGAGTCAAGCCGTCGACGGCATCCGGATGTCGCATGATCGACGGCACATAGCTGTGGCATCGCGCGCACCGGGCACCGCACACGGCCCATTGATCTGGTTCTCGAGCACGGCGCGTGGCACGGTGAGGTCAGCGGTTGACTCGTGGGAGGAGTATTCCTATGACGGTCGGGCGGATCGGTGATGCCGAGATCGACGCGATGTCGGCGCAGGAGCGGCTGGAGTTGATCCGGCGGTTGCAGTTGCCGCCGGAGCGGGTGCTGCCGCGCCCGGAGGTGGTGCGGGTTCATCGGCGGGTGCGGTTGACGCTGATGGTGGGTGGATCGATCGCGCTGATTCCGTGGATCGTGTATCTCGCGGTATCGCTGCCGCCCGACTATCAAGCCCGTAATTGGACGCTGACCTGGGTCGGATTCGACATACTGCTGGTCATCATGATGGCGACGACCGCCTATCTGGGCTGGCAGCGCAAGCAACTGCTCATGTTGCCCGCATTCGGCACCGGCCTGCTGCTGCTCGTGGACGCCTGGTTCGACATCACGACCGCCAACTCTCGCGACGTCTGGTTCTCCATCACCGTCGCCTGCGTCGCCGAAATCCCTCTTGCCCTACTACAGATCAGCGGCGCACTCCTGCTGTTCAAGTTCGTTGCCGAAGTCCATCCGTTGGCCGAACCGGGCGTCAGCGGTTTGCGCACCGAACTCCCGTTCTGACAGCGGTGCCCGGACCTTACGAAGCAACCGCGGTCGGTGCACTCCGCGGATCCTCGTGAATCTCCAAGGTGCAGCACTTCACGCCACCACCGGCCTTCAACAACTCCGACAGATCGACGCCCACCGGGTTGTACCCCTGCGCAAGCAACTCCGAAGCCAGGTTGTCGGCGCGACTGCTGATGAAGACATTCAGCCCGTCGGAGACACCGTTCAGCCCCAGAACCACCGCATCGGCATCGGTGGCGAGGATCGCGTCCGGATAGAGCTCGGCCAGTATCGCCTGACTCGCGGCGCTGAAGGCGGGCGCGAAATACGCGACGTTCGAGTCATCGAGCGCCATCAGCGCCGTATCCAGGTGATAGAAACGCGGATCGACCAGTTCGAGCGAAATCACCGGCAGATCGAAATACCGCTCGACCTCACGGTGCGCGGCAATCGAACTCCGAAATCCGGTCGCGGCCAGCATGCGCTCCCCGACGAGCAGGAAATCGCCTTCGCCCTCATTGGTTTCCTGCGCCCCGACCAACTCCACCAGCCCCAACTGCGCGAACCAGCGGTGATACGCCGGGCCCTCCGCGGCCCGCTCGGCATGGGTGAACCGCGCCGACATCGCGCGATCACCCACGATCAGCCCACTGTTCGCGGCGAAAACCATATCGGGCAGACCCGGCTCCCCCGGCACCACGTCGATGCGATGGCCGTAGTGCTCGAATGTCGCGCGCAGCGTCTCCCACTGCGATAGCGCGAGCGCCCGATCGACGGGTTCCTGTGGATTCATCCACGGATTGATCGAGTAGCAGACGTCGAAGTGATCCGGACTGCACATCACGAACTGACGTGGCGACGGCTGCCGCGCGGGCTCGATACGGAGGGTGGCTACAGAGGTCAACGTGTCTCCCGGAGGTAGGCGCGGATCATTCCACTGACACGAAGGTAATTCGCCTAGTATTGCGCCAGAAACAACGATTCATTGCGTGTAATCGAGCCAATTCAGCGAATCATTGCACCGATCGGGAGTGAGTGTGGCGTGGACGACATCGACCGGCAGATTCTGGCGCATCTACTGAAATCGGCGCGCGCCTCGTTCCAAGAAATCGGCGCGCGGGCCGGACTGTCCGCACCCGCGGTCAAGCGCCGCGTCGACAAGATGGTCGCCAGCCGCCAGATCACCGGCTTTACCGCACTGGTCAATCCCGCCGCACTCGGCTGGACCACCGAGGCCTACGTCGAGGTCTACTACCGCGACAACATCACCCCCGCCGAACTGCGCCGCAGCCTCGAACCGATCCCCCAGGTAGTCGGTGTCTGGACCATCGCAGGCGAAGCCGACGCCCTGGTCCACGTGATGGCAACAGACATGGCCGAAATCGAATCCACCGTAGAACGCATCCGCGAAAACACCCGAGTAGGCCGCACCCGAAGCTCCATAGTCATGTCCCGAATCCTCGAACGCCCCCGCACCTGATCCGCTGAGAATGCGTTCAGATAGGTGCCCTCTCGATGTTTGCCGCCACCCTCGCATTCTCGACCCGCAGCGGACTTGCGGGAGGGGGGCTCATATGGTGGTGCGCATGTCCGATGTTCGTACTGGTTATGTGACTGATGGGGCCGAGATTTATCGGCGGTCGTTCGCGATGATTCGGGCGGAGGCGGATCTGAGTGGGTTTCCGCAGGATGTGGCTCAGGTTGTGGTGCGGATGATTCATGGGTGCGGGCAGGTGGATCTGGCCGGGGACGTGGCGTTTTCGCCCAGTGTGGTGGCGGCGGCGCGGGGCGCGCTGCAGGCGGGGGCTCCTATTCTCTGTGATGCGCAGATGGTCGCGTCCGGCGTGACGCGCAAGCGGTTGCCCGCGGACAATGACGTGATCTGCACCCTCGCCGATCCGCGAGTGCCGGAACTGGCTGCGGTGATGGGCAATACGCGGTCGGCCGCGGCGCTGGAGTTGTGGCGCGATCGCCTCGAGGGCGCGGTGGTCGCCATCGGTAACGCGCCGACCGCACTGTTCCATCTGCTCGACATGATCGATGCGGGTGCGCCGCGGCCCGCCGCCATTCTGGGCATTCCGGTCGGCTTCGTGGGCGCTGCCGAATCCAAGGACGCGCTGATCGAATTCGGCGGGGTCGAATATCTGACGGTGCGTGGGCGGCGCGGTGGCAGCGCCATCACCGCGTCGGCACTGAATGCGATTGCGAGCGAACAGGAATGAGCAACGGCAAGTTGTGGGGTGTCGGACTCGGCCCCGGTGATCCGGAGCTGGTGACGGTGAAGGCGGCGCGGGTGATCGCAGAGGCCGATGTCATCGCCTTCCACAGCGCACGCCACGGTCGCAGCATCTCGCGTGGCATCGCCGCGCCGTACATGCGCGCGGGCCAACTCGAGGAACACCTGATCTATCCGGTGACCACCGAGACGACCGACCACCCCGGCGGCTATCAGGGCGCCATCGACGAGTTCTACGAACAGGCCGCCGAACGCCTGGCAATTCATCTGGCGGCGGGCCGGTCCGTCGCACTGCTCGCCGCGGGCGATCCGCTCTTCTATAGCTCGTACATGCATATGCACCGCCGGTTGGCCGACCGGTTCGAGGCCGAGATCATCCCCGGCATCACCTCCGTGAGCGCGGCCTCGGCCGCCCTCGGCACCCCGCTCGTCGAGGGTGAGCAGGTACTGACCGTCCTGCCCGGCACCATGCCCACCGACGAACTCACCCGCCGCCTCCGCGATACCGACGCCGCCGCAATCATGAAGCTCGGCCGCACCTATCCAGGTGTGCGCCAAGCCCTCTCGGACTCCGGCCGCCTCGCCGACGCCTACTACATCGAACGCGCGAGCAGCACCCGCCAGCGCGTACTCGCCGCCGACGACGTCGACGATGCGGATGTACCGTACTTCGCCATCACCGTCGTTCCGGGCCCGCAGCCGACAACCCCACTGCCCCTGACGAATTCGGAGCAGGGGCGGTCGCAGACGATCGGCGCGCAGGGTGCTACCGAGCCCTCCAGGTCAGCAGAGGCTGCGGGCAGCGAATCCCGCAGTGCGCAGACAGTTCCTTTCGACAGCTCGCGAGTCGAGGAAACCTCGAGCAGTTTCGGTGAAGTCGTGGTGGTCGGGCTCGGCCCGGGCTCACCCGACTGGACCACACCCGAAGTCGAACGCGCACTCGCCGAGGCCACTGATCTGGTCGGCTACACGACCTACATCAATCGGGTGCCGTCGCGTCCCGGGCAGCGCAGGCATGCCAGCGATAACCGGGTGGAATCCGAACGTGCCGCCATGGCATTGGATCTCGCGAAACAGGGTGCCAAGGTGGTTGTCGTGTCCTCGGGCGATCCCGGGGTCTTCGCGATGGCGGCTGCGGTACTGGAGGAGTCCGCCGATCCGCACTGGCACGGGGTGCCGGTGCGGGTGCTGCCCGGGCTCACCGCGGCCAATGCGGTCGCCAGCCGGGTCGGCGCGCCGCTCGGCCACGACTACGCGGTGATTTCGCTCTCGGACCGGCTCAAGCCGTGGGAGGTTGTCACGCAACGACTTTCGGCGGTCGCGGCGGCCGATATGGCGATCGCGATCTACAACCCCGCCTCCAGTCAGCGCACCTGGCAGGTCGCGGCGATGCGTGACGTACTGCTCGAGCATCGCAAGCCCGATACCCCGGTGGTGCTCGGTCGCGATGTCGGCGGACCCACCGAATCCGTCCGTGTGGTCACCCTCGCCGAGCTCGAGCCGGCCGAGGTCGATATGCGCACACTGCTGATCATCGGTGCCTCCACCACCGCCGTAATCGAGTCCGAGCAGGGCACCAAGGTTTACACTTCGCGCCGCTACCAGCGTTGATTTTGGAAAGGCAACCCGATGCGCAAGCTCAAACTCCAGGTGCAGACCACCATCGACGGCTACATGTCCGGCCCGAACGGTGAGATGGACTGGATGACATTCCAGTGGTCCGATGACCTCGCCGCCCGCGTCACCGCCATTACCGCCGACTTCGACACCATCGTGCTCGGCCGCAAACTCGCCGAAGGCTTCATTCCGCACTGGGCCGCCAAGCCGGAACACGAGCCCCAGGTGGCCATCGACAAGATGAACAACACACCCAAGGTCGTGATCTCCAACAGCCTCACCGAATCGCCCTGGGAGAACACCGTCGTATCGGGCGGCGACCTCGCCGAGACCATCAACAACCTCAAGGCCCAACCTGGGGACGACATCATCGTCTACGGCGGCGGCACCCTCGTCGCGAATCTGATCGCCGAGGACCTCATCGACGACCTGCACCTGTTCGTTAGCCCGACCGCGATCGGCGCGGGCTTGCCGGTCTTCCGTGGCACCACCCGGCTCGACCTCGTCGCCGCAACCGGCTTCGAGTGCGGGGTGATCGAGCTGCACTACCGGCCGAAGAGCGCCTGACCGCAGTCTCGTCGGGGATGCCCATCGGCATCCCCGACGGCTTTCAGGCGCGGTAATTCACAGCGATGAGCGCCAAGCATCCGGCCGCCCCCACTGCGGCGGCCGCGAACATTGTCGGGTATCCGAGGCCGAAAGATTGATGCAGGAATGCCAGCAGCGCGGGGATACCGAAGCCGAGGTAGCTGACGGAGTAGAACACCGCGGTCAGTCCAGCGAGGTCGTCGGGACGCGCAATCCGCTCGATCTCCTGCAGTCCGGCGACCAGCCCGATCCCATATCCGGCACCGAGCACAGCAGCGGTGACGATTGTGAGCCCCACGGCCAATGCGCTGGAAGCCCATGCGGCCGAGGTCATTCCACACACGACCAACGCCAGCGCGACAACTGCGGCACGGGCCGTGCCCGGTCGATCGATCCTTCGCGCCAGCGATTGGATCGCGAAACCACAGCCCAGCGTGATCACCGTGATCAATGCCGAGAACGCGATCGGTGCACCGTGCACATTCGGCGTCAGCAGAGTGGGCAGCACCGCATAAGCCGTTGCGGCAGAGGTGAACAACCACAGCGCGACCGGCAGCGCAACGCACCGGAACCTGCGATGCGCCGCGGCCGGAACCTGCAGACCATCGATCAGCCGACCCGAATTCCGCTGCGACGATAGCGTTTCCGGTGCCCGTGCCACCCACACCGCCGCGATCAGGCACAGCATCACATTGATCAGATACGCCAATGTATTCGGCAGTGGAGCCCACTGCGCGAGCACACCCGCCACACCGGCACCGACGGCGAACCCACCGGTGAGGCTCATCGCCGAGCGTCGCGCCCCGGTCCCCGCGGGCAACTCCGGTCCGAACGGCGGCTGCGAAAGTTCACCGAGCCAACTGCTTCCCACCGCCATGGCCAGCCCGAGCGCCACCCCGCACAACACCCGTCCGGCCGACAACAGCGGCACCGACGCCGACCCGAAGGCCAGCAGTAGTGAACCGGCCGCACCGATCAACGGCGCCGGTCGCAGCAGCGCGCGACGGCCGTAACGGTCCGAGAGCGGTCCGCCGATCAGCAAGGCGGGCACGATGCCGAGCACATAGTCGAACAGCAGCAGGTCAACCGTGGTGACCGGCAGTCCGTCGCCCTTGTACATCACCAAAAGCGGCGTGAATTCGTTTCCGCCCCAGGCGATCGCGAACATCGGGGCCGCGACACCCCACCAATTCCGCGTACCCGGCCGTGGTCTTGCCGACCTGCTGTCGACGGCGAGCAGCGTTGCCATTACAGGCCTCTCATTTCCAGCTGATGCACGCCGGACATATGGTCCACGAGCGCGGTCGCGAATCCTGCCGCGTCGCCGGTTTCGATCAGATGGGCCAGACGGGTGTGCTGCTCGATGATGCGGGCGGTGTCGGCCGAACCCCGGTGCAGGGCAGCGCTGTTCATGCGACGCTGCCGCTCCCGCAGCGAGTCGTAGAACCCGGTGAGCAGCGGATTGCCCGCAGCGACCACATAGGTACGGTGAAAGTCGGTGTCCGCCACCGCGAATCGCTCGAAGTCCGCGGCGGCGGCCAGCTCGCGCTGCCGGTCCAGCGAGGCATGCAGTCCGGCGATCAGCGCGGACCGCTCCTGCGTAACCACCGCGCGCACCGCTCCGGCTTCCACGACATAGCGGGCGTGTACGACGTGTTCGGCCTCGGCGGGCGGGATCGGCACCACCAGCGCACCACGCTTGGGGTACAGCCGCATCCACCCCTCCACCTCGAGTCGCAGGAATGCCTCCCGCACCGGGGTTCGCGACATACCGAGGTCGGTGGCGATCTCGCCCTCGCTGATCAGCTCACCACCCGGCAACGCGCCGTTCAGGATGCGTTCCTTGACCTCGCGATAGGCGAGTTCGGCAGATGAGTACGTCTTAGACACAAGTTGTATCTTAGCGACACGCCTCAGTAGCCCGGACAGTGGAGGCGGACGAGAGTCGTATAACATTCCACTATGGAACGTTGAGAGTGAGAGGAGC
>NZ_BDBY01000138.1 GCF_001613225.1 Nocardia pseudovaccinii NBRC 100343
GGTGACCGAGGCCCAGGACCGCATCGGCGATTTCTGGACCATTACCCAAAGCCAGGTCTACCGCGAACTGGCCACCATGGACGCGGCCGGACTCGTCGAAAAAGGTGAGATCGGGGCGCGCGAACGCACGCCGTATCAGATCACCGACGCCGGTCGCGAAGCATTCCTCGAATGGATCGCCCGTGACCCCGGCGCGGAGACCATTCGGGTGCCGCTGCTACTGACCCTGTCCTTCGGCAAGCACGTCGATCCCGATCATCTCGATCGAATCATCGCCGCCAACAAGGAAATTCACCGGCAGCGCCTCGACCGTTACCTCACCGACGACCACACCGATCTGTCCGCGTATCAACGCGCCACCCTCGAATTCGGCATCGGCTACGAGCGCACCGTACTCGCCTGGTTCGACCGCCTACCAGAACTGCTCGGCCGCTGAATCAGCGGGATGCTATCTCCCGCAACCACTTCCACGCCGCATCGACGGATTCCACGACCACCACGCCGGGCGGCAGCTCGGGGCGGTCCACGACGACCACGGGAAGGCCCACCGAGCGAGCGGCGTCCAGTTTGGCAGCGGTCTGATCGCCGCCACTGTCCTTGGTGACCAGCGCGTCGATCCGATGTTGCGTCAGCAGACGCTGCTCATCCGCGGGCGAGAAAGGCCCACGCGCGAGCAGCAGTTCGTGATGCGGCGGCAGCGCGCTGGTGGGCGGATCGATGGCACGGATCAAGAACCACTGCTCCGCCAGGCCCGCGAAGGCGGCGACACCTTGGCGACCGATGGTCAGGAAGATGCGCTCCCCCAGCTCCGAAATCGCCTGCGCGGCCGCGTCGAGATCCGGCACCCGGATCCACCGATCACCGGGCTGTTCGGACCATCCCGGCCGCCGCACATGCAGTAGCGGCAAACCGAGATCCGTTGCGGCACCGGCCGCATTCGCACTGATCGTGCCCGCGAACGGATGTGTGGCATCGACGACGGCAGCGATTTCGTTGTCCGTCAACCACTTCCGTAGACCTTCGACACCGCCGAAGCCGCCGATCCGCACCGCCCCCTGCGGCAGCAGCGGGTCGCGAACACGACCGGCGAGCGAGGAGACGATATCGAATCCTCGCTCGCCGGAAGCGATGTGGGCGATTTCCCTGGCTTCCCTGGTGCCGCCCAGAATCAGAGTTTTCAGGGCTGCCCGCTGAAGTAGGCGATGCCCGCATTGATCAGGTTCGGACCACCCGCGATGAGCAGACCGATCAACGCACCCACCGGCAGACCGATGCCGAAGAAGAAGAATCCGACGATGCCGCCGATCACGGCACCGAGCGAGGCGCGCTGCAGTTCGCTGAAGAACCACTCCTGCGAGGAGATGGCCTCGGCGCTGATCGCGGCGGTCGGCTCGACCTTCGGAGTCAGCGTAAGCTGCTGGCCCGCGGGGTCGATGGTGGCCGCGATCGGGATCAGCTGGTCCCGGACCTGGGCCTGCAGCGGAATCGAGGTGACGACCGCACCCTCGGCGTTCTTCACCGTGACGTACTTCTGATCGGCGTCCAGACTGAACGCGCCGCCGGTGACCGCCGCGACGATCGACTTGTCGACGAGTTGCACCGCGTAGTTCACACCGTGGTCCTCGCCTTGCGCGGAGGGCACGGCCTGGTTCTGCACGGCAGGCGCGGGCGCCGCCGGAGCCGCACCGGACGTGCCCGCCGCGATACCGGTGGCGGCGACGGCCATAATCGCGGTGGCGGCAAACTTCTTGTACTTCATAAATCTCCCCAATAGGACGCGGATCCGGCGATAACGTCCGGATCTCGGGCACCGACCCTACAGTCCGTTTCACCGGTGAAGCGAGGTTTCAGACCTAGCCGTCTTTCACAACTGCCCACTGGGCCACCGGCAATTGTGGCCGCCAGGTAGTGAACTTACCGAGGGCTTCGGCCCGGTAGATCTGAAACTTCCGCAGTTCACCGCCGTGCGCGGCGGCCCAATTCAGTAGCAGTGCTTCGGATTCCGCCGTCACCGCATTCGCGACCAAGCGGCCGCCTTGGCGTAGATGCGACCAGCATGTCTCGAGGACGCCATCCTGAGTGAGCCCGCCACCGATAAATATTGCGTCTGGGGGTGATGATTCGGTAGATTTTCCGACATCGGTGCGTATCTCTCCAAAAACACCGATGTATGGAACACCAAGGGCGGCGGCGTTGTCGGCGATCTGCCGCCGCCGGTGTTCGAGTCGCTCGAAGCTCACCGCCCGACAGCTCGGATGCGTGCGGCACCATTCGATCGCGATACTGCCTGAACCCCCGCCGACATCCCACAGCAACTCCCCGGGCGCGGGTGCCAGCGCGGCCAGTGTTAGTGCCCTGACCTCGGATTTGGTGAGCTGACCGTCACCGCCGAAGAGCTCATCCGGCAGTCCGGGCACACGCGTCGCCCGCAGGTGCTTCGGGTCGGCGACGCAGTCGATCGCGACGACATTGAGCGGGTCGCCCGCCGCGAACTCCCACCCCACCGCGCGATCGCGGACGACCCGTTCGCGCGGGCCGCCCAACTGCTCGAGGACGGTCAACATCGACTCCCCGAAACCGTTGTCCCGCAATAGTCCCGCGAGTTGTTCCGGTGTGTGCGCGTCCGCGCTCAGCACCAGCACCCGCCGCCGGTCCGCCAACTCGGGCAACACCGTCTCGACCGGCCGCCCCACCGCGCTGACCACCGGAGTTTCCGCCAACGCCCACCCCAGCCGGGCACACGCCAGCGATGCCGATGATGCCTGCGGAAATACCCGCATGTGCTCCGCGCCGAACAGCCGTGCCAACGTCACCCCGATGCCGTAGAACATCGGATCCCCACTGGCCAGCACGCATATCTGCCGACCGATGTGGTCGGCGAACAAACCGGGCAGTGCCGGGACCAACGGCGAAGGCCACGCCCGCCGTGCCACCGCGACGTCCCGCGGAATCAGGTCGAGTTGCCGCGCCGATCCGAAGACCACTTCGGCGGCCGAGACCGCTTCGCGCGCGGCCTCGCCGAGACCGCTCCACCCGTCGGCACCGATACCGACGACAGCGATCGGCGGCCCACTCCAGTGCGCGCCGCCGTTCACCGCGGCATCCGGCGCCAGATGGGTTGGGGCAGTAAGCGGATCCCGAAGATGACCGGACGCAGAATGCCGGGGACCCACACCCGACCGGCACGACGACGCAGGCCACGCACGACCGCATCCGCCACCTGGTCGGGAGTGCTGGACATCGGTGCCGGGTCCATGCCCCCGGTCATCCGGCCGATGACGAACCCGCAACGCAGCAGCAGCAGGTGAACACCGCTGCCGTGCAACGCATCCGCGAGACCGCTGGCGAAGCCGTCGAGACCCGCCTTCGCCGAACCGTAGACGTAATTGGCTCGCCGCACCCGCGCCCCCGCGAACGAGCTGAAGACGACGAGATGCCCGCTGCCCTGCGCCCGAAGCATATTCGCGAGGACGGTGAGCACGCTGATCTGCGCGACGTAATCAGTGTGCACGACCGCGATAGCATGTGCCGGATCCCGTTCGGCCCGCGCCTGATCCCCGAGCACTCCGAATGCGACCACCGCGACCCCGATCCCCCCGTGCTCGGCCGCGATCTTCTCCAGCAGCGCGGGATGACTCGCCGTATCGTCCGCATCGAATTCGACGGTATGCACTGCCGTCGACCCGGCTGCCGCAATAGCCGCACTCTCCTGCGTCAACTCCGCGCTGCGTCGCGCCGCGAGTATCACCACACGCCCGGGCGCCAGCCGTCGCGCCACCTCGAGCCCGATCTCACTGCGGCCCCCGAGTACCAGCACCGGCCCGTCGGCAATTCCACGCGATCCCATGCCGCCAGTCTTTCACCCCACCCCGCTGCGCCGATCCGCCAGGTCAGACGATCT
>NZ_BDBY01000139.1 GCF_001613225.1 Nocardia pseudovaccinii NBRC 100343
TTGGAAAAACGACCTTTCGACCTTCTGAAAGATATTGAAGGCGGGAAAGAAGATCGGGCGACCGTAGGGCACGGTGCAGCTTCGGCTGACCTTGCCACCGAACGTTCCGGCGAGGAACCAGACATCGTCGGGCTGAGCTTCGGCCGCGCAGGCTCCGGTCTCATCGCAGACCGGATTCTTGGCGATCGGAATCGACATGGCCCACTGCCACCATCGAGCGGCCAACTGGACATCCGTGCTCTGCATCCCTGAACCCCTCGATTGTCGATCTCGGCGCTCAGAATATCCGAGCACGCACGCAACACCGAACTGACCAGTCCGTCCCGGAAGTGCGGACTCGGTGTGTGCCGGTGCCGAGCGGCCCGCATACCGCTACGGTCAGGAGATGCCGACGAGTACCGCACAGCTGTCCACTGCCGCACTCGAATTCGTCGCCGAGCGACACCTCGCGACCCTGACCACCCTGCGCGCCGACGGTACGCCGCATGTGGTCGCGGTGGGTTTCACCTGGGATCCGGAAGCCGGGATCGCGCGAGTGATCACCAACGACGGCTCGGTGAAGGTGCGCAATGTTCGGCGCTCCGGTTACGCGGCAGTGAGCCAGGTGGACGGAATCCGCTGGATCACCCTGGAAGGCCCGGCCACGGTGCTCGACGATCCGGACAACGTCGCCGAAGCCGTCGACCGGTACGCGGGCCGCTACCGAGTCCCCCGCGAGAACCCGACCCGCGTGGTCATCGCCATCCAAGTCCAGCGCGTGCTCTCCAGCAGCACTCTCGCCCCGGCCTGAACCACCGCGACCTGACCTCGAACCCGAAGTCATTGTATCCCAGGGTATTTCGCCGCGCCACAGCTTACCGCGCCGCCTCTCAGCGTGCGCAGAATCATCGAGCCGGGGACGCCATCACTGTGCTTGCGCGTTCGCCACGCCGCGCACAGCGCAGTCGAATTCACCGCCGGTAGCAACGGCGCACCCCAGCAGTCACGGAGACACAGTCCTGCTCAGAGCACCGTCAAACCATGCGGCCGCTGGTTCATCGACTCGCAGCCGTCTTCAGTGACCACGACGATGTCCTCGATGCGTGCACCCCAATCGCCGCGGAAGTAGATCCCGGGTTCGATGCTGAAGGCCATGCCGGGTTCCAGGACCAGGCTGTTGCCTTCGACGATG
>NZ_BDBY01000140.1 GCF_001613225.1 Nocardia pseudovaccinii NBRC 100343
CGCGCTCCAGTTCCCCGAATTGTGTTGCCACGGTGGACTCGGGCGCACCGAGGACGTAGGTGCGGGTCGAGTCCGAGTAGTAGCCGGGGTCGACCGGGCCGCCGATATCGATCACCACCACATCTCCGGCTTCGATGCGGCGATCGGACACGCCGTGGTGCGGGTCGGCACCGTGCGGGCCGCTGCCGACGATGACGAAGGCCGCCTCGGTGTGCCCCTCCTCGACGATCGCCGCCTTGATGTCAGCGCCGACCTCGGCCTCGGTGCGCCCGACGCGCAGGAATTCACCCATCCGCGCATGCACCCGGTCGATGGCCGCACCGGCACGCCGCAGAGCCTCGATTTCGGCCTGGTCCTTGATCATTCGCAGTTCCCGCAGCACCGGCGTGGCCGAAGTGGGCAGTCCACTGACGGATTCGGCCAGCGGCAGTAGATGCAGTGCGGGCATGACATCGGTGACCGCGACCCGGGATCCGACGTGCAGCGACGACTTCACGAGCTGATACGGATCGACGCCGTCGACCCAATCGAGCACCTGCAAACCGAGTTCACCCGCAGCCGACCCCTCCAGCGAAGCCAGCTCGAGCTTCGGAATCACCACCGAGGGGGTGGCGCCGTCAGCCGTGATCACCAGACACGTCAGTCGCTCGAAGGACTCCGCCGCCGAGCCGATGAGATAGCGCAGATCCGGCCCCGGCGTGATCAATAGCGCGTCCAGATGAGCGGCGCGCATCGACTGCACCGCCCGCTCGAGTCGATCACCGTAGACATCCGCCGCGAATCGGGACTCCGTGTGCGAGCTCATACCGTGCGACGTTACCCGTCCCCGACATCAACCCGAATACGAATACCGATCACCCGAGGTTGTCGTTGCGGACAGGTAGCCTCAGCGGCGTGAACACTGCGACTTCCGGTGGGCCCCTGCTGTTGCTCGATGGCGCGAGCCTGTGGTTCCGCGCGTTCCACGCGATTCCGGAGAAGATCACCGCACCCGACGGCCGATCGGTGAACGCCCTGCGCGGCTTCACCGATATGGTCGCCTCGCTCATCACCAAGCACAAGCCGAGCCGGTTGGTCGTCTGCCTGGACCTGGAATGGCGCCCCGCATTCCGGGTGGCGCTGGTGCCGACCTACAAGACCCACCGTCTCGACACCACCGCGGATGCGGCACCCGGCGCCGAGGACGTGCCGGACACCTTGACCCCGCAGGTCGAGATGATCCTCGACGTGCTCGCCGCGGCAGGCATCGCCACCGGCGGCGCGATCGGACTCGAGGCCGACGACGTGCTCGGCACCCTGGCCACTCGCGAGCGCACCGATCCGGTGGTGGTTGTCAGTGGCGACCGTGACCTGCTCCAACTCGTCCGCGACGATCCGGCACCGCCGGTGCGCGTGCTCTACGCTGGTCGTGGTCTGGCCAAGGCCGAATTGTTCGGCCCCGCCGAGGTGTCCGCGAAATACGGTGTGCCACTGGAGAATGCGGGCCCGGCCTATGCGGATATGGCGACCCTGCGCGGCGACTCCTCCGACGGCTTGCCCGGCGTCGCAGGTATCGGCGAGAAGTCCGCCGCGATGCTCATCTCCCGCTTCGGCTCCCTCGACGCGCTCACCGCGGCCGTAGACGATCCCGCAGCCGATATGGCCCAGGGCATCCGCGCCAAACTCCGCGCCGCCGAGACCTACCTGAAAGCCGCCGCCCCGGTCACTCGCGTGGTCTGCGACGCCGATGTGGAGCTGTCCTGCCTCGACACCCTCCCCACGACCCCCGCCGACCCGGACCGCCTCCGCGAACTGGCCACCGCCTACAACGCGGAAAGCCCCATCACCCGCCTGATCGCGGCGCTGACCGCGGCGCGCTCGGGGTGACCGCACCGATCGTCACGCACAAGTGCGAGGCCTCGTATACCCAGTAACGACCTCGCATAGGTTGCACAGCTTGCGCGAGGCCGTCGCTATCTCTGCGCCACCAGGCGAAATCTCTGCGCCACCAGGCGAACAACTCGGCGGGCGCCGCCCGACTCAGCAGTTGGACCTACCTGCGGAGCGCCTGGTCGCCGCGCCACCGTACCCGCGCTCGCCTACCAGGCCCGCCGCAAGCGGGGTCGCCCCACCGACGCCCGCTCGCCGACCTGCCGACCGAAGAACCGTCAGTTCGGACGGCCGACCTCGTAGGTTCCGTCGTCCTTGGTGATCTTGACGGTGACCTTCTTCTGCTCGCCGCTGACCTTCAGGTCACAGGTGAAGGTCGCGTCGACCTTGACCTGCTGGCCGGAGGGGCAGGAGACGTCGGCGACGTCCTGGATTCCGTAAGAATCCGAGAGCACCTTCTTGACGCCGTCCTGAACGGCGGCTTGGTCGAGCTCGTCCTTGCTGGTCAGGACGAGCACCAGCACCACGATGGCGCCGATGACGGCGAGCGCGAGCACACCCAGGCCGATGAACAGGCCCTTGCTCTTACCGCCGCTGCTCGGCTGCGGGGTCTGCGGCTGCCACGGCTGTTGCTGGCCCTGCTGCCAGGGCTGTTGCTGCCCCTGCTGCGCGGACCAGTCCTGCTGGGTCGGCTGCTGCCCCCACTGCGGCTGACTCGGCTGGCTGGGCTGGGGCTGGCCCCACTGCGGCTGGCTGGGCTGGCTCTGCGGATTCGGCTGACCCCACTGCGGCTGACTCGGCTGGCTCTGCGGATTCGGCTGACCCCACTGCGGCTGTTGCGCGTTCGGATCGCCCCACTGCTGAGTCGGCTGCGCCTGCGGGGTACCACCCCACTGCTGAGTAGGCCCGGCTGCACCGGGTGCCTGCTGTCCGCCCCACTGCTGGGTGGGATCGTTGCGTCCCTCCCCGGGACCAGGGGCGTCGTTCGGTCCGTACGGGCCGCTCATCTGGTTGCCTCCACTCGCATCGTTATACACACGGTAGCCCCCCGCGTGAGACTCGTCGCACAACAGGACCAATCCGGTATGAGGTGCGATCCTGTCCGACTCCTCCGCCACGGTCGGTACGCGAAAGAAATCAAATCACAATCGAATCGGCTACGCGGCGTCCACGGCTACGACACCCCGTCGGATCGCGCGGACGGCCTTGGCCGCGGTCCCGGCGATCTCCACATCGTCGGCGGTTCCGTGGATCTGATCGAGCAGATCGATCACCTGTCGGCACCACCGCACGAAATCGCCCGCGGACAGCGGCGCGTTCTGATCACCGCTGGCCAGCAACGACTCGGCCAACCCATCGCCGCGCGCCCATTTGTAAACACCTGTCACGAAACCGAGATCCGGTTCACGGGTGGGCGGCAGCTTGTGCCGTGCCTCATCGGAGCGCAACTCACTCCACACCCCGACGGTCGCGCCGACGGCACGGCGAATCGGTTCGGTCGGCCCGCTGGCGCCGAGATAGCCGCCCTCCTGGCGGGATTCGTACACCAGAATGGAGACCACCGCCGCCAATTCGGCCGGACCGAGCCCGCGCCACAGTCCCTGCCGCAGACATTCGGCGACCAGCAGATCGCTTTCGGCGTAGATCCTGGCCAGCCGCCGTCCGTCGGCGGTCACCTCGCCCGCGTGCACGAACCCGCGCTCCTCGAGCAGGCCGAGGATCCGGTCGAAGGTGCGCGCCAGCGAATTGGTGGTCGCGGCAACCTTCTGGCGCATCGTCTCGGTCTCGCGCAGCAGCCGGTTGTAGCGCTCGCCGACCCGGCTCATCTGCTCGCGATCGGGCCGCGTATGCGCCGGATGCGACCGCAGACTGCGCCGCAATGTCGACAGCTCGCGGTCCTCGCCCGCCTGCGAACGGTCACCGCGCCGCGGCCGGCCCGGCGCCGAGATCCCGGTGCTGCGCAACGCCGATGCCAGATCGCGCCGAGTCCGTGCCGTGCGGTGATCGATCTTGCGCGGCAGCCGCATATGCCCCAGTGTCTTCGCGGGCACCGGGAAATCGGCGACCGATACCCGACCCGCCCACTTGTCCTCGGTCAGTACCAGCGGACGCGGATCCCCCGGCGTGGCATCCGGCTCCAGAATCACCGCGAGGCCCGCCCGCCGCCCGGACGGAATGGCCACCACGTCGCCGCGCCGCAGGGATACCAGCGCGTCGACCGCGGCTCCGCGCCGATCGGCCCGACCCTGCTGTGCGATCTGACGTTCACGCTGCTTGATCCGCTCGCGCAGGGAAATGTATTCCAGGAAGCCGCCGTCCTCGCCGCCGAGCTGATCGCGCAATTTGCGTAGCTGCCCCTCATTGCGCTCGATCCCGCGCACCAGCCCCACCACTGATCGGTCGGCCTGGAACTGTGCGAAAGACCGCTCGAGCAGTGCCCGCGACTCGTCCGCGCCCATCCGATCGATCAGATTGATCGACATGTTGTAGCCCGGCCGGAACGAACTACGCAGCGGATAGGTCCGGGTGGAGGCGAGCCCGGCGACCGCGCTGGTGTCGACCTCGGGCTGCCACAGCACCACCGCATGGCCCTCGACATCGATCCCGCGCCGCCCGGCCCGACCCGTGAGCTGCGTGTACTCCCCCGGCGTCAGCTCGGCGTGCGACTCGCCGTTGTACTTGACCAGCCGCTCGAGCACCACCGTCCGCGCGGGCATATTGATGCCCAAAGCCAGTGTCTCCGTGGCGAATACGGCCCGCACCAGACCGCGCACGAACAATTCCTCGACGGTATGCCGGAAGGCGGGCAGCATGCCCGCGTGATGCGCGGCCAGGCCGCGATGCAGCGCCTCGCGCCACTCCCAGTAGCCGAGCACCTCCAGATCGCCCTTGGGCAGATCCCCGGTGTGCTTCTCGATGATCGCGTCGATCTCTTCGGTCTCGTCGTCACGGCTGTGTTTACCCACCCCGTCGGCTCCGCCGACTGCCGTCCCCCTGAGATCCAGTCGCGAACGCAGGCATTGGGCAAGCGCCCCATCGCATCCGGCTCGGCTGAAGATGAAGGTGATCGCGGGCAGCAGCCCTTCCTCATCGAGCTTGGCCAGCACCTCCGGCCGCGGCAACGGCCGGAAGTTGCGGTTGCCACCGCGACCGCGCGGTCCACCCCAGCCGTTCATCCGGTCCGCCGCCTCACGGTGGCGGATATAGCGCACCAGATCCTCGTCGACGAGCACCTTCTGCTCGCTGGAGTCGGTATCGAACAGATCGAACATCCGCCGCCCGACCATGACGTGCTGCCACAGCGGCACCGGACGGGTCTCGTCCACGACCACCGCGGTATCGCCGCGCACGGTTTCCATCCACGCGCCGAATTCCTCGGCATTGCTGACCGTCGCGGACAGGCTGACCAGCCGCACATCCGGCGGCAGGTGCAGGATGACCTCCTCCCAGACCGCGCCGCGGAAGCGGTCGGCGAGGTAGTGCACCTCGTCCATCACCACATACGACAGCCCGCGCAGCGCGTCCGAGGAGGCGTAGAGCATATTGCGCAGCACCTCGGTGGTCATCACGACCACCGGCGCGTCCGGGTTGATCGACTGGTCGCCGGTGAGCAGTCCGACCTGGTCGCGCCCGTGCCGCTCGGTCAGATCGGCGAACTTCTGGTTCGACAGCGCCTTGATCGGTGTGGTGTAGAAACACTTTCCGCCCGCTGCCAACGCGAGGTGCACCGCGAATTCGCCGACGACGGTCTTACCCGCGCCGGTCGGGGCACAGACCAGCACACTGTGACCGCCCTCGAGGGCTTTACAGGCATTGCGTTGGAAGGGATCCAACCCGAAAGTCAGCTCGGCGGAGAACTTTGCCAGCTCGCCCGCCTGCGACTGGTGATACGTCACGGTCAGAGGGTATCGGAGTAGTCCGACACGGGTCGCGCTGATTTCTCCGCCGGATCCATGATCGAATCGGCGGGGTTGATCGGCTCGGGACCGGAGATCGTGGAGGCTTCCTCATCCGCCAGCGCCGCCAATTCCTCGGCCTCCCGACGTGCGCGCCGCTTGTCGTTGATCCGCGAGAACTGGATGGCGACCTCGAACAGCACCGTCAGGGCCAGCGCCAAGGCCAGCATGGAGAACGGATCCTGCGGGGTCACGATCGCGGCGAAGACGAAGAGCCCGAAGACGATTCCGCGCCGCCACTTGGCGAGCTTGTCGTAGTGCAGCACCCCGACCAGATTCAATCCGACTACCAGCAGCGGGATTTCGAAGCTGACACCGAAGATGACGAGCAGCTGGATGATGAAGCTGAAGTATTGCGTACCGCTCAGCGCGGTGATCTGCGCGTTGTTGCCGATATTCAGCAGAAAGCTCAACGCGTGCGCGACAACCCAATACGCGAGTACGGCGCCGGTCACGAACAGTGCGCTACCGGAGGTGACGAAGCCGACCGCGTACTTGCGTTCCTTCGCATACAGACCGGGCGTGATGAAGGCCCAGATCTGATAGAGCCACACCGGGGCAGCCAGTACCACGCCCGCCGTCATACCGACCTTCAACCGCAGCATGAACTGTTCGAAGGGAGCGGTCGCCAGCAGACGACAGGCGCCGTCTGTAGTGAGCACGGCTCGTGACGAGGCGGGCAGTGAACAGTAGGGTCCGGTCAGCAGCGAACCGAGGCTTTCGATGCCGAAGATCGTGTGCGCGTACCAGAAGAAGCCGAACAGCGTGGTGATGACGACCGCGGCAATCGAGATCAGCAGCCGACGGCGCAGCTCCTGCAGATGCTCGACCAACGACATGGTGCCGTCGGGATTCGTCCTGCGCTTACTGCGCCGGGGATCGAACGGGATTCGCATGGTGGTGTGTTGGCCCCTGGGGTCGACGGTGCCCGCAGCGGTCGGCGGGCAACAGCACTAGGCCCGGAGCGAGTTCGCTACTCACCCCGGCGGCAAGGCTGGGCTCAGAGCGACTTCGGCTGGGCCTGGGGCTCGGCCTGCGGCTGCGCGACCGTCGGCTGGACCGCCGAGGCCTGCGGCAGTTCGGCGGCCGGTTGCTGCACCGGTGCCGCACTTGCCTGTGCGCTGCTGCTCTCGTTCTGCATCTGGCTGACTTCGCTCTTGAAGATGCGCAGCGAGCGGCCCAGGCTGCGGGCGGCATCGGGCATACGCTTCGCGCCGAAGAACATCACGAAGACCGCGGCGATGATCAGCCAGTGCCAGATGCTCAGACTGCCCATAATTAAACCTCCAAAGAATGTGGTAGCTCCGATGCTACCGGACTATGACATGCGAGAACGCCCGCGTCGGTGCGCGTTCGCTGTGCGTTCAACCGCACTTGTACGACACGAAGTCCGCGGCCCGCGGGGTTCAAGATCGCCCTGCGGCCGTTCGCAGTTGCTCCAGCAGTTCCGGTCCGGTCCAGTCGCGGCGGTCGCCGTGTTCGGCGGCCACGATCAGTTCGATGAGACGCTGGTTGACCGGTGTCGGCAGGCCCACCATCGCGCCGAGGCTCACGATCTCCCCGCACAACCAGGAGATTTCGGTCTTGCGACCGAGTTCGAGGTCATCGGCCATGGACGAGCGCGCCTCCGGATCGATGGCCAGTACGGTCGCGGCGACCCGGCGGAAGATCCCGTCCGGAACAGTCAGCAGCCGAGCCATCCACTCCGGCGGCAGCGGCGTCAGCCGGGCGGGGCGAATTCGCGCCCTGTGCATCGCGGCGAGCGCCTCACGCTGGGTGAGGGCCAGGCAGCGCCGGAAGTCGCGGTCGGACAGTTCCTCGCGCAGCGGCCTGCCGGACAGCGCATTGATCGGGTTGTTGAGGTTCAGCAGCAGTTTCGCCCATTGCACCGGCAGCAGGTCCGGATACCGCCGCAGTGGCAGACCAGCCCGCGCGAATACGTCGGTGAACTGTGCGAGCGCCGGATCGTCCTGCACCGCCAGCCCGCCCTCGGTACCGCGATGGAACCGGCCGTCGGGCTGGTGCACGACGTTGAACATCACCATGCCTGCCAGCACCACGCAGGTGGGCAGGATCTCGCGGATCACCGCGTCGTTGCCGATACCGTTCTGCAGGCTCAGCACCAGGGTGCCGGGGCGGATCTTGCCGTCGAGGTCGCGCACCGCCGCCGCGGTCGCCGCCGACTTCACCGTAACCAGCACCAGATCGGCGGACCCGACATCCTCCGGCGTGGTCGACACCCGCACCGCATCCCCCGCCACCGCGACGTCACCGCCGTCGAGGTCGGTGAGCCGCAGCCCGGACGCGCTGATCTCGTCCAGCACCCGCTGGCGGCCGACGAATGTGACATCGGCGCCGGCCGCCGCCAGCTTTCCGCCGACAAAGGACCCGATACTTCCGGCGCCCAGGACCAGCACCCGAGCGGGTGCTACTACCTCACTCACACCGCTCCAGCCTCCGTGCGATTCATCTGGTCTCCAGGAAACCGGCCGATTCGTAGGCGGCCAGCGCGGCGTTCGAGCGTTCGCGCACCGCGGTGATCAATTCGGGCGGGCCGAGCACCGTGACGCCGGAACCGAAGCCGAGCAGCAGCCGCGCCATCCAGTCCATGGTGGCGAAGCGCATGGTCGTCTCGATGCTGCCGTCCGGGTGCACCGCCATCCGGTGCATCGGGTATTGATCGAGTACCCAACCGTAATCACCGCGAATGCGCAAGCGTGCCAATGGAACCGCGGGATCGTCCTGGAACAGGTCGAGTGCGGCGGCCTCCGCGGTCGCATGGCTCGGTGGCCGGGCGGGCTCGTCGAGTTCGGTGGCCGCCTCGATCCGATCGAAGCGGAACAGTCGCACTCCTTCGGCCTCGCGGCACCAGGCCTGCAGGTAACTGTTGTTGTCCACCAGGACAATCCGAATGGGATCGACGACGCGCTCGGATACGACATCGCGGCTCGCCGAGTAGTAGACCAGTCGCAGCACGCGCTGGCAGGCCAGCGCCGAACGTACCGTCGATACCGCCGGGGCCTCGGTCGGCAGGTGTTCGCGGGCCTCGTCGACGGTCTTGCCGCCGACGATGGCCGATTCCAGTTTCGCGATCGCCGCATGCGCCGCGGTCGGATCGACCATGCCCGGCATATCCACGATCGAGCGCAGCGCCACCAGCAATGCGGTCGCCTCGGTGGAGGTCAGCCGCAGCGGCCGGTCGATGCCCGCCGAGAAGGTGACCTCGATGCTCTCCTCGGAGAACGACAGGTCGATCAGGTCGCCCGGCCCGTAGCCGGGTAGGCCGCACATCCACAGCTGGTTGAGATCGCTCATCAGCTGTTTGGTTGTCACGCCGAGATCGGCGGCGGCCTCGGCGGCACTGATCCCCGGATTGGCGATGAAGTACGGAATCATGTTGAGCAGCCGTGAGAGCCGAACCGAAAGTCGACTGCGCTCGGCTGTGCCTGTCGTCCGCTCGGCTACACCTGGCTTTCGCTCGCTCATGCCTGCACCTCGCTGACGCTCGGCTCCGGCACGAGCGAGAGCTCGGCTGTATCTATTGTTCGCTCGCTACGCTCGCTCATGCGGTGACCTCCGTGTGGTCGAAGACCGAACGCAATCGCGCAACCACATCCGCGCGCAGTTCCTCCGGTGCGAGCACTACGGCATCTGGACCGAGTCCGGTGATCAAGCGCGCCAACCAATCTCGGGATCGGATGGGCAATTCGACGACCACGCCGTGGCGTTCGCCGATGGTGCGCTCTTCCAGCACGGGCCCGAGTCGACGGATCTCACGGCCGTGGCCGTCGGCCACCCACACCGTAGCGGTTCCGGTCACCGGGGCGCTGCCGGTGACCGTCCCGACGATCTCACGCAGATCCACGCCCTCGGGCTTGCCGACCGCATTGGGCGGGCCGTAGGCGGTCACATCATCGCCGATGCGCGATAGCCGGAAGCTGCGGACCGCCTCCCGGTTCCGATCGTGCCCGACCAGATACCAGCGGCCGTTGTGGGTGACCACACCCCACGGCTCCACATCACGCATGACATACGGCTCGTTGATCGCACCCCGATGTTCGAACCGCACCGCCTGACCGGCATCGATCGCGGCCAGCAGCTTGCCGAGCACCGCATCCGAGCCACGGGTGCGCGCCGGGACCGCGGGCACCGACGCCACCGCGGCATCAGTCTCGACGTGGATCCCGGCCGCACGCAACTTCAACAGCGCGCCCTCGGCCGCGGCCGCCAGCTCCGGTGACTCCCACATCTGCACCGCGACCGCGACCGCCGCCGCTTCCTCGCTGGTCAGATCGATATCGGGGAGTTCGTAGGCGTCACGGTTGATCCGATAGCCCTCCACCGTCGAAAATCGGCTCACCTGCCCGACCTCCAAGGGAATCCCCAGGTCACGCAGCTCGTTCTTATCGCGTTCGAACATTCGGCTGAACGCCTCGTCGCTGGCCGAATCCTCGTACCCCGCGACGCTGTCCCGAATCCGCTCCGCGGTCAGGAATTGCCGGGTCGACAGCAGCGCGATGACCAGATTCATCAGCCGCTCGACCTTGGATATCGCCACTCGACACAGGGTAATCGGCCGCCCACCGCGACCGCGCGTCGGCGCGCGATTCACTCCGATCCGGTTCGCGCGCGGCCATTATGGAGCCATGATCATCGCGTTCTCAGTCACACCGCTCGGCGAGGGCGTCGACGTCGGCCGAGCCGTCGCCGAAGCCGTCCGCATCGTGCGAGCCAGCGGTCTGCCCAATCGCACCGGCGCCATGTTCACCACGATCGAAGGCGAATGGGACGAGGTCATGGCCGTGGTCAAAGCCGCGACCGACGCCGTCCTCGCCGCGGCGCCCCGCTGCAGCCTCGTCCTCAAAGCCGATATCCGCCCGGGCGTCACCGACGCCATGACCTCGAAGGTCGAGACCGTCGAGCGCTACCTCGCCGAGGAGTAGCGCTTACATCGAGGCGATCAGCCGATCCACTCGTTCGTCGACAGAGCGGAACGGGTCCTTGCACAAGACCGTGCGCTGGGCCTGGTCGTTGAGCTTGAGGTGCACCCAGTCGACGGTGAAGTCACGGCCCGCTTCCTGGGCGGCGGTGAT
>NZ_BDBY01000141.1 GCF_001613225.1 Nocardia pseudovaccinii NBRC 100343
CCCAGTCGACCTCGGTGTCGACCTTGGCGAAGTCCTGCGCCTCGACCGCGTCCAGGGTGCGGCCCCACAGATCGACGACCTGGTCGATATTCGGGTCCCGGTCGCGATTGCGCAGGTGCTCGACGGCGCGGGCGTAGTACTCGCGCTGGATGTCGAGCGCACTCGCCTGACGTCCCCCGGCGAGCCGGACCGGACGACGACCGGTCAGGTCGTGGCTGACCTCGCGGATGGCGCGAATCGGGTTGTCCAGGGCGAAATCGCGGAACGAGACGCCCGCCTCGATCATCTCCAGCACCAGCGCCGCCGTGCCGACCTTCAGCATGGTGGTGGTCTCGGACATATTCGAGTCACCGACGATCACATGCAGACGCCGGTACTTCTCCGCGTCGGCGTGCGGCTCGTCGCGGGTGTTGATGATCGGGCGCGAGCGGGTGGTCGCCGAGGAGACGCCCTCCCAGATGTGCTCGGCCCGCTGGGACAGGCAGAACGTGGCCGCCTTCGGCGTCTGCAGCACCTTGCCCGCACCGCAGATCAGCTGACGTGTGACCAGGAACGGCAGCAGCACATCCGAGATCCGGGAGAACTCTCCGGCCCGCACGACGAGGAAGTTCTCGTGGCAGCCGTAGGAGTTGCCCGCGGAGTCGGTGTTGTTTTTGAACAAGTAGATGTCGCCGCCGATGCCTTCCTCCGCGAGGCGCTGTTCGGCGTCGATCAGCAACTCCTCCAGCACGCGCTCACCGGCCCGGTCGTGCGTGACCAGCTGCGCCAAGTTGTCGCACTCTGCGGTGGCGTACTCCGGATGCGACCCGACATCGAGGTAGAGCCGAGCACCGTTGCGGAGGAACACGTTAGAGCTACGGCCCCAGGAAACTACCCGGCGGAATAGATACCGGGCCACCTCGTCGGGGCTGAGCCGACGGTGTCCGTGGAAGGTGCACGTCACACCGAATTCGGTCTCGATCCCCATGATTCGTCGCTGCACACTATCGACATTACAGCCATGTCATGTGCTCGCGTGGGGCTGCGGACAACCCCGGTGCATACGTCTTCACAACGATTTCGCACGTGAGCGAAATGTTCGGCGGAAAACTACCGGCCGAAACGAAGGCCCTCCCGAAGAATCGGGAGGGCCTTCGCAGTCGAACGATGGAGGTGGACTACTCCGATTCGGGAGCGTCCTCGGACTTCGCCTCGGCGGGCGCCGCCTCGGCCTTGTTCCCCGACTTGCCGCCGTTCAGCAACTGGTCCAGGGCCGCGCCCGCGACCCGGCGGAATGCCCGCCGCGGTCGTGCCTGTTCGAGGGTGGCGACCTCGAGCGAACCCACCCCGAGCACCCGCTTGTCCTTGTCCGCGGCACCCTCGGGTACCCCGGCCTTCAGAGCCTTCACAGCCACGCCGACCGCACCGGCCAGATCGAGTCCGGGCTGGTAGGAGGTCTTCAACGCGGTCATGATGGGCTCGGTCGTACCGCCCATCACCACATATTCGCGCTCGTCCACGATCGAGCCGTCGAAGGTGATCCGGTACAGCACCGATTCCGGTGACTGTTCCGGGTAGCCGACCTCGGCGACGCAGATCTCCACCTCATAGGGCTTGAGCTGATCGGTGAAGATCGTGCCGAGGGTCTGCGCGTAGGCATTGGCCAGGCCACGACCGGTGACATCGCGCCGGTCGTACTGGTAGCCCTTCAGGTCGGCCTGCAGGATGCCGCCGCGGCGCAGTGCCTCGAATTCGTTGTACTTGCCGACAGCCGCGAACCCGACGCGGTCGTACAGCTCGCTCACCTTGTGCAATGTCGCGGAGGGATTCTCCGCGACGAACAGCACACCCTTGTCGTAGGTCAGCACGATCACACTGCGACCGCGAGCGATGCCCTTGCGCGCGAGCTCGGTCTTGTCGCGCATGATCTGTTCGGCCGACGCGTAATACGGCAGTGTCATGCTGAGGCACTCCCCTCTTCCGCGGCCTCGCGATCGGCGACGATCGCCCGCGTGATCTCCTCCAACCGCGATTCGGTCACCTCGTCGGCGCCCTCGTCGTTGATGACGATGGCCGTCGGGTAGATGCCGCGCACCAGATCCGGTCCGCCGGTGGCGGTGTCGTCGTCGGCCGCGTCGAAGAGCGATTCGACGGCGATCCGCAATGCGCGATCCTCATCGATTCCCTTGGCGTACAACTTTTTCAACGACGACTTCGCGAACATCGAACCCGAACCGACAGCGGTGTAACCGAACCGCTCCTCACTGCGCCCGCCGACCACGTCGTAGGACACGATGCGACCGGCCTTGTCCGGATCGGTGGCGTGCTTGTCGTAGCCGACCAGCACCGGAACCACCGCCAGACCCTGCAGCGCGGCAGGGAGGTTGTCGCGCACCATCTTCGACAGCTTGTTGGCCTTGCCGTCGAAGGTCAGCGAGACACCCTCGATCTTCTCGTAGTACTCCAACTCGACGGCGAACAGTCGCACCATCTCGATGGCCATGCCCGCGGTGCCCGCGATACCGGCCGCCGAATAGGTGTCGGTGATGTACACCTTCTCGATATCCCTGCTGGCCAACAGGTTTCCCTGGGTGGCCCGCCGGTCACCGGCGATCAGCACACCACCGCGGAACGAGACCGCCACGATGGTGGTTCCGTGCGGAGCCAGGTCCTTCGCGGCGGTGCCACCGGAGATTCCGGTGGCACCGTCGATCGCGCCGAATCGGTTGCCAGGCAACAGTTCCGGTGCGTGCATGCGCAGGTGCTCGGTGAATGACGAGAGGGCGTGCCCCGGGTGGAGACGCAAGGGGTCACCTGCTGTCACTGGCCGCCCTTCTGCACATACGCGCGAACGAAGTCTTCCGCGTTCTCCTCGAGCACATCATCGATCTCGTCGAGCAGGTCGTCGGTATCCTCCGCCAGTTTTTCGCGGCGCTCCTGACCGGCGGCGTCAACGCCCTCCGGACCCTCGTCCTCGTCGCCGCCCCCGGCGCGCTTGGTCTGCTCTTGTGCCATGGCAGCCGACCTCCTCTGTCCTCATCA
>NZ_BDBY01000142.1 GCF_001613225.1 Nocardia pseudovaccinii NBRC 100343
GGAGTTCCACTGCATCGCGACCTCGAGCTCGTGCCCGGTGCCCTTGCCGGTGAACGCGACGACGGAGTTGTGGATGGCCTGCTTGGTCCGGTTGATATGCCGGACGAAATCCTCCAGACCACCCGGGTAGTGGTAGGTCCGCGTCTTGACCTTGTGCTCGACCGGCGCGGCGGGCGCATCCGGATCGGCATGCTTGGGTGCCTCGGCGGTATCGCTCACCACCTCGTCGATGACGTCGGTCTCGGCCACCCGCTCGTCGGTCAAGGTGATGGTGAGGCCCTTGTTCAGGAATGCCATCTCCTGCAGACGGCGCGCGACCGTCTCGAAGTTGTAGGTGGTGGTCTCGAAGATGTTCGGGTCGGCCCAGAAGCGAATCGTGGTGCCGGTGCGCTTGGTCGGATCGCCCTGCATCAGCTTGCCGGGCTTGGAATCCTTGTATTCCTGCGTCCAGTGGTACCCGTCCACGTCCACATCCGCCTCGAGGCGGGTGGAGAGCGCGTTCACCACGGAGATGCCGACACCGTGCAGACCGCCCGACACCGCATAGGAATCGGAGTCGAACTTGCCGCCTGCGTGCAACTGGGTCATGACGACCTCGATGGTGGGCACACCCTGGGCGTGCATCGCCACCGGGATACCGCGGCCGTCGTCGATCACCTCGACGCCACCGTCCGCCAGCAGTTTCACATCCACCTGCGTCGCGTACCCGGCCATCGCCTCATCGACCGAGTTGTCGACGACCTCCCAGATCAGGTGATGCAGACCGCGCTCACCCGTGGAGCCGATGTACATACCGGGCCGCTTGCGAACGGCTTCGAGACCTTCGAGGACGGTGATGGATTCGGCACCGTAATTGCCTGACTTGGGCTTGTTCGAGCCGTCTACGTTGGAGTCCATGGCAGCCACTGGTCGGTAGCTCTCCTTACTTGCTGATCCTTGGCGCAGCGGTCGGCCAGCACGCGTGGGGTCCCGGTCTGATTCTGGTCGTGAAAATACGGGTCCACGCGCGGGCTGTACGGAACGCGCCGAAAGGTTCGCCGCTAGTTACCCCACCATCCTACTGGTAGACCCAAGCCACAATGCACCTACGACACCCCTGACGGCTCCGTGGATGCGAGAAATCGACCGAGCATGGGTCGGTTCCGCCTTCAACCTCTTTGAGTCCATCAGATTCGGCCTGAGAGTTGCCTGTGTAGCGGAGCCGTGATCGCGGCCTCGTGCACGGATAGCCGCAGCATAATTCAGCCTACGTTGCGGACTCGCACACGACGACCGCGGCGTTCCACGTGAAACTGAGCTAGGCACTGGACTGTCGCCTATCCGTAGGTGTCCCGTGGACCTCGGCCTTTGATGTGCCGCTCACCCTTGCGCCAGCTCGGCGCCGCCGGACCGGTGATCTTCAAGGATGTGACCACGCCCTGTCCCACCGCCGCATTGATCTTCGCCAGGATCTGGCCCTGCAGCATACGCAGCTGGGTGGCCCACGCCGTGGATTCGGCGGCGATGCTCAGCACGCCGTCCTTCAATGTCATCGGGGTCGCATGGGAGGCGATGTCCTCACCGACCACACCGGCCCAGCGGCCGAAGACCATGCCCTCGGCGACCTTGGCCGACCAGCCCCGATTCTTCGCGATGGCGCCGGCCAGGCTCGAAAGCAGCTGCGGGTCACGGTCATCGGGCCGCGCGCCGGACCAGCCGGTGCGACGGCGGGCTCCGGTGCGCAGCCGACGCGGCGATGCCCGGCCCTGCCCCACCGATTTACCGCTCGCCTTCGCGGCCGCCCGCGCCTCCTCCAGCGCACGCCGCGCCAGATCGATACCGCGCAACTCCGGTTCCGGCTCGGATGCGGATGCATTCGACGCAGTCGGA
>NZ_BDBY01000143.1 GCF_001613225.1 Nocardia pseudovaccinii NBRC 100343
GCTCAGCTCCGCCGTGCGCGATTGCGCGCTGTGCTGATGGTTCACTCGCTGACGCTCGCTCACGAGGTCCGCCTCTCTCCCCGCCGTTCGCGCGCTGGTTGCCGACGCGTCGCATTGCAATCGGCGCTGATCTTACCGACGCGACAGGGATCCGACGGTGCCCAATCAACCGGTGGCGGCGTCGGATTCCCGGTCGGCGATTCGGGAGATGCGGCCGTCCGCACCGCCGTTCGTTTCAACCCGGAGCGGAACCGCGGAAAGTTCCACGGGCACGTCCTCGGGGACCGCGGCGGTGATCAGCACCTGTTCGGCACCGGCCGCAACCTCGGCGAGCGCCGTGCGTCGGCGGCGATCGAGTTCGGCGAAGACGTCATCGAGCAGCAGGACCGGTTCGGCGCCGGTGACGCGCAGCAGTTCGAAGGCCGCGAGCCGCAGCGCCAGTGCGAACGACCACGACTCACCATGGCTGGCAAAGCCTTTCGCAGGGGCAGTGCCGAGCATCAGATCCAGATCGTCGCGGTGCGGGCCGACCAGACAGACCCCGCGCTCCAATTCCTTCGGCCGCGCCGCCGCCAGTTCGCGCAGCATATTCGCCTCCAGCGCCTCGACGTCATCGGGCTGCGGTGCGCGCGCGGGGTCCAGGAATTCCGGCGGCAGGCTCGCGCTGCGGTAGCCGATTGCGGCGGGGCGTGATTCGGGCGCGATCGACGAGTACGCCTGTGCGAGATAGGGATACATATCGTGCACCAGGCGCAGTCGCTGTGCGAGCAGCACCGAGGCGTGGGTCGCCAAATGCCCGTCCCATACATCCAGGGTGCTGAGCTCCGCCTTCGAGCGGGCTTGGCGCCCAGCGGATTTCAACAGGGCCGAGCGCTGTCGCAGCACCCGGTCGTAGTCGGCGCGCACGGCGGCCAGCCGCGGCAACCTGGCTGTGCACAACTCGTCGAGGAAGCGCCTCCGTTCACCCGGATCGCCGCGGACCAAGGCGAGGTCCTCCGGTGCGAAGAGCACCGTCTGCAGAATGCCGAGGATTTCTCGCGGCCTGCGCACCGGAGATCGGTTGATCTGCGCACGATTCGCGGCGCCCTGGTTCAATTCGAGATCGATGCGCAGTTCGCGGCCCGCGTTCACGACGGTCGCGCCGATCCTGGCGCGTTCGGTACCGATACGGATCAGCGGTGCGTCGGCGGCGACCCGATGTGAGCCCAGGGTGGCGAGGTAACCGACCGCCTCGAGCAGGTTCGTTTTGCCGTTGCCATTCGCCCCCAGAAAAACCGTTCGGCCTGGGGATAATTCGAGCTCGGCGTGCTCCCAGGAGCGGAAGTCGCGCAGTGACAGCGTCCGGATGAACACCCGTCTACTCCGCTCCGGCCGTCGTCATCGCCGTTTTCTGCCGCTGCGGGCGACGAATCGGGCGCAAACCACAACATCTTGTGGTCCATCCACTGTCTGTGGACGAACTGTGGATAAATCGCATCGCCGCCGATGCTCAGCCCGGCAACCGAACCGGCATCAACAGGTAGATGTACGGGCTCTCCAGTGCGACGAACGCACCGGATTCCGTCACCTTGGGTTCCTCATCGCTCGCGGGCAGCAGCACTGCGGGACGGCTCGGCGTGGTGAAGCCGAAGGTGACCCGATCGGCGTGCAGCGCGGAGAGGCCGTCGATGAGGTAGCCCGGATTGAACGCGATTGTCAGTGACTCGCCGCGGAATTCGGCCTCCAGCCACTCCTCGGCGCGACCCGCGTCATCGCCGCCCGCCGAGAGCAGCAGCCCCTCGTCGGTGAATTCCAGCCGCACCTGTGCACCGCGCTCGGCGACCAGCGCGACGCGCTTGATGGCGTCGGTCAACGTGGCGACCGGGAGGGTGGCGATCGAGGTGTGCTCCTTGGGGAGCAATTGGCGGAACTTGGGGAATTCCGCATCGAGCAGCCGGGTGGTGGTCCGGCGGCCCGCGTTCACGATGCCGAGCAGACCGTCCGCGCCACTGCCGGTGCCGAGCGAAAGCTGTACGGGAGCATCGGAGGGGCCCAGCGTCTTCGCGGCCTCCGACAGTGTCCGGGCCGGAATCAGCACCGAAGTCTCGATATCGGTGCGGGCGGGCTGCCATTCGATGTGCCGGACCGCCAACCGGAATCGGTCGGTGGCCGCGAGCACGACCTGCGGTCCCTCGATCTCGACCCGGATGCCGGTGAGCATCGGCAGCGTGTCGTCGCGTCCGGCGGCGACCGCCACCTGGCCGACCGCCTCGGCGAAGACATCGACGCTCAGCTCGCCGGTCTGCTGCGGCACCTCGGGCAGCTGGGGATAATCCTCGACCGGCATGGTCGGCAGCGAGAACTTCGCACTGCCGCAGGTGATCAGCACACGGGTGCCGTCGATGGCGACATCGACCGGCTTATTGGACAACGCCTTGGTGATATCCGCGAGCAGTCGGCCGGAGACGAGCACCTCGCCAGGTCCGGCGACCTCGGCCGCGACGCGCATCTGCGCGGAGACCTCGTAGTCGAAGCCGGAGACGGTCAGCCCGTCCTCGCCCGCCACGAGCAGTACGCCGCCGAGCACCGGGACCGGAGGCCGCGACGGGAGGCTTCGTGCCACCCATGCAACGGACTCGGCGAAATCCTCTCGGGCGACCCGAAATTTCATACTCGCCAGCTCCATCGCCCGTTCTGTCCTCTCCCGGTTCCGTGATCTCTGTCGGCTTCGTCAGCGTTGATTCTCGAAAGGGGGTGCTGTACCTGCCGCCTTGCAGTCTGGCATAGGCGACCGACATTGAACCGTACTCGTCCGGGCCAGCTGAACCTAGTCCGACCCTCCGGTTGTTCTGTGTAGCGAACACGATCCGTGCTGCGAAATATCGAGCAAGGAGAACAGGTGCGGGTGAATCGCGCGGATGTGTCGCCCCCTCTTCTCCTTGCTTGTCTCGGCGAGTGGCTCGGGTGCCGATGCTCACTGATCGACTTTCCACACATCCTGTTTTGAAGAGAGATCTTCAAGAAGAAGAACTGAAGTAGTAGTAGGCACTGTGGAATCTGTGGACTGCGGACGAATCCGCAGGTCCGGGGGCGTGGTGCGGTGGGGATGACCGCTGGGTGACTCGAGGATGAACGGATGGGGGTTGTGGACGTTGCGGGTTTGTCCCCCATTCATCCTCGAGCGCTCCTCGAGTTGTTCCACCTGATTCACCAGGTTGTTCACACATGTGCACCGAATCGTGGACAGCTCGAGGAATCCTCGAGGACTCCACACGGACTCCTCGAGGATTCCCCAAGCCGCTGACCGGGCCCATCGCTGGTCAGGGGCTGTGTGTGGATACGGCTGTGGACTCTGTTGATTCCACCCCTGTTAGCAATGGATCCACGATCATCCGCACAGCCTGTGGACGAACCGGTGCACAACTCGGAGTTTCCTCGAGGACTCCACAAGAATTCCTCGAGGAGTCCACAGGGCATAAAAAAGCACCGCCCCAGGTCAGGGGCGGTGCCGGGGTGTTAGTGCCGGTCAGCGCGAACGCTGTTTAATTCGGGCTGTTAGTTCTTGAACTTGGTCGTACACGCGGCGCCGCTCGGTCATCTCCTTGCGCACTTTCTTCTCCGCGTACATGACCGTGGTGTGGTCGCGACCGAAGGCCTGGCCGATCTTGGGTAGCGATAGATCCGTTAGTTCCCGGCATAGATACATGGCGATCTGCCGGGCCTGGGCCAGCGGCCGGGCCTTACCCGGCCCGGTCAGCTCCTCGAGCGTGGTGTTGAAGTATTCGGCGGTGACGGCCATGATCGTGGCCGCGTTGATCTCCAGCGTCGCGGTATCCGGCATGAGGTCGCGCAGTACGACCTCGGCCAACGGCAGATCCAACGGCTGGCCGTTCAGCGAGGCGAAGGCCGTCACCCGGATCAGCGCACCCTCCAGCTCTCGGATATTGCGCTCGACCCGACTGGCAATCAGTTCCAGCACGTCGTGCGGCACGTCGAGCCGGTCCATCCGCGCCTTCTTGCGCAGAATCGCGATGCGCGTCTCCAACTCCGGCGGCTGCACATCGGTGATCAGGCCCCATTCGAACCGGGTCCGCAGCCGCTCCTCCAGCGTGGCCAGCTGCTTGGGCGGCCGGTCGGAGGACACCACGATCTGCTTATTGGCGTTGTGCAAGGTGTTGAAGGTATGGAAGAACTCCTCCTGGATACCTTCCTTGCCCTCGATGAACTGGATGTCGTCGACCAGCAGAATGTCGGTCTCGCGGTAGCGGCGCTTGAATGCCACCTTGCGGTCGTCGCGCAGACTGTTGATGAAGTCGTTGGTGAATTCCTCGGTCGATACGTACTTCACCCGCATGCCGGGGAACAGCCGCTGGGCATAGTGTCCGGCCGCGTGCAGCAGATGGGTCTTGCCGAGACCCGAGGCGCCCCAGACGAACAGCGGGTTGTAAGCCCGCGCGGGCGCCTCCGCGATCGCGACCGCCGCGGCGTGCGCGAACCGATTGGACGCGCCGATGACGAAGGTCTCGAAGGTGTATTTGGCATTCAGGCTCGCCGAGGAATTCGACGGCGCCGGATTCTCCTGCGACTTGGTGAAGTAGGTCGGCCACGAATTGCGGACATTGACGACGGGTTCGTCGTCGTGCGAGTTGTCCGAGATCGGCTCGCGGACGGATTCGTGCGCGGCCGCGATGGCCGGATCGGTGCCCGGCCGGGATTCTCGTGCCGATGCCGCCTCCCGCATCGGCGCGCGGCTCTGCGCCCGCACCGGTTCCGGTGTCGGTTCCGGATTGAACAGAGACTCCTGGCCGGGTGGCACCGAATCACGTCGCGGCGGGAGTCCGGATTCGCGACGAGGCGCGGGCGGCTCATGCCGTTCACCGTTGGTCTGGCTCGGGTATTCGCCACGGCTCGGGTATTCGTCGGTCGGGTACTCCCCCGCCACTTCGTATCCGGGCACCGGCAGGTACTCGGGTGGGCCCGCGGCGTATTCGGGCGCGGCCTCATAGTCGGGTGCCGCCGAGTACTCCGGCCCCGGCGCGTATTCGGGCGCCGCCGGGTAATCGTTGTGCTGTGCATAACGCGGCGGGGCGTAGTCATTACGTCCGGGATAGTCGGGGGCGGGATAGCCCGCCGGACCGCGACCGCTGTCGCGGCCACGCTCGGGCCGACTCGTCATGCGCGCGTGACGCGGGTTATTGCCGGGGCGTTCGGTCGGCTGCGTCGCCGGCGCCGCGATCCGGACGCCGAGGCCCTCGACCTGCGGACCGAGACGACGGCCGAGCGAGCGCAGAATGGGTTCCCGCAGATCGCGTTCGATGGCCTCCTGGGCCAACGACGATGGCACCGAGAGCAAGGCGAATCCCTGCGCCACGGTCAGCGGCTTGACCAGTTTCAGCCAGGCCTGCTGTGCCCGGGACACCGGCGGGATGGCACCATCGGCCGAGCCGGTGGTGAGTTCGGCGACCACCTCCGGCCACACGGTGGCCAACACGTTCTGCTCGTCGTCCATGCAGTTTCCTCCCCGGAAGTAGGCGATAGGAGCAGACGGTCGGAGCCTGCGGAGTATCGGCGTGACTGAGTCGATGTTGTGATTCCGCGTACGTCCGTAACCGGTTCGGACGCTGCCCGGGTCCCCCATCCGGGCGGCGGCGTGGCACCGTCGGCCCTACGAATATGCCACTCCAGGGGTCTTTCCACACAATTATCCACAGATGTGGAGAACCCTGGGGAAATGTGAAACGAGGTTGCGCTCCGCCGCTATACGACGTGGACCTGCGGTTCTGCAGCAATCTTCTGGCTACGTACCCTGGCCGGTGCGCGGGTCGACGGCTAGGGGTGTGGACGAACTCACGGTTATACCCAGGATGCGTGACTCCGGTGCGGCGTCCCCATGCAGGCCTCGGGACCGATGGGCCGAGTTTGACCCGCACTTTGCCGATCAGTACCCTCGTACAGTCACCCCTTGGTGCGGTGGCGGTCTTGTGCTGACCGTGTCAGGTCGTATCGACCTCGTGCGCCAGGACCGACGCGCATCGATGATGACCACCTCGCGATTCATCGCGCAAAGACGTATCACCGACAAGCTTTGGGCACCGGACGGCGCCCACCTACTCGAGGAGTGTTGACCGTGGCCAAGGGCAAGCGGACGTTCCAGCCGAACAACCGTCGTCGGGCGCGAGTCCACGGCTTCCGTCTCCGGATGCGCACCCGCGCTGGTCGCGCCATCGTTTCCGCGCGACGCGGCAAGGGCCGCAAGTCCCTCACTGCCTGATCCTCGCTCTCGGACGCTCGGGTGTTGCCTGAGCCGTATCGGTTGCATCATCGTGCCGACTTCTCCCGGACGGTGCGCCGCGGCCAGCGAATCGGGAGGCGAGATCTGGTCGTACACGCGCTCGTGCACGGGTATGACGGAACTATGGGCGCGAGTGGACGACGAAGCGATGCGGCTGAGGCCGGATCGTTGGTCCGCGTGGGCGGTCCGCGGTTCGGATTGATTGTCAGCAAGGCGGTGGGCAACGCGGTGATTCGTCACCGCGTAGCCCGCCGCCTGCGTCATATGTGCGGCCAGGTGATCGCCGAGCTGCCCGCTGATACCGACATCGTGATCCGCGCCTTGCCCGGCGCAGCCACCGCCGACGCGACGGAGTTGCTCCGCCAGCTGCGTGGCGCGCTGCGCAAGCTCGATATCGTCCGCCCATCGGCTACCGTGGCCGGTGCGGGATGAGTGCGCGTTCCACCGTTGCTCGGCTACCCGCGAACACGGTGATCTTCCTGATCGAGCTCTACCGGACGTATGTCTCCCCCATGCGCCTGCCGGTGTGCCGTTTCACCCCGACCTGTAGCGAGTACGCGGTGACCGCGTTACGCACCCGTGGCCTGTTTGTCGGCCTCGGATTGACGGTCGTGCGATTGGCGAAATGCGCACCCTGGCACCCTGGTGGGTGGGATCCCGTTCCGGAGCGAAAAACACGCGAACGGAACGAGTCAGCCGCCGACCAGCAGGAGTCGGCGCCACACGCTTGTAAAGGATCACCGCGCGCGGTGATCGGCGATACGAACGACGGGAGTGCATAGAGCCGTGCTCGACTTCATTTATTATCCGGTGTCCTGGATCCTCTGGTTCTGGCATCGGGTCTTCGGGTTCGCGTTCGGCGCGGACAACGGACTCACCTGGGCACTGGCCGTGGTGTTCCTGGTGTTCACGTTGCGCCTGGTGCTCTACAAGCCGTTCGTCAAGCAGGTGCGCACCACCAAGCAGATGCAGGAGCTGCAGCCCCAGATCAAGGAGCTGCAGAAGAAGTACAAGAACGATCGCCAGAAGATGGCGACCGAGATGCAGAAGCTGCAGAAGGATCACGGCTTCAACCCGTTGATGGGCTGCTTGCCGATCCTGGCGCAGGTGCCGGTCTTCCTCGGGCTGTTCCATGTGCTGCGCTCGTTCAACCGCACCGGCACCGGCATCGGTCAGCTCAGTATGTCGGCCTATGACAATGCGCATACGCCGAACTATGTCTTCAGCGCCACCGACGTCCAGTCCTTCCTCAGCGCCCGTATCTTCGGCGCCCCCATCTCGGCCTACATCACCAGCCCGCCGAGCCAGTTGCAGGCCTTCGCCGATTACGGTGGTGTGCCGACCAAGCTGAGCATCGCGCTGGTCTCGATTCCGCTGATGGTGATCGCCGGTCTGGCGACGCATTTCAACGCGCGCGCCTCAGTTGCCCGGCAGAGTCCGGAGGCCGCGGCCAACCCGCAGTCGGCCATGATGAACAAGCTCGCGCTGTGGGTGTTCCCGCTCGGCGTGCTGGTCGGTGGCCCCTTCCTGCCGATCGCCATCCTGCTCTACTGGGTGTCCAATAACATCTGGACCTACGGACAGCAGCACCTCGTCTTCGGCCGCATGGCGAAGGAAGAGGAAGTCAAGAAGCAGCAGAAGCTGGAGCAGCGCGCCCAGAACGCGCCGAAGCCTGGTGCCAAACCGGTCAATGTGAAGAAGAAGCAGTCGTCTTCCGACGCGACGTCCGTCGATGCGGATGCCGATACCGCCGTGGATGCGGTTGACGCGCCGCCGTCTACGAACGGCACCGCGAAGTCCCCGACCAAGGCGGGACAGCGGCGCTCGGGCGGGCAGAAGCGACCGGGCAACCGTGGGCGACCCAACCAGAAGCGACGGCGCTGACACACCGCGCGCCTGCGGGATCTCTGAGCAACCCTGTTCGCGTTCTCCGATCGGCGCCGGTCGCCGGTCGCGCGCGATGAGCAGATGAAGGAAATCAAATGACTGTTGAAACCGACGGAGGGGACGCCACTGTGGCGACGACGACGATGGTGAACGGCGAAGCCGAAGCGGGGGCCGAATCCACCGAGGCCGCGAACGATGCCGAGGAAGCTCTCATCGAAGAGGGCGAAATCGCGGGCGACTACCTCGAGCAGTTACTCGATGTGCTCGATTTCGACGGGGATATCGATCTCGATGTCGAGGGTGACCGTGCCATCGTGAGCATCGACGGTGGCCGGGATCTCTCGAAGCTGGTCGGCCGAAACGGCGAGGTGCTCGACGCACTGCAGGAGCTGACCCGGCTGGCCGTGCAGCAGGCCACTGGGGTGCGCAGTCGGCTCATGCTCGATGTGGCGGGCTGGCGCGCCAAGCGCCGCTCGGAGTTGAGTGCACTCGGCACCGCCGCCGCGCAGCGGGTGCTGGAATCCGGTAAGCCGGAGCCGCTGTCTCCGATGACTCCGTTCGAGCGGAAGATCGTGCACGACGCCGTCGCCGCTGTCGACGGTGTCAGCAGCGAGAGCGAGGGCGTGGAGCCCAATCGGCACGTTGTCGTGGTGCCTGCCTGAATCGCGCACTGTGATTGGATTAGGGCCTCCGGTCTTCGGACCGGAGGCCCTCTCTATGTCTTGGATGCGCTCCCCTCCCCGGCCCATTTGCCGCACTGATCGACTCGAGTTCGGAAGGATGTTTCACGTGGAACGAGATCTCGGTGGCATCACCGCGTTGCCGAATGAGCTGGAGCCCCCGGCTGCGGCCGCGGTGGTTTTCGGAGACCGGCTGGATCTCGCGCGTCGGTACTGCGCCGCCCTCGCCGCTGCCGGTGTCGAGCGCGGACTGATTGGTCCCCGTGAGGTGCCGAGGCTATGGGATCGACACATTCTCAACTGCGCGGTGGTTGGTGAGTTGATGGCGGAGGGCACCACCGTGGTCGATATCGGCAGCGGCGCCGGACTACCCGGAATCCCATTGGCGATCGCGCGCCCGGATCTCCGCATCACCTTGGTCGAACCGCTGTTGCGTCGCACCATCTTTCTGAGCGAATTCATCGAGGCGGCCGGACTCGATGTGACCGTGGTACGCGGTCGGGCCGAGCAGTCGGGCGTGATGAAGGAAGCGGGCGGTGCGGATGTGGTGACCTCTCGCGCGGTTGCCCCGCTGGCGAAGCTGGCGCAGTGGTCCCTGCCCCTGTTGCGTGATCACGGACGGATGCTCGCGCTGAAGGGAGTCAGCGCGGCCGAGGAACTCGAGCGCGACGGTGAGGCTTTAGCGAAGGCGGGCGCGGGAAATGCGACCGTTCTGGAATGCGGCGCTGGACTCGTCTCGACCCCCACTCTGGTGATCAGTGCCGAGCGGCTGCCGCGTGCCGAGCGGCCCTCGCGTCGGGCCGGAAGGTCGGCGCGGAAATCGAAGTAGCGGTTCTCGATTCGCGGCAATGTTTCATGTGAAACAAGGCGTCTAGGCGTCCGCGGCGCAGCGGACTTCGACCCGAAACTTCACGTGACGTTTCGAATCCGGTGTCACCGGATGGGGAAATCGATGATCCCCATTGCGCGAGGCTCATTGGACACGAGAGCGCCCGGCGTGAGATGCCCGCGGCGCGGAGGTGTATCCGATGTTTCATGTGAAACGGAACCTCGGTGTCGGTCCAGGAGTTCATGTTTCATGTGAAACGGCGAATTGGATACGTCAATCTTGTTCGCGGCGATGTGATTCGGTGCAGATTCGCGTGTCCTTTGCGCGATGCCGCGATTCAGCTTTCTAATCGCGCTGAGTGCTGGCAAGCTAGTGAGCGTCGGGCGTGAGCGTTGGTGCCACGGAGGGATGTGGGTTTGTCGCAGCGGCGAGAGCTCCGCTCGTCGATCGGGCGCCGCGGTCCCGATTGAGCATCAAGTTCGATCCGACACAGCTAGTCATGACACGGCGCCGAATTCGGTCGGGTGCACGTGATCTGAGGTTCTCGCGTTAGGAGCTGTCTATGTCGAGCGGTCCGGCGAATGTTTCACGGGAAACAACGTCGCGCGTGCCGGGGATGCTGGACTCCAGCACCTTGGATGCGGAGGCATTCGGAAGCACACCGTTCGGGCACATCTCCCCCAGTGAGACCCCGATAGCGGCCGAAGCCCAACGTGCAAGCCAGATATTGCATCCAGGAAAGGTGACAGTGCCGAAACCGCACGAGCAACGGATCATCACCATCGCCAATCAGAAGGGGGGCGTCGGTAAGACGACAACCGCCGTGAATCTCGCGGCCGCCCTGGCGCATACCGGGATGACGGTTCTCGTGATCGACCTCGATCCCCAGGGCAATGCCAGCACCGCTCTGGGCATCGAACATCACTCGGGTGTTCCGTCGAGCTATGAACTCCTCATCGGCGAGGTGTCGGTGATGGATGCGATTCAGCAGAGCCCGCACAGTGAGCGTCTGCTGTGCATCCCGGCGACCATTGATCTGGCCGGCGCCGAGATCGAATTGGTTTCCATGGTGGCCAGGGAGGGGCGGCTCAAGGCCGCCATTCAGGAGGCCAATATCGCCGGGTACGACATCGATTACGTCATGATCGACTGCCCGCCGTCGCTCGGTCTCCTCACCGTCAACGCAATGGTTGCTGCTAAGGAAGTGCTGATCCCGATCCAGTGCGAGTACTACGCGCTGGAGGGTGTGGGTCAATTGCTCCGGAATATCGGTCTGGTGCAAGCGCACCTGAATCCTGAACTACACGTGTCGACGGTGCTTCTCACGATGTACGACGGTCGGACCAAGCTGGCCGACCAGGTCGCCGAGGAGGTGCGCGGGCACTTCGGCGATGTGGTGCTGAAGTCGGTCATTCCCCGCAGTGTGAAGGTCTCCGAGGCGCCGGGCTACGGCATGACGGTGCTCGATTATGATCCAGGCTCCCGGGGTGCGATGAGTTATCTGGACGCCGGTCGCGAGATGGCCTCCCGGTCGGTGATCCGGCCGGGTGCCGCCGAGCGCGCGCAATGACGAACGAGGAAAGGGTCGGTAGCCGATGACTCAGGCGAAAAAGGGCGGGCTAGGCCGCGGACTTGCCGCGTTGATTCCGACGGGCCCGGCGGCCACACCGGGACTCGGTGCCGCACCCGGACTCGGTAGCGCCGCAGCCAATGTCGTCATCGGCGTCGATCCGATCGGACCGCAACCGGCTTCCGCCTTCCTGCACCGGGTCCCCGACCCCAGCGATGAGCAGTTGTCGGATGGCGGCGCGTCCTATCGCGAGATTCCGCCGGAGCAGATCGAACCGAATCCCAAGCAGCCGCGCCACGTCTTCGAGGAAGAGGCGCTCGCCGAGCTCGTGCACTCCATCAAGGAATTCGGCCTGATGCAGCCCATCGTGGTGCGTCGGCTGGAGCCCGGGGTCGACAAGTATCAGATCGTCATGGGTGAGCGTCGTTGGCGCGCTTGCCAAGAGGCTGGGCTCGCGGCGATTCCGGCCATTGTCCGCGAGACGGCGGACGATGCGATGCTGCGAGATGCTCTCTTGGAGAACATTCATCGGGTGCAGCTGAACCCGCTCGAAGAGGCAGCGGCCTATCAGCAGCTGCTCGAGGAATTCGATGTCACCCATGAGGAATTGGCGACCCGAATCGGTCGATCCCGACCGGTGGTGACGAATATGATTCGCCTGTTGAAACTGCCGATCCCGGTGCAGCGCCGGGTCGCGGCCGGCGTACTGTCCGCCGGACACGCCCGGGCGCTGCTCGGTCTCGAGGCAGGCGCCGACGCTCAAGAGGTACTCGCCGCCCGCATCGTTGCCGAGGGATTGTCGGTCCGGGCCACCGAGGAAGCCGTCACCCTGGCGAACCGGGATCCGGATACGGCCGCTCCCCCTGCCTCCCGGCGCAAGCCGATTCATATGCCGGGTCTGCAGGATGTGGCCGAGCGGCTGTCGGAATCCTTCGACACTCGCGTCACCGTGAGCCTCGGCAAGCGGAAGGGCAAGATCGTTGTCGAATTCGGTTCGGTCGAAGACCTCGAACGCATCGTAGGCATGATGGAGCAGCAGCAGCTCGGCAAGTGACAGAAGTGGCAAAAATAGCCGTGTGTTTCCGGTAGGCACGTGTTCGGCGTCGAAACGTCACTGTGACGGCGCAGAAAACCGGCCTACGGAGGGGCTCCTTACCAACAGCACAGCGACGTGGAATGAGGCGGGTTCGCTTTGATCGCATATTCTTGCTGGCGAGTGAATGCAGCGTGAGTGTGGATGAATCGGATAGCTGGAGGCTGAGCAGAGCGGTGTCGACCAGCGTCACAGCACTAACCTTGGGTGGACTCGACAGGCTACCCGCCCATGCGCGGCGTTGCGTGTTCTGGGAGATCGATCCGGCCGTGGCCGCGACCTCCCGCGAGTTCAGCGATCCGGTCTTCGAGAAGGAGGCCTGGCTGTCCACGGTCATGCTGGAGTGGGGTTCGTGCGGTCAGGTCGCGAACGTCGACGGCAACACAGCGGGGTGTGCGCTGTACTCGCCGCCGAGCGCCGTACCACGTGCCGGACTGTTCCCCACATCGCCGGTCAGCCCGGATGCGGTCCTGCTGACCACGCTGCGGGCCGAATTCCCGTATCAGGATGCCGACATAGCCCACCGCCTCATGACGGCCGTGGTGGCCGATCTGGTGCGTCGTGGCGTACGTGCATTGGAGGCCTTCGGCATTCGCACCGATCCTCCGGCGACCGCGATGTCGGATCGTTCGCTCGGCTCGATGCGGTTGATGGAGCGGATCGGTTCACCGGTCCGGGATGCGGCCTCGGCCGGTAAGGCGACCGGATGTTCGCCGGAGACCTGCATGATCGAGGCGGACTTCCTGGAGGACGTCGGTTTCGAAGTGGTCGCGCCGCACTACCGCTTTCCCCGGCTGCGCTTGGAACTCGACTCCGATCACGGCTGGAAGGAAGATGTGGAGCGCGCGCTCGATCAGCTGCTCGCCGCCGCCTCCCTGACAGTCCCCTTCCGCGTCGGAGCACCCTGAGATTACGCATACAACAACAGTGCGCCCCTGCCGACGGTCGGCAGGGGCGCACTCGTATGGGAAGTATTTGTCTTTCGTAATCTAGTGAGCCAGAAGGTAATTCACTACATCCGGTCGGCTGCGGCCAATTCCTCTGCCAGCAATTCGGCGAAAGTGTATGTGCCCGTCGGCTGATCGTCCTGACCGAGCAGATACAGCCGCTTCACCGAGATGAGGATGGCCTCGGCGATCACATCGCGCATCCGCGGGTTGGTGAGTACCGACGCATCGTATTCGTTTGTGAGATAACCGATATCGACCTGCACCGTCGGCATCTTGGTGAGCCGCAATAGATCCCAGGTGCGCGCGTGAGTTCGGCAGTCCTGCAACGAGGTTCGCGCTACCACTTCACGCTGGATGAAGCCCGCGAGCACCTGGCCGATCATCGATACCGAACCGTGCGAATTTCCGAAGTGGAAGCCTGCGACACCGTTGGCGGACGGGCTCGGATTGGTCGCACAGCGCAGCGAGATCATCAGATCGGCATCGAAGGCATTGGAGGTGTCCGCGCGCTCGGCGTCGGTCGGATTGGCGCCCCACGGCCGCGACAGGAAGGTTTCCATGCCGGTGGCGGCCATTCGACCCTCCAGCCTGCTGGCCAGATCCCAGAGGATCTCCGACTCGTAGACGTCGCCGTATTCGGTCGGCACCGCGAAGCCCTTGTCCGGGCCGCCGAGACCCGGATCGATGACGATCCGCTTCCCGGTCAATTGCGGTCCGGCCCGGTGCACCACCTCTTCCTCGGCGATCCGATGCGGATTGCCGCCGGTGACACGCGCGCCGAGCAGCTCCAGCGAGCGCAGCGTATCCGGACCGCAGATGCCGTCCGCCGCCAAGCCGATTTCCCGCTGGAATGCGGTGAGCGCCTCATGCGTGTGCGGGCCGAAGTAGCCGTCGACGCGGTGCACGTAGAAACCGAGATCCTGTAGTCGGCGCTGCAGAGTTGCCACATCGTCGCCGTAGAGCGGCGCCGAGAGCTGGTAGATCAATGTGCGGGCACCGAGGCGATAGGAGGCTTCCTTGAGCGCGCGGTAGGTAGCCGGTCCGACGACCCCGTCGACCAGCAGTCCGCGGTGCTGTTGGAAGGCGCGAACCGCCGAGTCGAGCTGGCGATCGAAGGAAGCGTCGGTGTCCATCCAGTACTCTCGCGCATCAGCGTGATCTGTTGCGGCGGAGTGCGTATGCAGAAACCCGAGACTTGCCAGGGTGCTCCGAACCTCGGCGACGGCTGGACCGGTATCGCCGTGACGAAGTCGGTGCATGCGTGAGAGCCCTTTCCTTCCGTCAACCCGGGTACCCACTCATGCGATGGCTCACACCCTCGCACGACCGGAGGTCGGTCGATTGTCTCAGACCCGGACCGGAATACGACAATTCCCGGCGTCCAGGCATCCTACGGCGCGTCGTCGATTGACGGCGTTCTTTGACGAATACGTCAGATGATGCCGTCGAGTTCACGCAGCAGGGCGGCTTTGCCCTTCGCTCCGACGATCTGCTTGACCGGCTTGCCACCGGAGAACAGCATCATAGTTGGCAGCGAGAGGATCTGATAATCGCGGGCGACGCCCGGATTGGCATCCACATCCACCTTGGCCACGGTCAGCTTATCCGCGTGTGTGCCCGCGATCTCCTCCAACACCGGGGCGACCATCTTGCACGGGCCGCACCAGTCGGCCCAGAAGTCGACGAGTACCGGCTTCTCACTGAGCAGCACATCGTCGGCGAAGGACGCGTCGGTCACGGTGACCGTGTTTTCGGACATGGGGTATCTCCTTGTAGTGCAAAAGTGATGAGATCAGTTGGCGGGCACGGCAACTGAGTTGCCGGCGTGGTCCAGGGTGTTCGAGGTGATGTCACCCTGTTCGGCCAGCCAGCGCTCGGCGTCGATCGCGGCGCGGCAGCCAGTGCCCGCGGCCGTAATGGCCTGGCGGTAGGTGTGGTCGACCAGATCGCCCGCGGCGAAGACGCCGGGCACCTTGGTAGCGGTCGACGGATGCAGCACCTGCACGTAACCCTCGTCGTCCAGCTCCACCTGATCCTTGACCAGCTCGCTGCGCGGATCGTGTCCGATCGCCACGAACAGGCCGGTCGCGGCCAGTTCGGAGGTCTCGCCGGTGCGGGTATCGCGTAGTGTCAGGCTGGTCACGCTGGTATCGCCGTTGACCGCGGCGACCTCGGCGTTGAGCACGAACTTGATCTTCTCGTTGGCCTTGGCGCGCTCCAGCATGATGCGCGAGGCCCGGAACTCCTCGCGGCGGTGCACGATGGTCACGGTGCTGGCGAACTTGGTGAGGAAGGTCGCCTCCTCCATCGCGGAGTCGCCACCGCCGACCACGACGATGTCCTGGCCCTTGAAGAAGAAGCCGTCGCAGGTGGCGCAGGCGCTGACACCGCGGCCGAGCAGCTTCTGCTCACCAGGGACGTTCAGATAGCGCGCGGCCGAGCCCATGGCGAGGATTACGGCGTAGGCCTGGTAGGTCTCATCACCGACGGTGACCGTCTTGATCGGGCCGCTGTGCTTACCCACCCCGCCGGCTGCCATCCCCGTGAGATCAATGGCGTCCACATCCTCGGTCCGGATATCGGCGCCGAACCGCTTGGCCTGTTCGCGCATCTCCTCCATCAGATCCGGGCCCATGATGCCAGCGCGGAAACCGGGGAAGTTTTCGACCTCGGTGGTGGTCATCAGTGCGCCGCCGAACTGAGTGCCCTCGAACAGCAGGGGCTGGAGTTCGGCGCGGGCTGCGTAGACGGCGGCGGTATAGCCAGCGGGGCCGGAGCCGACGATGATCAAGTCGCGAACTGCGTTGCTCATGCCTCCGCCTCGCTGGCGCTCGGCTCCACCATGACCAACAAGTTGGCTGTGTTGATTGTTCGCTCGCTGCGCTCGCTCACGGGTGACCCTTCCGAGGGAGATTCGTTAGACGTGTCGGTCAACAACAGGGTAAACGGTGTTGTTCCCGACGTGATGTGGGACAACCGCACGACGTGACGTCGCCCACTCGTCAACCGATGTCGGTGAGTGCCAACTGTTGCGGATCGTCGGCGCCGCAACCGATTCCGACGACGAGCGCGGTGATCTTGTGCAGACGCGGGCCGGTGAGCAGGATCAGCACGGCGTCCCTGCCCTGGAAGGTGGTGTCGGTCGAACCGAGGACGGTGCGGTCCAGGCCGTTGGCGTGGACGCAGCGGTTCAGGGCCGCCGGGGTGCCCAGTGCGCCCGTGACGTCATTGCGACCGAGGGCGCTCAATGCGACGGTGGCATCGAGTTCGTCACCGAGTTGGACATTGCTGCTGGTGGTCGGTTGGGCGCTCGGGGCCACCTCGTGCCCACGCAGTGCGTCCACCGCGACCGCAACGCAGGCCACGACCGCGATCACGGCGGCCGCGGCCGCGGCCCAGCGGAGTCTGCGTGTACCGCGTCGCGCCAGCGGGATGGCAGCCTCGTGCCCGGAATGCTTTGCGTCATCCGCGGATTCGGGCCACTCGGCAACCGCCGATTCCGGCCGTGTGGTGGCCGTGGGCAGCCGATGAACGGTTGCGACCTGCTCGGTGGGCTCGTGCGCCTCATCGAGGCCCTCGACGAACTCCTCCAGCCGGGCCGCTATATCGGCGGGCATGGCGTGGATGATGTGCTCGTCCCGGCCGAGTGCGCGCAATTCGGCGCTGACATCGTCGAGCGAGTCGAGGAACCGCAGGGCGTCCGGATCCTTGCGAACCATCGGCCACAGCTGCTCGCTCAGCTCCGGCGCCACATTGTCGGCATGTAGATCGGCGAGCAGTTCGAGTGAGAACGGAGGCTGCGGATCGGATCGGGTCGCCATCGCACCTCCGGATTCTCGAGTAGATACCCGCCCGCACGTCGCGGGCGGCGCTGCCAGTACATCGTCTGGTTGTCCGTCACTATTAATGACGCATCTCGACTACTTCCGGTTCCCCGGATCACGCAGAAATTCCAAACGTTCTTGGAGCCGCTGTCGGCCGCGCGCGCATCGGCTCTTGATGGTGCCCTCCGGCACGCCGAGCAGCGCCGCTGTTTCCGCGACACTACGCCCTTCCAATTCCACCGCGACAAGCGCCGCCCGCTGCTCCTCCGGCAGCGTGAACAGCGCGCGGTCGATCACGAGTGACATTTCCAGTTCGGCGATATCGTCGCGGGCGCCCTTGGGTTCCGGCATGGCCTCCGGCGCCAGCGGCACCGCGCGACGGGTCTTATTGCGCCGGATCCGGTCCAGGCAGGCGTTCACCACGATGGCGTGCAGCCAGCTGCGCACCTCGGCCTCGGCACGGAAGGTGGCGGCGGTGCGGTGGGCCGAGAGCAGAGCGTCCTGCAACGAATCCGCCGCGTCCTCGCGGGTATAGGAGGTGCGCACGGCCGTCTGCCAGAGGTGGTCGTTATGGCGGCGCAGCAGCTCGGCGAAGGCATGCCGCTGACCGCGCACATGGGCTTGCAGCAGTTCGACGTCGGTGAGCTCGTCGGGGACGAACGAATGCTCGCGGAACGCAACAGGCCGCGACTTCCCCTCGTGGAAATCCTCGTTCAGTTCGGACGGCAAAACCAACCCCTTGGACAGCTCTCACGGCGATGACGGACACGAGCGACCACCATCGAAATTTCGCAGCATCCAGGATCGAACAACCAGAACCCGGGGAGCTCCCCCTGAGTGAGAGCGCGGCTAGATCATATCGTCAGTAAAGAATTGGCAGCAACCAGACCACTTGGAGCACAGCGGATCCGAAACTGCGGGAAGGTGACAACTGATTTCGCAAGTACACGGGTAACTCGCCGGGGACGCCCAAAACCGAGCCAGGCAGGCGACGCTGAACGCAGCTGTCGCGGCACTTACTTGTATGGCCTGAAGATTCGGGGAGGCGGATGAGCACGGGGCGGACACGTGCGGCGAGCGGCAGAGCTGAGCGGCGCTTACGGCGCGGCGTCGAAACGCAGGTCGGCGATCGAGGTCTGGAACTGGCCACCGGAATTGCCGAGTCCGGTGATCCATACGAGCACATAGCGGGCCGCCTGATCGCTGCGGACCGGGATTTCGGTGATGCCGTTCTCTAGTCGCGCCGAGCCGATCAGCTGGGTCTGGTCCAGCGTCGGCGAGGCTGTCGGGGAGGTGCGGATCTCGACCGAGGTGCCCGTACTCGGCGATTCGATCGAGACGCTCGTCAGCTTGGCCGGACTCGGCAGGGTGGCCAGCAGCCCGACGCCCTTCTTGAGCGCCGGGAACTGCTGGAAGTACTGATCGGTGCGCCAGACGGTGCTCGGATCGTGATCGAGCACCGCACCGGTTCCGCTGACATTGTCCGGTGTGCCCTCCGGGGAGAACACCGACACACTCGTCACCGGAACCGGCACCCCACCCGCGGCCGTCCCGGTCGTACCACCGGAAGTGGGCGCGGGCGCGGGTGAACTGTTCGTGGTGAGGCCGATATTGCGCTGCTCGTTGAGCGGTGCGTCCGAGGCGCTCGGCGCGAAAACGCTGACCATCCACCAGATGATGATGCCGACCACGAGCGCGGCCAGAATGCCGAGCCCGACCATGATCCACATCATCCGCTGCGAGCGTTCCCGTTCCGCCGCAAGCAATTCCGGATCGGCGAGCGATTCCTCGGCACCGCTCGACGGACGCTGACCGAGGCGCAGCACCGGGATGAAATCGGTCTTCTGATCGACCACCGAGGCCTGTTCGAGCACATGCTGCACGGTCGCAGCGGTGCGCACGCCCTTGTTCGATTCCAGTGAACGGACCGCCACCGCCGAGATCTCGAACGGCACCTCGGGCCGGATCTGCCGCGGTTCGACGGGTGTGCCGTCGGAACCGAAATCGGCCAGCCGCAAACCGCCCACCGTCGCTGCCGTGCCGGTCATGCCACCGGCACGGATCGGCCAGCGTGCGGTGATCAACGCGTAGAGCATGGCGCCGAGGCCGCGCACATCGGATTGCGCGTCGGAATCGGACAGCGTGCCCGGGAACGCGAGCACCGCATCACCGGTGGCACTGATCCGCACCCGGTCCGGATGGTCGATGGACAGCGAACCGCCGCCGCGATGGGCCAGTTCGGCCGCCGAGGCCAAGGCCCGGATGGCACGCGCGGCACCGATCGGCGACGGCACCGTCTCGGCCATTTCGCGCAGCGAGCGGCCCGGCGTCCATTCGGCCACCACGATGCCGCCGGAGCTGCCACGCACCACATCGAGTACGCGAGCCAGGCCCGGCGAGTTGATCCGGCCCAGGCGCAGCGTGCGCGACAGGATGGCCTGCGGACCGTCGTGACCGGAGTTGTCGGTCGCCTTCTGATCGGCGTCGACGAAGGTGAGCGCGACCTCGCGGTCGAGCTTGATATCGAGCGCCTGCCAGAACTTGAGTCCGCGGGATCCACCGTGACTCGCGAGCAGCCGGTAGCGGCCGCCCGCTACGGAAGCGCCCGGAATCAGCTTGGGGCCGCGCGGCGTTCTTCGACCCGCGTCGTCCATCGGCGGTAGCTGCGGCGGGATCGGGATCATCCCGGTGTCGTACATCGGATCGCGCTGCGGGGCCTCCCGCGGTTGCTCACCGGATCCGGGCGCCGAATCGTGCTCCGGCGGACCGTTATCGGCACCCTGATTCGCGTATGCGGGATCGGAGGCCTCCCCGGCGGGCGGAACATCTGTGGAGAGCCCGCCTGCCTTGGTCGCAGCAGATTCGGCGGCTGGGACGCCGCCCGGCGCCGCGTCGTCGCTCACCCTCGTTCCTCCTTCGCCCTGATATGTCGAAGTTCCGGCGAACTCGCCACTTGTGCTTCTCTGCCGAACAGGGTACGGGAACTCACCCATACCGGTGCTGTCAACGGTATGAGCTCGAATCACGGGTAGCACCATGGTTTGGGCATCCATGTACGGGTCGAAACCAGGGTATGCCACATACGGCTCGGGCCGCCGGAATACCTGTGTCGCGTACTCGTCCTCGACCGGCCCCTCGAGATCGAGATCGGGGGCGGGCGGGGTGAAGCCGAGGCGCCGGGAGACGGCGACGGTGATCGCGACGATCTCCGGGATACCGGCCAGGCGCATCAGCCCGAAGGCGACCGCGAACATCACAATGGCCGATACGATCACCCGGATCAGCGAGCCGGGTCCGCCGGAGAGGCGGTCGAGTCCGAGCACCTTGTCGACGATGAGCATCACCGCGCCACCCGCGATCGAGGACAGCAGGACGCGGGTAACCGTGCGTCCGACATTGACCATGCGCAGATCGCCGAGGCTCTGGTGCAGCAGGTAGCCGCCGATGACGGCACCGGCCAGGAAGCCGAGTCCGGTCGCGACACCGAGGATTTTCACGACCTGACCGCTGTCGCTCGCCAGCGCGGGCGCCAGTGCCGAGAACAGGATCTTGATCGTCGTGATGGCGAGGATGATCCAGGTCGGCGTCCACGCCTGCTCTCTTGCGTAGAAAACGCGGAGGTGGATGAGTACCAGGGAGTACGGGATCAGCGTGAAGGCCGACCAGCTCACCGCTTCGCCGAGGCGCGCGGCGTCGCCGGTGAACCGTGCATAGCCGAACAGCGCCTCGCCGACCTGCGGGCCGGCCAGCGTCAGGAAGGTGACCACCGGAACGAGGGCGATCATCGTCAAGCGGGTTGCGACGGACAGATCGTCCACGACGGCGGGAGTGTCATCGGCGGCCGCGTTGCGGCTCAGCCGCGGCATGATCGCGGTGAGCAGTGTGACGCCGAGTACGCCGTAGGGCAGCTGGAGCAGCAGCCAGGCATTGGTATAGATCGCCGGGCCTGCCTCATCGGCCGTCGAGGCGATGTGGTTCGAGACGATCAGACCGATCTGGCTGATCACCACGTACAGGATGATGGCCGAACCCATCTTGCCGAACTGCTTGAGTCGCGCGTCGATACCCCACAGCGGCCGCAGATCGATCTGATTGCGCTTGATCGCGGGCAGCAGGCTCAGCGCCTGGGTGGCCACACCGAGGGTGATGCCGCCGCCGAGGACCAGCAATTTCGGATCGCTCATCCGGACCGGATCCAGCGTGATCTCGCCCGGCGTCAGGGCGTAGAGACCGAGCACGACCAACACGACCAGGTTGTTCAGCACCGGTGCCCAGGCCCCGGGTTTGAAGTTCTGACGGGTATTGAGGATCGCGGTGAGCAGCGCCGACATACCGTAGAACAGGATGGCGGGCACCAATAGATAGGTCAGCGCCGTAGTCAGTTCGGTATTGACCTTGCCGTCCGAGGAGACGAAGACCCGGGTCGCCAGCAACGGCGTCGCCGCCGCGGCGAAGAGGGTGGCCGCAGCGAGCACCGCGAAGGCGGCGGTGACCAGCCTGCGGACGAAAGCGACGCCCCCGTCGTCGTCTTCCTGTTCGGCACGCACCAGCGTCGGCACCACCATCGCGGTCAAGACCGCGCCGAGGACGAGCTCGGTGATCATATTCGGGATCAGGTTGGCCGAGGTGTAGGCACTCGCGACGGCCGGGCCGAGCGCGGTCAGCAACAGCAGCTGTTTGCCGAAGCCGGTGACGCGGCTGATCAGGGTGGCGATCGCGATCGATCCGGAGTCGCGCAGCAGACGCGAACTCGCGTTCTGTTTGGTTTCGGTCGCGACCGCGCCCGATGCGGGTGCGGCGGGCCATTCCTGGGTCCGTGGCCTGGCCGCTTCCCGGGGAACGGGACGTTGCGGCTGTTCCACCGATTGCCGCCGTTCGACAGGTTGCTGGCGATCGACCGGTCGCTGTTGTTCGATCTGCGGTTGCCGCGTCGCCGGGGGGTGTGGCGGTGGAGTCTGATAGCTCGGCCGCGGCGCCTGGTAGTTCGGCGGCGGCGCCAAACGTTGGGGCGGGACCCGAGGCGGTGCGCCCGGCGGTCCCGGTACCGGTTGACCGGGTGGCATCTGTTGACCGGGTGGCATCGGACGTGGCCGGGCCGGACCGGGCTGCGGCGGCGCCGGGTATTGCCGCTGACCCGGATGTGCCTGCTGACCCGGATGTGGCCGGGGTTCGGGGTATTGCTGCGGTTCCGGATATTGCGGAGGACGGGGTACCGGCCGCTGCTGCGGCCGGGGTTGCCTGGGCAATGCGCCGGAGGGCGGTGCCATCGGCCCGGTCGGCGGTTGCGATACGCGGGGTGTCGGCCGCGGCGGCGGCACCGGTCGCTGCGGCGGACCCGGCCGACTCACCTGCGGTACGCGCGGCGAATCGCCGAAACGTTCATCGGGAGTCATCTCCGCGTCCTCCGGTTCTGCCGGTGGCTGCGCCAGTTGCCGTTCCCAGGGTGCCGAAGGCGCCCGGCGGGCCTGGGGTCCGTCGGGCCGGTCAACAGGTGGTTGCCGATGAGCGGATAGATCATCGTCGCTCATCGTGCCTCCTGCGCCATGCCATCCCCCGCCGCCGGGCCGATGACGCCCAGGGTGTTACGCGATTGTCCTCCACGATGCCATGAGTGGTGCGAGGTCGGGTACCGATCAGAGGCGACCGACTGCCTACAGGTCGGTCGAATCAACACAGCGATGACAGCCGAGCACGAGCGAGGTGTCCTCGTCGTCATCCCGCCTCCTGCTGCTCCTGCTGCTGTAAGACGCGCCTGCGCGCCCGTCGGTACCTGTTCACCCGGCGTCGGGTGCCCGGATCGAAACCCTCGTCGGCCGGATCCGGCTGCCCGCGGAACCGACGCAGCAACCGGCGCCCGGCCAATAGGAACAGCAGTATTCCGGCACACGCCGTAATTATTGCCAAGGTCTGACCGTAAGCGTTCGAACGCACCGAGACCGAGGTGGGATTGCCGAGTGGGACACCGTCGGACGTGGTAAGGGAGATCGGAATGACCAGGTTACGGCTATCGGTGACCTCGGTCGGGATCTGGAACGACCGGCTTCCGGTAGGCGGCAGCGTCTCTTCGCCCGGATCGGTGATCTTCGTCTCCGTCGGCGCCTCGATCCGGAACCGGACCCGGATGGCGACCGGCAGATCGTTGCGTGCGACCAATAGCAACGGGCTCTGTTCGGAAGCCAAGGTGTACACCCCGCCGGGCGGCAGCACGGTGACCGAACCGTAGAGCCGGTCCAGCGTGCGTGTCGTCTGGTCGAGTCGGCGCTGGGCGTACGTGTCCGGCTGTGCGGAATCGCCGGAGCGCCGGTCCGAGAGGGTCAGGACGCGCAGCAGACCGTCGCGGAGCGGGGTCAGATATTGGTTCGGCGTCGGCTCGGTCTCGGGCACCTCGACGAGCGAACGCATGAGATCGGTGATCCGGCGGCCCTGGTCGCGGACCGGGAGCACGAAGCGGTCCGGAACCGCATCATGGGCGGCCTGCGGCAGATAATCGGGTTCGTGGGGCTGCGCGTCGGGCGATTCGGCGACCAGCTCGGCGAGCGTGCGCGGCGTCGCGAGGTTGTTGTGCAGCAGCAGGTCGACCTGCTTCAGGATCGCGGTGGCTTCTTCCCGGTTCGCGCTCCACTGCTGTGGCGGTACCAGCAGCAGTGAGCGCGGGCGGCTCGGGTCCGGGTTCAGCGCGGACCAAGTGATGGCGCCGAGCGCATCCTGCAGGCGGGCCATCCGGGAGTCGTTGGTGACGTCGTAGCGGACGCGTGCGGGGGTGAACGACGGGGTGGGCGGGTTGGAGCCGACGGCGGCGAGGGCGGTCGCGGACCAGATATCGAAGGTCGCCGCGTGCAGTGCCGGATCGGCGGGTGGGGTCTGGGTGCCGGAGGGTGCCGCGCTCGTCGTCGGGGCGGATGTGCTCGTGGCGGATGTGCTCGGTGTGGCGCTGATCTGCGGTTCCGGTGTCGGTATCGGCGTGACGGGAACCGGGGCGATCTCGGCCAGCCGGACCACATCCGGCGTGCTCGTCTCCGGCAGCGGCTGACTCGAGGTGGTCTGGTTGGCGGTGCTCTGACTACCGGCGCCGCCGCGGCCGGTGGTGATCGGCTGCGAATCCGTCGAGGTACCGGCGGTGCCGAGCGGGACGGCCGCGTTATCGGCCAGTACCGCGGTCCCGAAACCGTGGCCGCGCAACAACATTCCCGCGCTCTCATCGATACTGCCGGAATCCGGCACGCTGACACCGCGCACCGATTTGGTGGCCAGAATCGAATCGACGATATCGGCGGGGTCGTTCAACGCTCGCGTGGACAGTTCGGCATCGTTGACCGCGGCCAGTGCGGTGATATCGACCTGTGCGAACGGCAGTGCGACCGTGCAGGTCGATGCGGCGACCGCGCGCAACCGGTCCAGCCAAGTCTGGGCCTGATCGGCACCGGTGCCCGCCCTGGTCGCACCGTCCGGATCGGATGGGCTCGCCAGGACGCGATAACCCTTGGTCATCACCTGTGCGGTGATCAGCAGATCGGGATCGATCGCGATGCAGACCGCCGAGTTCAGCGTGCGATCGCGACTGGCCGGGTTGGTGCCGAGTACCGATTCCAACGCGCCGAGCAATTGGTCCAGACGCCCGCCCTTGCCCAGCGATGCGGCCAGCTCGTCGTCGGTGAGCTCGGCTTTTCCATTGAGCGGGCCGGTGACACCGGCGACCAGCCGAGGGCGGTCGGCCAGCGGCCACAGCAGCGTCGTCGCCACCGGGGTATCGGGCGCGGCGGGCACCGGCGAGCTGATATCGACCGCGGGCGGTACACCCAGCACCGGGAGCAGGAACCGTGCGTCGTCGAGGCGGGCCTGGGTGCCGTAGGCCGGTTCCCCGTTGACATTCAGCAGCAGCGGATAAACGCCGGGCTTGGTGATATCGAGCGCGGCCGCACCGCCACTGGAGCGCAACGGGATGCTGATCGTGAACTGTTTGCGCTGGCCGGGACTCAAACGGTCGGCAACATCTTCGAACGGACCGGTCACGTCGTAGTTGACCTGGTCCAAGCGCAGAGTCGAGCGCAGCGCGCTCGGTGCCGACACCGCGGCGGCGCGTTGGATGCGGACACTGATGTCCTCGACCACCCGATCGCCGATATTGGTGACGGTGCCCGCGACCGTCAGCGTCGGATCGCTGGTGGTGGTCACCGCGGACGGATTCACCGAATCCAGAGTCAGCTTCAGGAATTTCGGCGACGACGAACTGTTCGGCGTCGTCGGCTGGGCGGCGGCGGGCTGGGCGAGCAATACCGGGACCGCCGTCGCTGTGCCGAGAATGGTCAGGACCGCCGCGATGATCCGGAACAGGGCCGCCCGTCGCCCGACCACCACCCCCCACGGAATCGCTGCGCGATGCCGGAAAGTCTGGGTCATCTCTTGCCGGTCTCCATCCGGTCGATCATCCGGTTCGCCACTTCGGCGAGGCGCCGCTCATCGGCGTAGGCGAGCCGAGAATCCAATTCGCTCAACGGAACCCACGCCACCTGCGTGACCTCGACGTCGGCATCGGAGAGCTCACCACCGATGGAGCGCAGCAGATAATGATGCACGGTCTTGTGTACCCGGCGACCCTCGGTGACGAACCAGTAATCGATGCTGCCGAGTTCGGCGACCACTATCCCATTGATTCCGGTCTCCTCGGCGACCTCCCGGATCGCGGTCTGCTCGGGCGTCTCCCCCTCTTCGATATGTCCCTTGGGCAGCGACCACAGCAGTCTGCCACGCCGATCGGTCCGCCCGATCAGCGCCGCACTGCGTTTGTCGCTCGGCCCGTCCAACCCGTCGACGACGAGTCCACCCGCCGAGGTTTCCCGTACCGTGCGCATGCGCGGTTTCGCCGCGTTGGCGGCCGAACCGCGGCGCCGGGGCTGGCGGCGTCGACTGTTCGCGCGATCGGCCGGAGACACCACGCAATCCTACTGTGTTGGATTTGCAGCGCCTGCGGCGCTGCGTGTTCGCGGCCCCCTTCTGTCTCGCGTCCGAGCGGCCGAGACTCGCGACTTCGTCGCATGTGCTTCGGCCACTCGGCTGAGTCAATGGCCGCGCCTTCGCGCGGACGCGAGACGGGCCGCGAACGTCGCTCGTAAGACTCGCTCCGTGGTGGTCGCCTGAGCGGGAACCTTCGGCATCGGATGTGTGCTCGCCCAGCGATGGAGATTAACGCCTGCGCATCGACGACTCGGCTGAGTCGATAACCACACCTTCGCGCCGACGCGAGCGAACGTTGCTCGTCGGACAGCTCCATTGTGGTCGAGTGGTGCCGCCTGCTCGGCTGGACACATATGCCTTCTATATAGAGGAGATTCGCAGACCGCCCATATAGGCAGCCTGCGCAGGATGTCCGGCTGCGCGGGTTGCGCTGGAATATCGGTTGTGTGGGCTCGGTAAGCTGCTACTTCGTGGTTTCGCCCAAGTCCGAGGATGCAGCGTTGGATCGACGTACCCGATTGCTGGCCGCGGCCGCGGTCACGCTGGGACGGTTGTCCGATGTGTTGACGCCGCTGGGTGAGTTGTTCGCCGCGCGGGGATATGAGTTGTACCTGGTCGGGGGCAGTGTGCGCGATGCGGTGCTCGGGCGGTTGGGGACGGATCTGGATTTCACCACCGATGCCAGGCCCGAGCAGGTGCAGGAGTTGTTGCGTGGGTGGGCCGATCATCTGTGGGATACCGGCGGGTTGGCGTTCGGCACGGTGAGTGCGTCGAAGGCCGATCAGCAATTGGAGATCACCACCTTCCGCAGCGATACCTATGACCGGGTGTCGCGCAATCCCGAGGTCACCTTCGGTGATTCGCTCGAGGGAGATCTGGTGCGACGCGATTTCACGGTCAATGCGATGGCGGTGAAGATCGGGGCCGACGGGTCGCTGGAGTTCGTCGATCCGCTCGGCGGGATGGACGCGCTGCTCGCCGGAGTGCTGGATACGCCTGCGGCGCCGGAGGATTCGTTCAACGACGATCCGTTGCGCATGCTGCGGGCGGCGCGTTTCGTCGCGCAGCTCGGCTTCGAACTGGAGCCGAGGGTGCGGGTCGCGATCGTCGCGATGGCGGGTGAGTTGGAGCGGATCACCGCGGAGCGGGTGCGCACCGAGCTGGATAAGCTCATCGCCTCCGCGCATCCGATCGATGGCATCAACGTCATGTGCGAGACGGGCCTGGCCCAGCTGGTGCTGCCCGAGGTGCCCGCGATGAAACTGGAGATCGACGAGCACCACCAGCACAAGGATGTCTACTGGCATTCGCTGACCGTGTTGCGGCAGGCCATCGACCTGGAAGAGGGCGATCCGGATCTGGTGCTGCGCTGGGCCGCGCTGCTGCACGACATCGGCAAGCCCGATACCAAGCGCAACGAACCGGGCGGCGGCGTCAGCTTCCATCACCATGAGGTGGTCGGCGCGAAGATGGTGCGCAAGCGGATGCGCGCGCTCAAGTATCCCAAGCAGTTCACCGAGGACGTCGCGCGACTGGTGTTCCTGCACTTGCGTTTTCACGGCTACGGCAAGGGACAGTGGACCGATTCAGCGGTGCGCCGCTACGTCACCGACGCCGATGACCTGCTTCCTCGGCTGCACAAACTGGTCCGCGCCGACTGCACCACCCGCAATAAGCGTCGTGCCGCCGCGCTGCGCGCCACCTATGACGAGCTGGAGACGCGGATCGCCAGACTGCAGGAGCGGGAGGATCTGGATCGGGTGCGTCCGGACCTGGACGGCAACGCGATCATGGAACTGCTCGGCATTCCCGCGGGTCCGGAGGTCGGTAAGGCGTGGCGGTTCCTGAAGGAGTTGCGCCTGGATCGCGGACCGCTCAGTAGGGACGAGGCCGAGGCCGCGTTGCTGGAATGGTGGAAAGCCCAGGTCTGAGCGGGAATTCGCCGGTCGATCAGAAGATGATCAGCGTGGTGCCCGCCACGATGGCCGAGCGGATCTGTGCCAGGTCGAACGATCCGGTGATCCCCGGCAGCTCCACCCGGAACCGGACCAGATCGCCCTCGCGGGTGGCGTGCACGATGCGCGCGTCGTTCGGTAGCCGATCCAGCAGGATCGCTGGCGCGGTGACCAGCTTGCGCGGGATCCGGATGCCCAGCCAGTTCGCCCGGTGGATATCGACGGTCAGCAGGTTGTCGCGCACCTGCGCTTCCAGCAGCGCGCTGATCCGGCGTTTTCGATGCTTCGCCCGGATCAACCCGCCCGCGTCGACGTCGAGTTTCCAATCGCGCTGCTGGTTATCGAGCCAGCCGACGAGCGCCTCGGTGGTGACAGTTCCGTTCAGGTCCAGCTGCTGCACCCGCGCCTTCGTCGGCACACCGGGCACCAGCCGGACGCCGTGCGCGATCACGGTGACCTGTTCGATCGGGTAGTCGTCCCAGCGCAGCCGGGACAGCACGGTCTTGGTCTGGAAATGCGCGCCGCGCCTGCGCACCTTCAGCACCTGTAACGTCGCGTGCAGATCGTGGCCGAGCAGGGTGGCGCTGACCTCCTGGCCGCCGAACCGGCTGAGAATGCCCTCGCTGAGCACGGTCATCAGCACGTCCGGCATGAGCGCGGTCACGGTGCCCGCGCCGAAGTCGGCCAATGGATCCACCCAGGCGGTGGTGTAGGCGAGCCATTGCTCCAGCAATGATTGATCGAACAGGCGTTTACCCATGTCGACGGCCCGCATCGGTGACCATGACGTCGGATCGAAGTACGTGGCCATGATTGCTCCGAGCGTACTTGGCGTCGGCCCACCCGACCACGTTCGCGGCTGTGACGAAGTGGGCAATTGTGCGCATTCAGATAGGCGTTCTATACCTGCTGGTCGGCGCCGCACCCGCATCGGCCAGGTTGATCCACGGCAGCACCCGTCCGTGCTCGTTCACCACGGGCAACTGCCGCTTGCCCAGCATCTCGGCTATGGCCTCCGTGCCGCCCGCGCTGTAGAACAGCCCGTAGCGCAATGAGATGCCTTCGAGCCCATCGGCATTCAGCATCAGCTCTTCCTTGACCCGCATGCCTTCGAGGTGCGGTTCCACCGCCGTGTCGCCGGTCGGCGCGAAGGCGTCGTCCTCGGTGAGCACGTGGTCGCCGAAATCGCCGTAGCCGTAACCGAAGACCATGGATTCGGCGATGACCCGCCGGGCGCCGACGGCGCGTGCGGGCTCCAGCAGGCCATGAGACAGCTGACCTCCCTCCGACGTGAACACTCGAGTGTGAGCTACCTCACTCTGGAAAGCATGCCAGGGCACCGCGTCGAATGTGATCAGTTCCCGTACCCGCCGCCGCCGGGCGTCTCGATGACCAGCACGTCCCCGGGTTCGAGATGCGCCGAATCCGCCCCGCTCAGGTCCTGCACCGTGCCATCGGCACGCTCGATCCGATTTCGGCCGAGGGCACCGGGCGCGCCGCCCGCCATGCCGTACGGCGGCACCCGGCGGTGACTCGACAGCGTCGAGACCGTCACCGCTTCGGTGAATCGCAGCCGACGCACCGCACCGTCACCACCGCGCCATCGACCGGCGCCTCCGCTCCCCGCGCGTACCGCGAACTCCTCGAGCAGTACCGGCAGCCGCCACTCCAGCACCTCCGGATCGGTGAGCCGGGAGTTGGTCATATGGGTCTGGACCACCGGAGCGCCGTCGAAACCGTCGCCTGCGCCCGATCCGGATCCGATCGTCTCGTAGTACTGGCTGCGATCATTGCCGAAGGTGATGTTGTTCATCGTGCCCGACCCCTCGGCCTGCACACCGAGCGCCGCGTACAGCGCGCCGGTAATCGCCTGGGAGGTTTCGACATTGCCCGCGACGACCGCGGCGGGCGGTTCGGGTGCGAGCATCGAACCGGGCGGCACGATGATCCGCAGTGGTCGCAGGCAGCCGTCATTGAGCGGGATATCGTCGGCGACCAGCGTCCGGAACACATACAGGACGGCCGCGTTCGCAACGGCATAGGGTGCGTTGAAGTTACCGTCGAGCTGCCCCGAGGTACCACTGAAATCGATCGTGGCGCTGCGGTTTTCCCGATCCACCGTGACGCGAACGCGAATGGTCGCGCCCAGATCGGTCGCGTAGGAGTATTCGCCGTCGTCGAGCGCATCGATGACGCGCCGCACCGATTCCTCCGCGTTGTCCTGCACATGCCGCATATACGCTTCGACGACATCGAGCCCGAAGTGCTCGATCATCTTCCGGACTTCTTCGACGCCCTTGGCATTGGCGGCGATCTGGGCGCGCAGATCGGCGAGATTGGTGGCCGGATTGCGGGACGGGTACGGCGCTTCGGTGAGCAAGCGCAGCGTCTCGTCCTCGCGGAACCGGCCGTCCTCGACGAGCAGCCAGTTGTCGAAGATGACACCTTCCTCCTCGATGCGACGGCTGTTCGCGGGCATCGAACCGGGCGCGATACCACCGATTTCGGCGTGGTGGCCGCGCGAGGCGACATAGAAGAGGATCTCGGTGCCCGCGGTGTCGAATACCGGCGTGATCACCGTGACATCGGGTAAATGGGTGCCGCCGTGGTACGGATCGTTGACGGCGTAGGCGTCGCCGGGGCGCATGCCCCCGGCCTGCCTGCGCCGGATGACCTCCTTGACGCTGGTGCCCATCGATCCGAGATGGACCGGAATATGCGGCGCATTGGCGACGAGATTGCCGTCGGGGTCGAAGAGTGCGCACGAGAAGTCCAGGCGCTCTTTGATATTGACCGACTGTGCGGTCGACTCCAGCCGCGCGCCCATCTGCTCGGCGATGGACATGAACAGATTGTTGAAGACCTCCAGCAGCACCGGGTCCGCTTCGGTGCCCGCCTCTGGTCCGGTCACCGCCGCGACCCGTTCCATGAGCAGATGCCCGAGGTCGTTCACCACGGCCTGCCAGCCGTCGTCGACGACCGTGGTGGAGTTGGCCTCGGTAATGATCGCGGGCCCGAGCACCGCCTTCTTCGGCACCAATTCCGCACGCTGATAAAGGAATACCTCGCGCCGAGCGCCACCGGTGTGCAGTTGTACCGACTCCGGCTCGCTGGCGGTTACGCGCGGCCCGGCCAGGTCTGCGAGATCGGGTGGTTCGGTGAGCCCGGTCGCCTCGACCGAAAGCGCCTCGATCACGATAGGGCGGTCCAGCACGAAGGAGTAGGTGTTGCGGTGACGTTCGACGAAATCCGTTGCCATCCCCGCCGGTTCGGTGAGTTCGACGGTGAGCGTGGTGTCGGTGCCGTCGTAGCGCAGCTGGGCGCGCCGCACGATACGCACCCGGTGCACGGGCACATCCTCACCGAGCAGTTCGGCGCGCGCGATGGCCTCCAGATCATCGGCGATCTCACCGACACGGTCCATCGACTCCTCGTGCAGCGGCAACTCCACCGAACGCTCGCGCATGGCGGTGGTATCGGCGAGACCGATACCGAGGGCCGAGAGCACACCGGCCATCGGCGGCACCACAACGGTGCGAATGCCGAGGGAATCGGCCACCTTGCAGGCGAGTTGGCCGCCCGCGCCGCCGAAGGTGGTCAGCGCGTAGCGGGTCACATCGTGGCCCTTCTGTACCGAGATCCGCTTGACGGCGGCGGCGATATTGGCGACCGCGATCTCGAGATAGCCCTCGGCGACCTGCTCCGGTGTGCGATCGTCACCGGTGCGCTCCGCGATTTCGGCGGCCAGTTCCGCGAATCGGCTGCGCACCAGCGCATCATCGAGCGGTTCGTTGCCATCCGGCCCGAAAACCCTTGGAAAATACTCGGATTGGATGCGGCCGAGCATCACATTGGCATCGGTGACCGTCAACGGTCCGCCGCCGCGATAACAGGCCGGTCCGGGTGCCGCACCCGCAGAATCGGGTCCGACGCGGTAGCGGCTGCCGTCGAAATGCAGGATCGAACCGCCACCCGCCGCCACGGTATGGATATCGAGCATTGGCGCGCGCAACCGGACACCGGCGATCTGCGTGATGAACACCCGCTCGTATTCGCCCGCGAAATGCGATACGTCCGTGGAGGTTCCACCCATATCGAAGCCGATGACACGGTCGAAACCGGCGAGTTCGGACATCCGCACCATGCCGACGATGCCGCCCGCCGGACCGGACAGAATGGCGTCCTTACCGCGGAACTGCCCGGCCTCGGTGAGTCCGCCATTGGACTGCATGAACATCAGCCGCACACCGGTGAGCTGGTCGGCGACCTGCTGGACGTAGCGGCGCAGCACCGGTGAGAGATAGGCATCCACCACCGTGGTGTCTCCGCGCGGCACCAGCTTCATCAGCGGGCTCACCTCGCTGGACAGCGAGATCTGCGGAAATCCGATCTCGCGGGCGACCCGGCCGATCACCTTTTCGTGTTCGGGATACAGATGCGAATGCATGCAGACGACGGCGACGGCGCGGATGCCGCTGTCGTACAGCGGCTTCAGTTCAGCTGCCAGTGCGTCGAGATCCGGCGCAGTCAGCACCGTCCCATCCGCCGTGACGCGCTCGTCCACCTCGATCACCTGCTCGTGTAACAACTCCGGCAGCACGATCTCGCGCGCGAAGATCTGCGGCCGATTCTGATAGGCGATGCGCAATGCGTCGCGGAAGCCGCGGGTGATGACCAGCACGGTCCGTTCGCCCTTGCGCTCGAGCAGTGCGTTGGTCGCGACCGTTGTGCCCATCCGGACGGCATCTATATCGGCGGTGCCGCCCGCGTCGCCGAGGATTTCGCGAATGCCCGCCACCGCGGAGTCGGCATAGCGCGCCGGATTCTCTGAGAGCAGCTTGTGCGTGACGAGTCCGCCGTCGGGGCGACGGGCCACCACATCGGTGAATGTGCCGCCCCGATCGATCCAGAACTGCCAGCCCGGTGTCTCGCTCGTCACCGGAGCCGTCCGTGCGAAGTACGTATGCGCTGGTCGATCACATGCGCACCATACCGAATCACCGTCGGCGCGGATCCGAGTGCGATCAGTGCGGCGGATCGAGTTTCGCGTGCATGAGGTACACGTTGTAGGTATCCCACGCCGAGATGGTGAAGTACAGATCCTCGGCGGTCGACCACGGATGGATGAAGCCGCCGTAGGCCTTCGGATAGTCGTCGGTGGAGACCAGCTGGACACCATCGGTCCAGGCGCCCTGCGGGCTCGCCGCGGTGCGCATCACGATCGCAGCGCGCGCCGAATCCAGATAGACCATCTGCCACTGTTCGGTGTCCTTGTCGAAGCGCACCGACAGCTCGCTTGCCATACCGAGAACCAAAGGCGTGGCCTGGTTTTCGGCCGCAGGGGCCCATGCGCCGCCCACCCAGTACTGGTAGGCCGATTTGTTCAGCACCTCGGTCTTCGGCACCCTGGCCAGGCCGATCATGCCGACCCGCCCGTTGGGCGTGCCGAACATATAGACGTAATCGCCCTGCGGCACCATGGCCGCCACCTGGAACCGGCCGAGCCCGAAGAAGTTGTCCCACCGGGCATGCTGATCCTTGACCCAGGTGCGGCCGTTGTCGTCGGAGTACGCGAGTCCGCCGTAATTGGTCGACCACAAGCCGGGAATGCGGCTCCAGTGGTTCACCGACATATAGCTCATGAACTGGCGCTGCCCGAGCGCGAACCCGGAGGTCGGGATGGTGGTCGTCTCCCAGTTCTTGATCTTGCGGCTGGGCAGCAGTTCGGTGGCGTGACAGCGGCTGTCCTGGACCATGGTGTCGATGCCGAGTCCGTCGGCGAGATCGTGGTCGGTGCTGTAGCCGAGCACATTGCTGCGCCAGTCGGGCCCGCCCACCCCGCCACTGGTCCAGCCATCGCCGAAGGTGTCGCCGAAGGCCACGGCGACCTCGCCCGGTTTGGTCTCCCACATGATGCCGAGGTCGGTGCCGTCGACCTGCCAGCGCATATCGGTGCGGTTCGCCGAACCGTGCCCGGTCACCTGACCGACCAGATCCACCGCTTCCACCAGCGGCGGGGCGATGGCGGCGGTCAGCGGTCCGGGTTCGGCCGGGTGCACGATCGGCGGCGGCGCGGGTTGCGGTTCGATTCCGTCCGGGCCGGGCACCGGGATCGGAATGGGTTCGATCTCCGGACGGAACTCGATGCGCGGCAGGCGGATCGAGCCGGAACCCGAACTCGAACCGGAGCTCGAGCCGGGGCCGGAACCGGAGCTGGACCCGGTGTCGGGCGCGTTTTCCGGTGCTGGATCGGTGGCGGGATCCGACGGCTTCGGCGTATCCCGAACATCCGGGCACGGGTTGCGGCACGGGTCGGCGGGCAGCGGTTCCGGATCGATGCGGGTGTTGTCCGGCGGCGGATCGGGGACCGGAACCGGCGTGATCTCGGGAACCGGCACCGGGATATCGATCTGCGGCGGCAAAGGGGGCAGCGGCGGAGGCGGCGGTGCGTTCGGATCCGGCGCCCGGTTCAACGGGTCGAATCCGATCTCGCCACAACTGTTCACCGGCGGCGGGGCCCACGGATGCTGCGCGGCCTGCGCGACGGGTGTCGGTACGGTCAGCGCTCCGGCGAGCAGCGCGCCGAGGATTGCGGGCGCACAGCTCGGCCGAAATCCCATCCGTTGTTGACTCCCTGTCGATTCGGGTCGATGGGAGATCAACTTACCCGACCGAATCGCGCGAAGGGTGGAACCGGATGGGGCGCAGTCGCGTCCAACCAGATATGAACGAGATCGAGTACGTGTTCGGAACCGGTGACGGCACGGTGCACGTCTGGACCAGCCAGACGGATCTGGATCTATCCGGGTCGGGCATCGGCGATGCGGTGGGACTCGACTTCGACGGCGACGGCCTGGTCGACGACGTGCTCTGGGATTCGCACGGCACCGGCGTTGCCGATGTGGCCGGGCTGGATCTCGACGACGACGGCGTACTCGACCATTTCTTCACCGATCCGACCGGCAACGGCACCTGGAATCACCAGATCACCGGCAGCCCGGCCGATGCGGACAGCGAACACCTGGCCTGGATCGAGCGCACCGAGCCCGAGCCGGATCATCTCGCCGCCGACCAATTCGGCGCGGCCTTGTCGAATCACGATGAGCCGACGCGGGATTCGCGCTGGTTCGATCCGCAAGCTCCGATCGAACCTGTCGCCGCGCTTCGGGATCACCGGACCTGGTCGGGCGATGAGTCCACTTATCCGACAATGCCGTTCAGCGAGTAACCGGCACCCGCCGACTGTTGACGGCAATGGCCACTATTCCTGCGCAATAGATTCCGGCGCCGACCAGCACCACGCCGATGGAGCGCCCATCCGCCGGTATCACCGACGCGGTGAGCGCGATCGCGAGCACGAACGCGATATTGAATACGGTGTCCTGCAATGCGAATACCTGACCGCGCCTGGTGTCATCGATATCGATCTGCATGGTCGCGTCGCCGGTCAGTTTGATGGTCTGCCCCGCGAGCCCGAACAGGAATGCCGCGACCAGCAGCAATTGATGCGCTCGATGCGCCGCGGTCCCCGCCGTCGCGATCGCGGTCGGGGTGACCAGCGTCAACTGCACCACGGTCGCGGTCAACAGCCCGAGGACCACCGTGCGCGAGCGGCCGAGCCGCGGAATCAATACCGGCGCGACGACCGCCGCCACCAACATCCCGGCCGCAGTACAGCCGATGGCGAGCCCGAACCGGGTCAGTCCGGTATTCGCGCCGCCGCCGTCGGCGGGCGCCTGCCGCAGCACCAGCACCATGATCAGCGTATTGGTGCCGAACACGATCCGATGCGTGCCGATGCCGATCATCGCGGTGGTGACCTGAACCGCTCCCCAGACCGCGGCCGCACCGTGACGCAGACCGGTCGCGATCGCTCGCACCGCACTGTCGCGCGTCGCGGTCCCCGGCTCCGGACCGAGCACCCCGGCCCCGAATCCGGCCGCGAATATCGCACCGCAGACCGACCACACGGCACTGATCGCCACCGCGACCGCCGAAGCGAAATCACCCGCGCCGATCAATCCGATGATCGCGACCGCCGCCGCGGCGCCGACACCGGCACATCCGGACGCGACCGTGGCCAGCACCGAATTCGCGGGCACCAGCCAGTGTTGATCGAGTACTCGGGGCAACGCAGCCGACACGCCCGAGAGCACGAACCTGCTGACCCCGACCACGGCAAGCGCGAGCAACAGCAACGGTGTCTCACCGCTGCCCGCCAACAGCCCGACACTCACCGCTGCGATCAGCACCGCCCGCCCCACATTGGCGACCAGCAGCACCGCTCGCCGATCCCAGCGGTCCAGCAGCGCACCGGCGTACGGCCCGATCAGCGAGTACGGCAGCAGCAATACCGCGAACGCGGCCGCGATGGCGAGCGGATCGGTCTCCCGTTCCGGGTTGAAAAGAATGGCGCCGGACAGCGCCGCCTGGAACATGCCGTCACCGAACTGACCGGTAAAGCGGATCAGCGCCAAACGCAACACGCCGGGACTCTCGCGCAGCGCCGTCTGTAGCGAAACCGGCCGCGCGTCCGCGGGAGTGTTGCCGTCGGGGCGACCAGTAGACACGCCCAGAGGCTACCTGCCCCGCGGCCCTCGCTCGATCAGCGAATCCCGTCCACGATCAGCGCACTGACCGCCTCGCGCATATCCGCCGCCATCGGCAGATCCGCCAATGTCGCGGCATCGATCCAGGCGAAGGCGTCGTGTTCGCCCGGGGCCAGCGCGACCTCGCCGGGCTCCACCTCGACGATGAAGCTGTACTTGCGCACTCGGGGCTTGGTCCTGGTGGCGTAGTCGAAGTCGCCGAGGAACTCGGTGATGGCGCGCACCCGCAGCCCGGTCTCCTCGAACAGTTCCCGTACCACGCATTCGGCCAGGGTCTCCCCGGATTCGACTCCGCCACCGGGCAGTTCGTACATGCCGCCGTGGTAATCGTCGGGCACGCGGCGCACTACCAGGAGTTTGCGATCGCGGAATACCGCGACACCGACGACGAAATCGCTGATCCCGTCGCGCTCTGCCGCATCGCGCAGTTGCTGCTCGATGCGCGCGAGCAGCTCGGTTCGCATCCGTTCGTCACCTCCGATTCCGTTGTGGCACATGATGTTACGAATCCGCCGTGCGCGCGTACAGACCCCCTTCGGTTGCCGACCGGCGACTCGGCTAACCGGTCGGTACTGCTCGCCTGCCGTTCACCCGCAGCCGCGAGTGACTCCCTTGCACGTCACTCACGAAGATCAGCTCGCGTAAAATGCCGAGTGCAGGACAATTTACTAGGAATTCGGAGTACCACGTCGTAAGTGCTCCTACCCTGAAAGGTGATCGGTGCACGGTCCCGAGAGGAGGACCATGATGTCCACACTCACGACACCACACATCGATGTCCATCGCGGCGGCGATCGCATGAAAACGCGCGTGTCCTGGCTGGATTCGAAGCACTCGTTCTCCTTCGGGGAGCACTACGATCCCGACAACACCCATCACGGGCTGCTGCTCGTCAATAACGAAGATATTGTTTCCCCTGGTCAGGGCTTCGAAACCCATCCGCACCGGGATATGGAGATCGTGACCTGGGTGCTCGGCGGCTCGCTGGTGCACCAGGATTCGCTCGGGCACAGCGGCGTCATCTATCCAGGTCTGGCACAGCGGATGAGCGCGGGCACCGGAATTCTGCATTCGGAGAAGAACGACTCCTGGCGTCTGGACCACGGCACCGAACACGACCAGCCGGTCCATTTCGTGCAGATGTGGGTGGTGCCGGACGAGCCGGGCTCGGAGCCCGGATATCAGCAGCTCGAGATCGACGACGAATTGGCCCGCGGCGGCCTGGTGACCGTGGCCTCCGGCCTGCCGCGCTATCGCGATCGGACCGCGATCGCCATCGGTAGCAGCCATTCGGCGATGCATGTGGCGCGGTTGGCGGACAGCGGGGAAACCGAGCAGGCGATCGACCTACCCGACGCGCCGTACCTGCATCTGTTCGTCGCAAGGGGCGAAGTGGAGATGGAGGGCGTCGGTCCGTTGTACGTGGGTGACGCCGTGCGCCTGACCAGATCGGGTGGGCAGCTGGTGACCGCCCATGGGCCGGCGGAGATCCTGGTCTGGGAGATGCACGCGCGGCTCGGCTCGGAATAACCCCCCCGGCATCAACATCCCAGGGAGTGCGATCAGAAGGCGACTGCAGCGCAGGCGCACCGGCTGAGAGGAAGTCCCATGGCGCAATATCCGCCACCGGGTCAGTACCCGCCGCCGCCGGGTCAGTACCCGCCGCCGCCGGGTCAGGGGCAGCCGAACTATTGGCAGGAATCTCCCAAGCGCAAGGGCTTGGCGATCACCACACTGGTGCTCGGCATCCTCGGCTTCCTGAGCTGCTGGACGCTGATCGGCGGTTATCTGTTCGGCTTCTTCGCGCTGATCTTCGGCATCATCGCGCTGGTCAAGATTCGTTCCGGCAGCGCGGGCGGCACGGGCATGGCGGTCACCGGCTTGATCCTGGGTGTGCTCGCGCTGGTCGCCGCGGTCGTGCTCAGCATCGTCGGCTGGAGCTTCTTCGTCGACTCCGGTGGCAAGGACTATCTCGACTGTCTGCAGAAGGCGGGCAACGATCAGACCAAACAAAACGAGTGCCGGGACAAGTGGGAGCACAGCATCGAGCAGAGCTTCAGCGTGACGCTCACTCCGCGCCCGACCCCTTGACAAAACCCTTGATGCCATTGACGACCGACCGGCCGCCGCTGTTCGCGCACGTCCGGGTGGCGGCGATGACATCGCCCAGTTCGGGGCGGTAGTCGCCCTCGGGCGGTGCGATCCAGATCCGGTAGCCGCTGAGCTCGTCGGTCGGTGAGGGCAGCACGATCCGGCTGCCGGGCAGCGCCACCGAAGCGCAGACCCGGAACAACTCCGGGAACAGCGTCATATCCAGGTACGAGTTATCGGTCGGACCGGTCAGGAAGGACCAACGGCTGGAGCGCGGATGCGCGATGATCGGTCCAGTCCGCCCGTAGTTGGCCAGGAGGTAGGCCCGCACCCGCTTGCCGAGTACCGCGGGCATGACGATGGCGCCGACCGCGCCGACTTCCAACAGAATTCGCCCGAGTCCCGGATCGACGACCCCATAGAGACCGTTGTCCTTGCGATAGCGGCGACATCGCGCCAGGGCGTCCTGGGCCGCCGCGAAATCCTGGGCTGCCAGGTAGCTACCCGATTCCATTCGCGACGTACTCATGACGAACCTCGCCTCGACTTTGAGTGGATCGACGTAAAACCGAAGGTTGCCGCTGAAATCGACACTAGACCCGCACAAGTTCCTTGACAATAGTCACACGCCGAGTAAATTTCCGGCGTACCATCTCGAGCCATGGCGCCCGTTTCCCCGACCGTTGCTCGCTGGGAGCTGGTGCTGCGCCTGCGCGAATTGCGCGAACAGCGCGGCTTCGATTCGGCCACCTTCGCCAAGCGGGTCGGGTTCACCCCGGCGAACTGGTCGCACGTCGAGAAGGGGCGACGCGTGCTCACCACGAACACCATCGGCCCGGTGCTCGAACTGCTCGAGGTGGATGCCGAGGAACGCGGGGAGTTGCTGACGCTGCTGGAGGCGAGTAAGCAGCGCGGCTGGTGGGCCAAATCGTCGGCCCTGATCGGGCCGGAACTGCAGCGGCTGTACGGCATGGAGTTCGGCGCGCAGAGCATTCGCAGTTATGACAGTTTGGTTTTCCCGGGTCTGCTGCAGTCCGAGGACTACGCGCGGGCGCTCATCAGTGCCGATGTGATGATCCGGCCGGTTCAGGTCGAGCAATTGGTAGCCATTCGGATGCGGCGGCAGGAGCGGTTGCGCGGCAAGGGCCGGGTGGAACTGACCGCGGTCATCGGTGAGGGCACCCTGCTGCAGCAGACCGGTGGGCCGGAGGTGCTGCGCGGACAGTTGGAGTATCTGGCGAAGACGATCGAGCAACTCGACAATATCGAGGTGCGCGTCATCCCGTTCGCGGCGAAGGCGGGCGCGGTGCTCGGCGGGTCCAGTTTCCATCTGATCGACTTCGCCGGTGAACAGCTGCCGACCTTCGCGTGGGCCGAGAGCGCGGTCTTCGGTGGCGCGGTCGACGATCCGGAACAGGTGCGCGATTTGAGCTTCGCTTACGTTCGCGCACTGGAACAATCGTTGAATCGTGCAGCATCATTGGCCCTGATCAGCAGGTATGCACGAGTGTAAAATCCTGCCCATGGCCACCACCGCTACCCTCCGGTCGGTTTTCACCGACTGGTTCACGTCGAGTCGATCGAACAACGGCAATCAATGCGTCGAAGTCCGGTTCGATGGTGACGCGGTGCTCATCCGTGACAGCAAATACCGCCGCAACCCGGCCAACCGCCCCGCTGAAGAGCCCATCATCACCGTCACCGCGAGCCTCTGGACCTCGTTCATCAACCTTCTCAACAGCGGCCGATCGCATAACGAGCTGATCGCACAAACTTGCGCCGATGGCAGCGCTACCCTGCGCCACGGCGATATAACCCTCTCCTACACTCCCGAAGAGTGGGATGCGTTCATCGCCGGCGCACGCGACGGCGAATTCGATCGCATCATCCTGCCCGCCTGACCGCCTACCCCGGCCGTGACGCGGCCGGGGCCAACCTCGGCGACGGCGGCCTCCGTCCCATCTCTGCATACTGGACATCGTGACTTCCGATCTGAGCAGTCCCTCCGGTATCGATCTCTCCCACCTCGACCACGCCGTGCGCGTTCAGGACGATCTGTTCGCCCATGTCAACGGCGGGTGGCTGGATACCTATGAGATACCGGCGGATCGTGCGGTCGACGGCGCCTTCCGGACGCTGTACGACCAGGCGGAGCTGGATGTGCAGACGATCATCCGGCAGGCCGCCGACTCGGCGCCGCCGCACGGCAGTGATGCGCGCAAGATCGGCGATCTGTACTCGAGCTTCATGGACACCGATACGGTGGCCTCGCTCGGGCTGGCGCCCGTCGCAGGGGAACTCACCGAGATCCACGAGGTCGCCGATCGCAGTGCCTTCGCCGCGCTACTGGGTCGCCTGCAGCGCACCGGCGTCGGGGGCGCGCTGGGTTTCTATGTCGACACCGACGACAAGAACTCCAACCGGTATCTGGTGCACGCCACCCAGTCCGGGATCGGGCTGCCCGACGAGTCCTATTACCGGCAGGACGAATTCGCCGAGATCCGGGACCGATATGTCGAGCACATCGGCCGGATGTTCGCGCTGGCCGCCGCCGAACCGCAGATCGCCGCGCTGCTGCCCGCCGACCTGACGACGGTCGGACAGCGGATCTTCGAATTGGAGCGCAAGCTCGCGGCCGGGCACTGGGATGTGGTGCGCCGCCGCGACGCCGAGTTGAGCTACAACCTCACCACCTACGACGCGCTGGTCGCCGAGCACCCGGAATTCGATTGGCACGCCTGGACTGCCGCGCTCGCCGAGGGTATTGCGAAGTCGGGTCCCGAACTGTTCGCCGAAGTGGTTGTGCGCCAGCCGGATTACGTGCGCACCTTCGCGCAGACCTGGGCGGCCGAACCGCTCGCGGACTGGCAGGCGTGGGCGATCTGGCGGCTGTTGCGTTCGCGGGCGGCCTATCTCACCGATGCGATCGTCGAGGAGAACTTCGACTTCTACGGTCGCACCCTGACCGGCGCGCAGGAGAACCGGGAACGCTGGAAGCGCGGTGTTTCGCTGGTGCAGGATCTGCTCGGTGAGGCGGTCGGCAAACTGTATGTCGGCGAACACTTTCCACCGGAGGCCAAGGCACGGATGGTCGAGCTGGTCGCCAATCTGCAGGAGGCCTACCGCCGTAATATCGCCGAGCTGGACTGGATGGGGCCGGATACCAGGGCGGCCGCGCTGGCCAAGCTGGAGAAGTTCACGCCCAAGATCGGCTATCCGGACAAGTGGCGCGACTACTCCGCCATCGTCATCGTCCCGTCCGATCTGGTCGGCAACTACCGGCGCGGCTATGCCGCCGAACACGATCGCGATCTGAACAAGCTCGGCGGTCCCGTCGATCGTGGCGAATGGTTCATGACCCCGCAGACGGTGAACGCCTACTACAACCCGGGCATGAACGAAATCGTCTTCCCCGCGGCCATTCTGCAACCGCCGTTCTTCGATATGCACGCCGACGACGCCGCCAACTACGGCGGCATCGGCGCGGTGATCGGTCACGAAATCGGCCACGGTTTCGACGATCAGGGCGCCAAGTACGACGGCGACGGCAATATGATCGACTGGTGGACCGATGCCGATCGCACCGAATTCGGTAAGCGCACAAAGGCTTTGATCGACCAGTACAACGTGCTATCACCCAAGGCGCTGGCCGGCGACCACACCGTCAACGGCGAATTCACCATCGGCGAGAACATCGGTGACCTGGGCGGGCTGTCCATTGCCCTGGCCGCCTACCGTATTTCGCTCGAAGGCGAGGAGCCGCCGGTCATCGACGGTCTGAGCGGTCTGCAGCGCGTCTTCTACGGTTGGGCACAGGTGTGGCGGACCAAGGCCCGGAATGAGGAGGCGATCCGCCGCCTCGCCACCGACCCGCACTCGCCGCCGGAATTCCGTTGCAATGCGGTGGTTCGCAATATCGACAGCTTCCACGAGGCTTTCGATGTGCAGCCCGGCGACGAGCTGTATCTGGAGCCCGCGCAGCGCGTCAAGATCTGGTGAGCACGCGGCTGGGCCGAGGACGCCGCGCGCTCAGCGCAGGCGTTCCTCGGTTTCGCCGTCGAAGAAGAAGATCTCGTCGAGTTTCGGGCGCAGGCGCAGGCGATCACCGAGTGCCACTTGGAAGCGGCGGTCCACCCGCGCCACCACCTTGCCGGAGCGGCTGTTCCATTCATCGGTGACGCCGTGGCTGTAGATGAAGGATTCGGCGCCGAGTTCCTCGAGCAGTTCGGCGGCCACGGCGAGGCTGTTATCGGTTTCGGTGGTGGTTTCCCAGGATTCCGGACGGATGCCGACAATGACCCGCTCGCCGGTTGTGCTGCGGGGCAAGGGAATTCGCAGGTCGCCCAGGACGGCGGCGCCGTCGCGAACCGGGGCGTCGAGCAGGTTCATGCCGGGTGAGCCGATGAACCCCGCGACGAAGGTATTGACCGGATCGTCGTAGAGCTCACGGGGATTGGCGATCTGCTGGAGCCTCCCTTCGCGCAGCACCGCGACCCGATCGCCCATGGTCATGGCCTCGACCTGGTCGTGGGTGACATAGACGGTGGTGGTGCCGAGACGCTTCTGCAGCGCGGCGATCTGGGAGCGGGTGCTCACCCGCAGTTTCGCATCCAGGTTGGACAGGGGTTCGTCCATGCAGAAGACCTGGGGTCGGCGCACGATGGCGCGCCCCATCGCGACGCGCTGGCGTTGCCCGCCGGAAAGTTTCGCCGGTTTGCGGTCGAGCAGATGCTCGAGTTCGAGCATCTTGGCCGCTTCCTGCACTCGAACCGCGGTGTCCGCCTTGTTCATTCCGGCATTGCGCAGGGCGAAGCCCATATTCTGCGCGACCGTCATATTCGGATAGAGCGCGTAGCTCTGGAATACCATCGCCACATCGCGGGCACGCGGCGGGAGTCCGGTGACGTCCTTACCGCCGATCAGGATGCGACCCGTCGCTACGGATTCCAATCCGGCCAGCATCCGCAGACTGGTCGATTTGCCGCAACCCGATGGGCCGACGAGGACGATGAATTCCCCGTCGGCGATATCGAGCTCCAGGTTGTCGACGGCGGACGCCTGCGCACCGGGATACAGATGCGTCACCCCGTCGAAGTGCACTGTTGCCACGGCGTCGATCTCCTCTTGGTCGGTACTACTTGGGCAGCTTCGGCGTGATCTGCCGGTCGATAATGGTCTGCAGCTGACTGGCCACATTCGCGAAAGCCGTTGCCGGATCGGCATTCTGCAGACCGATCTGCTCCAGCCCGGTGCCGATGATCTGGTCACCGCCAGGCACGAAAACTCGCGCGTAATCCTGCGATTTGGTCACCGCGAGCTGCTCGATGGCGACCTTCGCATTCGGATTCTTCGCCAGGAAGTCGACCTCGCTCGGATCGGTCACCGCGGACTTGCGCACCGGCATATAACCGGTGCCCTGCGAGAAGTAAGCGGTATTGGCGGCATTGGTGATGAACTCGATGAACTTCAGCGCGTTCACCTTCCGCTGATCCGAGATCCGCGACGGTATCGCCAGCCCGGCGCCGCCGGTGGTGACGCCGGGGCCGTTGGGATGCGGCAGGAATGCGGTGCCGAATTGCAGTTTGCCCTCGGCGTTCTTCTGGATGCCCCGCAGATCGCCGGTGGAGGCGATGGTGGAGGCGATGACGCCGGTGCCGAAGTCGACGGCGATCTGCGGTTTGATGCCCGCGTACTTCTTGGTGTGGATCATATCGCGCAGGAATTGGCCCGCCGCAATGGTTTTGGGGTCGGTGAACTTCAGCGTCCACTGGTCGGAGTAGGCGCCGCCGAAGGTCCAGTTCGGGCCCTGGAACGTCCAGGCCAGGTAGTTCTTGGCGTCACCCCAGCCGTGCGCGAGCTTGCCGTCGCCGACCACCGACTGGATCTTCGGACCCCACTCGTCGAATTCCGGCCAGCTCTGCGGGCCGCGGTCGGGCAGACCGGCCTTCGCCCAGACGTCTTTGTTGTAGTAGAACAGCGGTGTCGAGCGCGCATACGGCAGCGCGTAATGCTTACCGTTGAAGACATAGTCGGCGGCCAGCGAATCGACGTAGTCGTCGAGCTTGACCCCGGCGTCGGCGAAATGCGAATCGAGCGGTTCGATGGTGCCGTTGAGCGCGTAGTTGAACCACCAGACATCCGACAGCACAACGACATCGGGCAGCTCACCGCCGGACAGCGCCGCATTGAACTTCTGCGACACCTCCTCGTAGTTCTTACCCGCGTCGACCAGATTGACCTTCAGATCCGGATACTTTGCCTGAAACCGGTTGATCAGCTCGGCCTCGAGTTCCTTCGAGGTGCCAGGGTGATTCGACCAGAAGGTGATGGTGTTGGCGTCACCGGACTGCTTGCCGCCACCGCCGCTGCCCGCGCATGCGGTCAGTGCGGTACCCGCCGCAAGCGCACCGGCCAGGCCGATGAATCCGCGCCGCGACAGTGCCGGGAATTGTGAAGTGGACACTGATTCTCCTGTTCGGTTAACCCTTGACCGCACCTGAGGTGAGGCCCTTGATCATGTGGCGCTGTAGCAGCAGGAAGACGATGAGGATCGGCAGCATGGTCAGCAGCGTCCCCGCCATCACCGGTCCCCAGTTGGTGACGCTCGGATTCTCGGTGTTCTGCAAGAGGGTCAGGCCGACCGGCAGTGTGGCGACCCTGGTGTCATCGGCCATCAGGAACGGCCAGAGGTATTCGTTCCACTCGTTGACCAGCGTGACCACCGCGAAGGCCACCATTGTCGGTCCGGACATCGGCAGCACCACCCGGGTGAGCAGGCGCCACCAGTTGGCGCCGTCCATCCGGGCCGCCTCGATGACCTCCGAGGGCAGTGAGAGGAAGTGATTGCGCATCAGGAAGGTGCCGAAGGCCACCCCGCAGAGCGGAATGATGATGCCCTGGAAGGTATTTCGCCAACCCAACTGGGCGATCAGCGCATAGTTGGAGATCACCGTGATCTGGTTGGGCACCATCAGCGCCGCGATGATCACCAGGAACACCAGGGTCTTGCCCGGAAACCGCAGGAACACCAGGCCGTACGCGCTGAACACGCCGAGCACGAATTTCACCAGCGCGATGATCCCGGTGATGATCAGCGAATTGCGCAGGAAGGTCCAGAACGGCAACGTCGTGGTGGCGTCCTCGTAGTTCGCCGGATGCCAACTGTGCGGCCAGTACACCGCGGGCTGGGTGTAGATGTCCGGACGCGCCTTGAACGAGGTGATGAAGATCCAGAACAGTGGAACGCCGACGATGATCAGCACACATACCATCGCGGCGTATCCGAGCACCGTCACCGCCCGCTGTCTGCGGCGATATGAAAGAGTCTCTACGCTCACTGCTCGCCCCGATCCATGATGCGCACCTGGACCAGCGTGACGACCAGCAGCACGAGGAACATGATGGTGGCGACCGTCGCGCCGTAGCCGGCCCGGAAGTTGCGGAAGGACTCTTCGTAGACCTGGTAGACCATGGTCGTGGTGCCGGTGCCGAGAGGCCCGCCGCGCGTCATCACATTGATGATGTCGAAGACCTGCAGCGAGTTCAGCAGCACCGTGATGGACAGGAAGAAGGTGGTCGGGCGCAGTTGTGGCAGCAGCACCTTGGTGAACGTGGTCCAGCGGCTCGCGCCGTCCATCTCGGCCGCCTCCATGAGATCGGCGCGGGTGCCCTGGAGCGCGGCCAGGTAGATGACGAAGGTGTAGCCGAGGTTCTTCCAGATATAGGTGACCGTCACCATGAACAGCGCCCAGTGCGGATCCTGGTAGAAGTCCGGCACCTTGTCGACGCCGATGCGGTGCAGCAGATCCTGGATCAGACCGAAGCTGGGATCGAAGATGAACTGGAAGGCCACACCGATGGCCGCGCCGGAGATGACGAATGGCGCGAAGATGGCCGAGCGAACCACGTTGCGCCCGAACAGCTTACGGTCCAGTAGCAGGGCCAGCGCCAGGCCGAGCACCATGCTGCCGACCACCGCGGCCAGGGTGAACACCACCGTATTGGTGACGATCTGCCAGGAGTCGTCGCGGCCCCACCACTCTCGGTAGTTCGCGAACCCGATGTAGGTCACGAAGTTGTCGGAGATATTGAAGTCGGTGAACGAGAGCCGGATATTGTCGGCCAGCGGGCGGTAGACGAACAGCGTCAGCAGCACCAGATTCGGCCCGAGCAACACCAGGAACAGCGCATAGTCCTGCCACGGCCGATTGCGCAGGCCACGCCCACGCGGTTGCGGCAGTACTCGCTCCGGCCTGGTTCGCACGGCCGAAGCTTTACGGCGCGTAGCAAACGATCGGTTAACACCGAACGCCGATACGCTGAACTTCTTGCTGGGCGTACCCGATGAGTTACCCATGTTCTCCCGCAATCAGTTCGAAGCGTTGCGCCACTCGGGAGATTAACTGGCAACTGGTCCGTCGTCCGGGAATTCCGGAACACCATCAGTTGAACAAAACGAACTCGGCCCAGGCGATCGCGCCTGGGCCGAGCTGAGCTTGGACGTCGGGTTGGTTACTTCACTCGTTCCAGTCGCCGTAGCCGTCGCGGGAGTTCAGGGTCCCGCCCTTGGTGTTCTGGACGATGACCGGGTCGCCCTTCTTGGCGTTCTCGAAGAACCACTTGGCGTTCTCGGTGCTGACATTCAGGCAGCCGTGGCTGGCATCCGAAACACCTTGCTGCGCAACCGACCACGGGGCCGCGTGCACGAAGATGCCGCTGTTGGAGATCCGGGTGGCGTACTCGACCTCGACCTTGTAGCCCTCGGGATCGGTGGTCGGCACACCGTAGGTGGACGAATCCATGGTCATCTTGCGCAGCTGCTCGCCGACGAAGTAGGTGCCGTTCGGGGTCTCGTGCTTGGTCTTACCCATCGAGGTCGGCATCGTCATGATCTCCTCGCCGTTGCGAGTGATCGTGATGGTGTGGGTGTCGTCGTCGGCGGTGGTGATGAAGGCGTCACCGATGCGGTATGCGGTGCGGGTGCCGCCCGCCTCGACGGTCACATCGGTATTGGCCGGCCAGAACTCGTTCGGCCGCCAGCGCACCTGCTTGTCGCCGAACCAGTAGAAGTGGCCCGGCGCCGGATTCGAGGAGGTGATCCTGATGGCCTGCTCGGCGGTGGCGTGATCGGTCACCGGATCCTTGAAGTTGATGATGACCGGCTGCGCGACGCCGACGGTCTCGCCGTCACCCGGGCTGATGCTCGGCGGCGCGAAGTTCGCCGTGGCTCCCGGATCGGTGGCGGTCGAGGTAGAGGAGCCGGTGCTGACACCCGGCAATGCCGGATCGGCCTGAGCCGGTGCGACGGCGGTGATGCCCACCGCGGCGATCGCCGCCGACAATAGGATGCCCTGCCGGAGTCGGCGGGCTAGCGCTCCCCGACGAGGAGCAGTCGACGTCCCGGTGTGCAAAGCGGCATGCATAAGTTTCTCGTCCAATCCATCTCTCGCCTACGCCGTGGCGCAGCGAGATCTCTCATCGGTGTGGAGCTCGCAGGGCGGTTTCACGAAAACGCTTCGTGGATTCCGTGCGAACGTCCACGGAAAAACGGCGCGGGGCACACGAAGCACCCCACGGGTATATGACGCACCCGACCCTGGCGTCCTTCCTACCGTCCATGGCCATCCGTGGCCAGTGGCGTTTCGGATTGATTCGTGCTGATCGCAGGGTGTGGCGAGCGACACATATGCCGTTGGGGGTCATGATCATTCGTGAAATAGGCCGGTCAGATCGGGTGAGCCTCGATGGCTCACGGCGGCCGTCAAGTCGTCCGAGCCGCAAATGAGCCAAACTCCTTCGTGAGATAAATCACGAAACGACATCGAATGGGATCGACCGATGCGGACCCGTCGCGATGTTGTGCGGCACCGACAGCGGCACCCGCCCGCGCGCATACCGCGGTGGCAATCGCAGCCGCCGTCGACCGAGAATGGTCGCGAGCACGATCCGCAGTTCGTAGTCGGCCAGCGATGCCCCGACACACCGTCGATGCCCGCCGCCGAAGGGGGCGAACTCGTACGGCCGGTACTTGCGATCGATGAACCGCTCCGGCCGGAAGAGCTGAGGATCCGTCCACACCGCGGGATCGGAATGCAGCAGCGGCAGCGCGATGCCCATGGTGTCGCCCGCCGCGAGCTCGACACCGCGCAATGCGAACGGCGCGGTCAGCCTGCGCAGCACGATCGGCACCGCGGGATGCAGCCGCAGTGTCTCCTGGCACACCGCGTCCAGGAAAGGCAGCCCGGCCAGCTCGAGTGGGGAGGCGTCGGGGCCGACCGCGTCCAGTTCGGCGCGCAGGCGCTGCAACGCCTCGGGTTCTCGATGCAGATGGAACAGCGCCCACACCAGACCGGTCGCGGTGGTCTCGTGTCCGGCGACGAGCAGGGTGCGCAGTTGCTCGCACAGATCGTCATCGGTGATCGAGGTGCCGTCGTCATAGCTGGTCGCGAGCAGGAGACCGAGAATGTCGGCGCCGACCGAGCCGACGGCTCGGCGCCGCGCGATATCGGTCAGGATCAGCTCGTCGAGCCGCTCGCGCGCGGCGACGAACCGATCCCACGGCGCCCGGCCGAACAGCCCGTGGCGCAGTGCGGGCACCAGCATCAGCGGTCCGGAGTAGGCGGTGAGGAATTCCGCGACCGCGGCGGTGTATTCGGCGCGGCGCTCGCGGCTGTCCACCCCGAATACCGCCTCCAGAATCACCCGCAAAGTGATCGCCCTGGCTGCCGCCCGCGAGTCGATGCGCGTGCCCGGTGTCCAGGCCGGGCGGGATTCGCCTGTGCTGCCGGATATTTCGGCGATGGTTGACTCGCGGATGAGTTCGCCGTAGGCGCGGATCCGCGCACCGTGGAACGCGGGTGCGAGCAATGCCCGATCGCGCCGGTGTCGCTCGCCCGCGGCCAGGATGAGCGACGCGGAGCCGACCAGCGGTTCGATCGGATTCGGTCGCGGCGGTTCGAGCAGATCGATCGGCGCGCGGAAGAATTCGCGGGCACCGTCGGCCGTGCCGGTGAACAGCGCCGCGCCGAAACCGGGAAACCGCACGTAGAACGGATCGCCCTCGCGTTCGCGTCGCCAACGGAAGTACCGCTCGAAATCGATGCCCGCCGCCAATGCGTGCGCAACCACCATCCTCGGTGCTCGCGGCGTCGAAGACGCGGCGTCCAGCGCCGTTTCCTCGGATGCGCCCGCGTGCTCCATATCTATAGCTACGAACTCACGCCGGTCCCGGTTCGACCGCCCCCTTCGGGCGCCCCCTGCGCACCGTGTTCTCGGCGAGGGCGGCCAAGCGCGCGAGCCGGGCGTCCCCGAGCGCGGTCACCGCATTGCCGAGCCGGTTGGTGACGAAGGCGATAGACATGCCCAGTTCCGGATCGGCATAGGCGCCCGAACCGCCGAGTCCATAGTGGCCGAAGGCTTTCCGCGGCTGCTGCTTGGACATCACGACCGGACGGTGATAGCCGAGGGTGAATTTCAGCGGCACCCCGAGCACATAGTCGCGGCTGTCGGCCCGCTGCGTTTCATTGATGATCGCGATCGTCTCCGGTCGCAGGAACTGCACCGCGTCGATGGCGTGACCACCGCGTTCGGGGTCCAACGCCTCGACCCGCCCCTTATTCGCGAGGGCCCCGTACATTCTGGCCAGTGCGCGCGCCGAGAAGACACCGTTCCAGCCCGGCATCACCGCATCGTGCACGCGCGGATCGCGGACGAGTTCGTCGAAGCTCTCCGGCATCCCCGCCTCGGCGAGTCCGCGCACCGGCCGCACCCAGGACAGCACCGATGACGCGGTGTTCCAACGGATTCCGGGTGGATTCAGATGCGGAAAGATCTTGGCGATCCGATAGCGCTCGGATTCCGGTACCCGGAACCAGAATTCGTCATAGCCGAGTGGTTCCGCGATCTCGCGCCGCACCACATCGGTGAACGGATCACCGGTGACGCGCTGCACGATCTCGGCCACCAGCCAGCCGAAGGTGATCGCGTGATAGCCCGATGTGCGGATGCGCCGCGGGTCGGCGGGGCTCTCGGCCAGCGCCGTCACCACGGCGTCGTAGTCGAGGATGCCCTCCCGGCCGGGAACCAGGCCGCGCACCCGGTGCAGTCCGGCGCGGTGCGAGAGCACATCGCGCACCGTTATGTCGTCCTTGCCGTGTGCGCCGAACTCCGGCCAGTAGGTGGTGACCGGGGCTTCGTATTCGATCTGCCCGCGCTCGGCCAGCCGGTGCACCACGGTCGCGGCGACGCCCTTGCCGGTGGAGAAGGTGAGCGCGACATTCTCGCCGTTCCAACGTCGATCCTTGGCCGCCCAGCCCGCCCAGATATCGACGACGGGTCGACCGTCGAGATAGATCGCGAGCGCACCGCCGCCACGCGTCGGCTGGGCGAACATGCCGAAGAAATGATCCGCGAGGCGGACGAATCTCGGATCGACGAGCATCTCCAGTGGCGCGGCTGGCCATCGGTCCGGTGCGGGGAAGGCTGAAACCATGGGTCACACCTCCTGCTGGCTGGCTGGGGCCGAATTCTCAGCCTAACTCGGATCGTGGCGTTTGCCAGCGACCGAAAGGCGTGGTCAGACAGGTCGCACCGGTTGCCGAATTCCACGCGAAGGCCGCTGTGCCCAGGCACACCACCGCGCTGTCGGCGGTCGTGACCTGTGCGCGCGAGCCGTCGAAGGCGATCGATACCGCGAACAGCGGGGTGGGCGGGCTCGGTTGGTCGGTCTCGGAATCCGTTGCCGGAGCGACGATCGAGGTCAGCGCGACGGCATCGGCGCCGAAGCCGAGCGCGATCGGAATTCCACCGACTCCGTCGCTGGCGCCCACACCGCCCGCCGCGCCGATGCCGATCGCGGCGGCACCCAGGCCGGCTCGGGCATAGCCGACTCCGTCGTATCCGGCCGCCCGTGCCCGGCCGAGGGATTCGGCCGTGGCCCGGCATGCGGTGCTCCCGTCGATCACGGTGATATCCGTCCCACCGTCGGAAGCGCAGTGCACATCGGTTGCCGAGGCCACTGCGGGGTGGATCAGCGCGGCGCCGAACGTTGCGGCGGTGCAAGCGATCGCGCTGATCAGCTTCACGGACGAACTCCTCTCACACCGGAAACCCCACCATACTCAGATCGGTTGCTGCGAAACCGATTCCGCTGGTCCACCGCGGTGCCACAGTGATCGAACCAACAATTGGGCCGACACCGCGCTTCTCCGATGCGGTTGCTGTCGACTCGACGCACCTGCGCTCGGTGGTGTATGCATGGCGTGGTATTTCACGCTTTGCTAGATCACTTCGGATTCCGACGGGGGTATGAGTTCGGAGCGTTACAGCCGGGAGGACTGTAAGTGTCTCGTCAACCGATCTCGGGTCGCCTCGCGACCGCGGCCATCGCCGCGGTCTCCGTCGTCGCCGCGCTCTCGCTAGCGGGCTGCGGCAATAAAATCAGCGGCAATGCCCAGCCCGCCATAAACGGGACCATCGATGCGGTCTCGTCCACCAACACGCCGAAAACCTCAGGTGCCAGGCCTACCTCGGGAAGGCCGACGACCAGTGCTCGCCCGTCCTCCGGTAAGCCGACGGCGACCACCTCGGCGACCAAGGGCGGCAGCACCGATTTCCAGGCCAATGTCGGTGACTGCGTGACGCTCGGCGGCACCACCGACAACGCAACCATCGCCAAGGCCTCCTGTGGCAGCCGGGCCTCGAACTACAAGGTCATCGGCAAGGCGGCGACCAGTTCGCAGTGCGTCGCCGACCGCGACTCCGCCTACTTCGAAACCCTGAACGGCGTGCAGCAGGGCGCGATCTGCCTGGATATCGACTGGGTCGTCGGTGGCTGCATGGATATCAGCGGCGAGGATCCCAAGCGCATCGACTGCACCGAACGCGTCAGCCAGGGCGTGAAGGTGACCAATATCCAGCAGGGCGCCGACGATGCCAGCGTCTGCGGCAGCAGCAGCGGCTTCGAGTACCCGACGCGGCGCTTCGTGGTCTGCGTCCAAAATCTCTGACGCCCACGAAAATCGGCCGGTAGCGGCTACGTTTGGTCCGTGAGTGCTGAGTTACCCCGGCTGGGTTCGGCTACCGGCCGCTGGATCCTGCTGGCCACCATCCTCGGTTCGTCGGTGGCCTCACTGGATGCCACCGTCGTCAATATCGCGCTGCCGCGCATCGGCGAATCTCTCGACACCGATGTCGCGGGCCTGCAGTGGACACTCAACGGCTACACGCTGACCCTGGCCTCGTTCATCCTGCTCGGCGGCTCGCTCGGCGATCATCTCGGCCGCCGCAAGGTATTCGTCTGGGGTGTCATCGGTTTCGCGCTGGCCTCGGTGCTCTGTGGTGCCGCGGTGAATATCGAGATGCTCGTCGTCGCCCGTATCCTGCAGGGTGTTGCGGGTGCGATGCTCACCCCGGGCAGCCTCGCGCTGATTTCCTCATCCATCGATCAACGCGATCAGGGTGCGGCGATCGGGCTGTGGTCCGGCTTCGGTGGCGTCGCGGGCGCACTCGGTCCGTTCCTCGGCGGCTGGCTGATCGAGTTGGCAGGCTGGCAGTCCATCTTCTTCATCAATGTGCCGCTCGCGGTGGTCGTCGTGCTCGTCACGCTGCGGCATGTGCCGGAGAGTCACGACCCGAATGCCTCGGCGCGACTGGATGTTCCGGGTGCGGTGGTGGTCGCGGTGGCCCTCGGCGCGTTGACCTTCGGTCTGATAGATGCGATGCCGCTGCTGGTGGTCGTCGGTCTGCTGCTGCTCACGGTCTTCGTGGTGATCGAAATGCGCAGCGACCATCCGCTGGTGCCGCCTTCGCTGTTCGCTGGGACATTTTCGCCGGGAGCGGGGCCCTCCGTGGTTACGCAGGCTGCCTCCCCCGGGCCCGTCGCTTCCGGCGGTCGGGTCTTCACCGCCGCGAATCTGGTCACCCTCGCGGTCTACGCCGCGCTCGGCGGTGTCTTCTTCCTTCTGGTCATGCAGCTGCAACTGGTGGCGAAATACACGCCGCTGATGTCGGGGGTGGCCACCGTTCCGGTCACATTGATCATGCTGGTGCTTTCCGCGCCCGCGGGTCGTTGGGCGCAGGTGCACGGTGCGCGTATTCCCATGACGGTCGGTCCGCTGCTCGCCGCGCTCGGCCTGGTATTGCTGCTGCGCATCGGACCCGATACCACCTATCTGACCGATGTACTCCCTGGCGTGCTGGTCTTCGGTTTCGGCCTGTCGGTATTGGTCGCGCCACTCACCGGTGCGGTACTCGGCGCGGTGCCCGCCAGTGAGGCGGGTATCGCCTCCGGGGTGAACAATGCCGTGGCCCGTACCGCCCAGCTGCTCGCGGTCGCCGCGCTGCCCGGGCTCGCAGGCATCTCCGGATCGCTCGGCGACCCAGTGGAATTCGACCGTGGCTTCGGCGTCGCGATGTGGATCTGCGTCGGCCTGCTGGTGGCCGGTGCGCTGATCGCGGCGGTACTACTGCGCGCCCCGCGCCGCGCCGCGACACTGGACAATGTCGACTGCATGCCGCAGTGCGGGGTGGCGGGTCCGGCGCTGGCGCCGCTGCACAAAACAGAATGAGCGGGTCGTTCGACCCGCTCATTCGGTATTCGACTGATCCTGGCTAGATCGGGTTGAAGCCCGCCCCGACGCTGCCACGGGCATTGATATCGCCCATGATCGAGCTCATATTGGTGCCGACCTCGGGTCCGAAGCAGGCGATGGCGAGATACGCGTTCACCATCCCGACCAGTGTGGTGCCGACGACGACCGGTGCCCCGGAATCGCCCTCCACCACACACATCTGCGACCAGGTCTCCATGTTGGTGCCGAACAGGTCACCGTAGGCGATGCCGCAGGTATTGCCGGTGGTGCGGCCCTCCTTGCAGACGATCATCGGGAACTGGGCCGGGCCGCCGATGCCGGTGATGGTGACATTGCCGATCCGGTTCACCGGGGTGATCTTGGCCGGATCGAATTGGATGATGGCGTAGTCGAGATCGTGGTTGGAGTAGACGAACCGGCCGATCACGCCTGCGCCGCGGTCGAGTTCGGCGTACACCTGAGCGCCCGGGTCGCCGCAGTGTCCCGCGGTCAGGCCGACCAACCGGCCCCCGCCGTCGTAACCGACCGTCGTGACAGTGCATTCGAACTGATTATCGATAATGATTCCCGACCCACCGCCGATGACGGGTGGCCCCGCGGCCTCCGCGGTCCCGGCCCCCGTCGCGACCAGTGCCGCACCAAGAGCTACGGCGAAGGCAGCGTTGGCCACCTTGGCGAGTTTGCTGAACATGTCCCTCCAGACGTCGGAAGTCCGCACGATATCAATCTGTCGCACCCATCGTGTCAGTATTCGGCTCCGGGCGCGTCCTCTATCGGTAGCGATCACTTGCGGGTCGCCCGAAACGGTCTGCTGTCCGATGACGAACGCGTCGGCGAAGATCGCACTTTTCGACATTTCGGATGCAGCGTCTCATTTCCTCGCGATAGCGAAAGTCTATTACTGCAATCATCACAAAGTGACCGATTGTGTTTCGGTTGTATGTTGATCGGTACCGTAGAAGCCATTCGAATCGCGCGCATATTTTGCATGAATATTATCCGCGTAAATGGTCGAACAGGCTATATGCGGGGCTGATCGGAGCCGGTAGAACAGTACGGGCTCTAGAAGTATCACCGTTAACTTTGGGACCCGTCCCAAAGGTCGAGCCACTGCTCATTGCGTTTTCCCTACAGTGACTCCAATCTATGACTGCGATCACACGGTGGTGGGTGTGTTCTGGGCTACTCCGTAGTAAGGTGCCTCAAGCAAACAAGTCGTCGGGGTTTGGTTACCGGCGTCGAGAGGGGTTAGCCAGTGCAGTCGACCAAGAGTCCACCAGCGCAGTCACGGATGAGTGACGCGGTCGATTGGACGAAGGCCTACTGGGAAGACCATCCGAAACGCTCCTTGGAGACCTTCGGCAGGCAGATCACGATGGGGTTCGCGGCGGTCGCGGAGTTGTTCATCGCGATATTCCGACGCCGCTTTCCTTATCGTGAGTTCATCCGCCAGTGTGCGTTCATGTCCAGCGTCGCGGCGGCACCGACACTGCTGGTCGCCATCCCGATCGGCGTGATCGTTTCCATCCAGGTCGGCGCGGTCGCCAGCCAGGTCGGTGCGACCTCGTTCATCGGCGCGGCGAACGGTCTCGGCATCATTCAGCAGGGTGCGCCGCTGGTCACCTCGCTGATGATCGCGGGTGCGGTCGGTTCGGCGATCACCGCCGATCTCGGTTCCCGCACCATCCGCGAAGAGATCGACGCGATGCGCGTGATGGGGGTGGATCCGCTGCGTCGTCTGGTCGCGCCCCGGCTCGGGGCGGCGATGCTGGTCAGCGTATTGCTGTGCGGCTTTGTCGTATTCGTCGGATTTTTGACTGGCTACATTTTCAATATTTTCGCGCAGAACGGCACTCCCGGTTCCTATATCGGCACCTTCTCCTCGTTCGCCGTCACCATCGATCTGCTTGTCGCACTGGTGAAATCGTTGATCTTCGGGTTGCTCGCTGCGATCATCGCCTGTGATACCGGGCTCAATACCCGGGGCGGTCCGGGCGGAGTCGCCAACTCGGTGAACTCCGCGGTGGTCAGTTCCGCCATCATGTTGTTCGGCGTGAACTTGATCATCACCCAGATCTACAACGTTCTCCTCCCCCCACAGGTGGTCTGAGCCGGTGTCAACAACCTATGTACCGCCGCTGCTGCGGCCACTTCGGCAAATAAAGAAGTCCGCGCAGGTCCCGGTGGATATGGTTGCCCGTCTGGGGCACCAGGTGTTCTTCTTCCTGCGGTCGGTGGGCTCGATCCCGTTGGCGCTGCGGCACTATCCGAAGGAAGTCTGGCGGCTGCTTTCGGATGTCACCTGGGGCAACGGCAGCCTGGTCGTCGGTGGCGGCACCATCGGCGTCATCCTCATCCTCAGCGCGTTCGGCGGGATGACGGTCGGCATCCAGGGCTACACCTCGCTGAATCTGCTCGGCCTGAGCCCGATCACCGGCGCCATCTCCGCATTCGCGACCACCAGGGAGTTGGGGCCGCTGCTCGCGGCACTCGCCTTCGCCGCCCAGGCAGGCTGTCGATTCACCGCGCAGCTCGGCGCGATGCGGATCTCCGAGGAGATCGACGCGCTCGAGTCGATCGCGATCCGGCCGCTGCCGTATCTGGTGAGCACCAGGATGTTCGCGGCGATGATCGCCATCGTTCCGCTCTACTGCCTGGGCCTGGCCATGGCCTACATTTCCTGCTCGCTCACGGTGCAACTGATCGGCAACACCTCCAGCGGTACCTACGCGCACTACTTCTATCAGTTCCTGATACCGACAGACGTGCTCTACTCACTGGCCAAGGCGATGGTGTTCGTCGCGATCACCACGTTCATCCAGTGCTACTACGGCTTTTTCGCCTCGGGCGGTCCGGAGGGCGTGGGTGTCGCGGCCGGTCGGGCCATCAAGATGTGCATCATCATCGTGGTTTTCGCGGACCTGTTCATGACATTGGCGATCTGGGGCGTCAATCCCGGCATCCGGATCTCGGGGTAGGACGAGATGATCATCGATCCCAGTGGGCGTGGCCCCACGATGCGGCAACTGTTGGTCGCAGGCGTATGCGGACTCGTCGTCTTCGCGCTGATCCTCGGCTTCCTGATGGCGAGATACCAAGGCTATTTCGTGCCGAAGGTGCATGTGGTCGCCGATGTGGGCGACACCGGTGACGGACTGCCCAGCGAGGCCGACGTGAAGTTCCGCGGCGTGCTGGTCGGCGTGGTCGAGCATGTCGATGTCGTCGACAAGGGTGCGCGGCAGAAGGTGAAGATCGACCTCAAACCAGAGTTCGCCGGCGACATCCCGGCGAACGTGACCGCCCGGGTGGTGCCGAGCAACCTGTTCGCCGTCACCTCGGTGGAATTGGTCTTCAACGGTCCTGCGGACACGTACCTGCGCGAGGGCTCGATCATCAAGCAGGACGAGAGCCAGGGCACCATCGCGCTGCAGGACACCCTCACCAAGGTCCGGACCGTCCTCACCAAAATCGACCCGGTCCAGTTCGGCCGGGTGCTCGGCACGCTTTCCCAGGCGCTGGACGGCAGCGGCCGGATGCCGGGATCCACCATCGAGCGGCTGGACAAGTGGCTGACTTCGGTGGACGAGTCCATCCCCGATCTCGGTGTGCTGCTCGATGATTTCTCGGCCTCGGCTCATGCGCTCAATGAGTCCGCGCCCGAATTGCTCGATGTCCTCGGCAGTTCGGTGAAGACCGCGCAGACCATCGCCGATCACCGGTCCCAGCTGGTCGCCCTGATCAGCGGTACGGCGGGCACAGTGGATACGGTCAACGGCCTGTTCGCCCGCAACGGTGATATCGGTAAGCAGGTCACGGCGGGGACCAGCGATATGTTCGGCGCGCTTGCCTCGGACGCGAATTCGATTCCGGACACCATCGCCTCGCTGAACAACTCGCTGCGCAAGTTGAATACGACCTTCCACTGGGGTCCGCAGCGGCAGATGGTCTGGAATGCCGGTGCGACACTCACCCCGTACCGGCCCTACGAACAGGCCGACTGCCCGCGCTACGGAAATCTGGCCGGACCGAGCTGTGCCACCGCACCGGCAGTCTCCGATCCTGGCTATCTGCCTGACTCGATGAAGCCGCGTTCGCTGGAAACCGCGCAGGGCTTGGCGAAACTGCCACTGCCCGCGGGCTTCCCGGAGATCCCTGGTCTCACTTCGTCGGGTGATCCGCTCGCGACGACCTCGGCCGAGCCGAAGCCGACCAGCCCGTTCGCGGGTACGCCGCTGGAGGGACTGTTCCCGAATCTCGCGCCGCCGGCGCCGGGTGCGCAACCCTCCGCCGACCAGCCCGCGGCTCCGGCCGTGCCCGCCCAACCGGCGAGTGCGCCCGCAAGCGCCGGTCCGATTTCGTACGAAGGAGATGCCGCGATCGTGGCGCTGCTCGGTCGTCGGCCGACGGCGGCCGAATATCTGCTGCTGGGTTCGGCAATGCGCGGGGGCACCCTGCAGGTCCGAGGTGTGGTCGAATGAGCATCCGTAAACCGCTGATCGGCTTCGGCCTCTTCGCGATCGTCTCGATCCTGGTCACCGTCGTCGTCTGGAATACGCTCGCGCGGGTCGTGGAGGGTGATACCAATACCTACACTGCGACCTTTAGCGATGTGCTCGGCCTGCGCGAGGGCGATGACGTCCGGATGGCGGGTGTGCGGGTCGGCAAGGTCGAAAAGATCGAACTCACCCGGGATTCCAAGACCAAGAAGTCCCTCGCCAATGTGACCTTCATCGTGCAGCGCAACCAGACGGTGTACGACGACACCAAGGCGCTGGTGCGCTACCAGAACCTGATCGGCCAGCGTTATGTCGCGCTGGCCCCGGGCAAGGCGGCGAGCCCCGCCGCGTTGAAGAACAAGGCCACCATTCCGCTCGAGCGCACCGAACCGTCCTTCGATGTGTCCGGACTGCTCAACGGATTCCAGCCGCTGTTCCAGGTGTTGCAGCCCGAGCAGGTGAACCGGCTCTCGGAGACCTTCATCCAGGCATTGCAGGGTGACCGAGTTTCGTTGAGCGCGTTCATCACTCAGGCCGCCACCCTGGCCACGGATTTCCAGCGCCGAGACGCGATTCTCAGCGATGTGATCACCAACCTCAGCGGCGTGATGTCGGGGTTGGCCAAGCGAGGTGATGAATTGGAGACCCTGGTTACCCAGACCCGGGCACTGATCGGCGGCCTGTACGACCAGGGCCAGTCGCTGCAAGCGTCCACGGTGCAGATCGCGGACGCGACCAGCGGACTGGTGGACATGATGGGCAAGATCCAGCCGAAGCTGGCCACCGCACAGGATTCGACGAGCGCGGCGCTGACAATGCTGATCGCCAATGGCGCCAAACTCGACCAAGCCGCGATCGACCTGCCCGCGGCGCTGTCCGCCCTCGGCAAGTTCACCCAGGACGGCGCCTACGCGAATGCGTACTTCTGCAAGCTGGACGTCTCGCTGTACGGCATCCTGCTCCCCCGCGGTCTGCTCCCACAGATCGGTGGCAACGGACAGTCGGCGGTGTGCCGCCCATGATGACCAAGATCAAGGACAGCTTCAACGGCAACCGCTACTTCTGGCTGGGTGTCATCGGTGGCGTCCTCATCATCGTGCTGCTGCTCGGCTCGAGCGCTTACAAGCTGATCGGCGTCGGTGAGAAGACGGTCAAGGCCGAGTTCGTGCAGACCGCCGGGGTCAAGGTCGGCGACAAGGTCAATGTGGCCGGTGTCCCGAGCGGACATGTGGCCGGTGCGAAGCTGGAGAACGGGCATATCCTGCTCACTCTCAGCGTGAACGACGATGTGAAGCTCGGACCGGATGCCAGGGCCTCGATCAAGATGGCGACGCTGCTCGGCGCGCGCTACGTCGATCTCGATCCGGGCGACGGGTCGGGATTGAAGAACGGCCGAATCCCGTTGTCCAACACTTCGGTTCCGTACAACCTGGCCGATGTGGTCGAGTACGGCACGCCGAAGTTCGAGGCGCTCGACACCAAGCAGCTGGCCACTTCGCTCGATCTGATCAACAAGCAGTTGGGCGATTCGCCCGCGCTGACGGCGCAGGCGCTGGACAGCGTCGGCGCGCTGGCGAAGGTGATGGATTCGCGCAAGGCGGAGGTCGACAGCCTGCTGAAGGATCTCGACCGGGTCACCAGGATTCTCGGCGACAACCGCAACAGCGTGCTGTTGGTGATCACCCAGGGCGAGGCCATCGCCAACCGGGTGATGGAACGGCAGAGCCTGCTGCGCCAGCTGCTCGACAATGTCTCGACGCTGAGCCGCCAGCTGCAGGAGATCGGTGCGGCCAATAACAACCAGCTCGGCCCGACCATCGAGCAGCTGAACACCATGGCGGAGGGCCTGCAGAAGAACAAGGACAACCTCGACCGGATGTTGCAGATCATGCCGGTGTCAGTGCGCACTTTCAACAACGCGTTCGGCAACGGTCCGTACGGTGAGGTCGGCCTCCCCTGGCTCTTCCCCGACAATTGGTTGTGCTTCGCCCACATGATCGAGGGGTGCAAGGGATGAGACTGATGCGAATCAACCTGCGCCGGGCGGCCAAACCACTGATGATCAGCGCCGCGGCCCTGGCTATCGGTAGTTGCTCGCTGGTGCCGAGTTCGGTGGACAGCGCGCTGGGCAACACGATGACGATCACCGCGGACTTCGAGAACATCGCGGGTGTCTTCGAGGGCAATCCGGTCACGGTGCTCGGCCTGCAAGTCGGCAAGATCGACAAGATCATTCCCAAGGGCACGCTGGTCGAGGTGCACATGACGATCGACAAGGATGTCAAGATCCCGAAGGACGCGATGGCAGCGATCGTTTCGCCGTCCATCGTGACCGACCGGCACATCGAACTCACCCCTGTCTATACCCAGGGCGAGGCCATGTCCAACGGTGCGCATCTGCCGAAGGCGAAGACCAAGACGCCGGTCGAGCTGGACACAATGCTCAAGACCATCGATCAGTTCGCCGCCGCGCTCGAGCCGAAACCGGGTGGTCCCGAGGGCATCGGCCCGCTGTCGGGTCGGGTGCTCTATCCGATGTTGAACGGCAACGGCGAGAAGATGCGTGACACCCTCAACGCGCTCTCCGGCGCGTTGAAGGTCGGCGTCGACAACAAGGACGCGGTTGCCAGCATCATTGTCAAATTGAACGAGCTGACCACGATGTTGGCCGAAAACGACCAGTCCGTACGCGATTTCAGCAATCGCATGACGCAGATGACCGGACTGCTCGCCGATCAGGCCCCCGGCCTGCAGGCCACGCTGCAGCAGCTCAACGACTTCCTGGCCAATACGAGCTCGGTCTTCGTGCAGTACCAGGATCAGCTGGGCAGTTCGCTCGCGGGTCTGACCAAGGTGACCGATCAGTTGCGTGCCAACGCCCGCGGCCTGACCGAGGTCGTCGACATCGCGCCGCTGCTCATGCAGAACCTGGACCGGTCGATGAACCGGGAATTGGGTTACGTCCGGCTGCACGGCAACCTGCCGACCTTCCTCAACGGCGAACTGCTGAGCGTGTTCTGTGAACGGATTCAAATGCGCTCGGATGGTTGCCGGACCGGCAAACTGGAGGACCTCGGTCCGGACCTTGGTGTTACGGCGGCACTGCTGGGGATGACCAAATGAGCGACCGGTTCACATTGAAAGCCCGCCGCGCACTGATCGCACTGGCCGCGGCATCGGGGGTCGCCATCACCTCCGGTTGTGGTCTCACGGTGGAGAGCCTGCCGCTGCCCAAACCGGGCGCGAGCGGTGAAACCTACACCCTGCATGCGAAATTCGAGAACGCGCTGAACCTGCCAGATCAGGCGAAGGTGAAGATCGGTGGCTCCGATGTCGGTGTGGTCTCCAATATCAAGACCAAGAACTTCGAGGCCATTGTCGATCTGAAGATCAGCAAGGACATCGAACTGCCGGTCGGCAGTACCGCGGAACTACGCCAGGCCACCCCGCTCGGTGACGTGTTCGTCGCGGTGTCCAAGCCCAAGCCCGAACCGGCTCCGGGGTCTCCGATGCTGCACGACGGCGAGACCCTCGGTCGAGATAAGACCTCGGCGGGCGCCACCGTCGAGGAGTTGTTGATCTCGGTATCCATGTTGTTCAATGGCGGTGGCGTGGCCGCGCTGACCAAGCTGACCTCGGAGATGGATTCCATCGTTGGTGGTCGCGGCGATCAGATAGCGCATCTGATCAATGAAATGACCGGCGTGGTAGGCAGTTTGAACGACAACAGCGCCCGGGTGGACAGCGTGCTCGCCCAGTTCAGCTCGCTCGCCAACACCATCGAGGGCAGGCACGCGGAATTGGGTCAGGTCGCCGATACATTGCCGCAGATGATCGGCGCCGTCGCGGAGAACAACCGGGCCATCGGTGATCTGCTGCAGAAGATTTCGGTGACCAGCGCGGCGCTCGGCGACTATGCCAACACCTCCAGCGACCAACTGAGCGATCTACTCGACAATGTGCACAAGCTGATGACCGCCCTGTCGCAGTCCGAGCAGAACTTCGGTCCCGCATTGGATGCGCTGCGCGAAATACGTGGCCCGATCGACGCGTCCTTCCGCGGTAACAGCCTCGCTGTCTACGCCACCGTCACCAATATCCACAACTTCAGCTTGTTGTCGGATCCGGCGCAGGGCAAGTTCTTCGACGGCCGCGATCTCAGCGACTTCGCGGGCAGCCTGATCACCGTTCTGCAGGCGATTCAAGGACGACTGCAGGGGGGTCACCGATGAGTTGGCTCGGCAAATTGATGCAGCGCAAGATGCTGCTGTCCACTATCGGCCTGGTGCTGGTGTTCGTCGTCGGAGCCAGCTATCTGCTGGTGTCCGTCATGCGGGTGAATCCACTGAAGTCGACCTATGCCGTCACGGTGAACCTGGACCGCTCCGGTGGTCTGCAGCCGGGCAACGATGTGACCCTGCGGGGTTATCGCATCGGCAAGGTGACCTCGATCGAGTTGGTCGATCGAGGTCAATCCATCGCCGCGAAGGCCGAAATCGACAGCAAGTACAAGATTCCGGCCGACACCAAGATATCGGTGGGCGCGCTCTCCGGTGCCGGTGAGCAGTACATCGACTTCCGGCCGAATTCCGAGCAGGCGCCGTTCCTGAAGGACGGTGCGGTCATCGAATTCGATGCGGAGAAGATCAAGACCCCGACCCCGATCTGGTCGGTGCTCGACAACTCCAGAGCGCTGATCGATCAGGTCGATCCGGATAAGTTCAGCGTCATCCTTGCCAACCTGGACACCGCGCTCAGTGGCGGCCCGGATCAGTTGCGCGGCATGGTGAACGGCATCAGCCTGGCCATGGCCGGTTTCGACAATCTGCTGCCGCAGACCCAGAATCTGATCACCAACCTGCGCACCATCGCGAACACCACCTCGATGGCACAGCCCGATCTCGCGACGCTGACCCGCAATTCGGGCCAGCTGTTCGACCAGTTCAACAATGCCAACGGTGAACTGCAGGCGGTGCTGGAGAAGGCGCCGGGACAGCTGACGAGTCTCGGTGCGGTGCTGGACAAGACCGCCGATCCGATCACCAGTCTCGCGGCCAACTTCGCGGCGATGACGCGGGCCGCGCAGCTGCGGATTCCGGCGCTGCAGGCGCTGTTCCCCTCACTGAACATCGGGTTGTCCGCGGCTGGAGTGCCGGCGCACGACAACGAGTTCCACGCTGTCGCGGATATCTGGGTTCGGCCGATCTGCCAGTACAAGCACACGCCGATTCGCAATGAGGTGGTCCAGGACGGCTCGCTGCCCAAGTGGAACTACTGCGAGAATCCGCCGCCCGGACTGCAGGTGCGCGGTTCGGCGAATGCCCCGCGCCCGAATGTGCCGGACAATGGCGCGCAGATGCCGCCGGGCGCGGATCCGAATGAAATGACCCCGCCGCCGCTGCGGTGAACCGAACACTGCGGCGAGTTGACACAGCGAGCGGTACGTATTCGACGGTGAGTTACCCCGGCCCGGGCGTGCGATACCGGGCCGGGAATACTCCCCCGCAGAGTGCGAACGGTTCGTCCGATGCGGACCGACAAGGCAATATCGGTGCGCTCAGGTGCGCCGGGAAAGTGCAGGATTGTATCGATGTCCACTGATGATGTCGGCGCCGAGAACGAGAACTCGGATGCGCCGAAAGAGGACGCCAAGGCCGACGTGCTCGCCGAGGACAAGACCGTCGAGATCGGGAAGTCGGGTGATGCGGTAGCAGCGGCGCCGACCCCGGCTGCCCCGAAGACCGAGCCGAAGCAGGCGGCGGACACACTGGCCAAGGGCACGGCGCAGCCGGTCACTCAGAATGGTGGCAAGGATCGGGGCGCGTTGGTGCCCATCGTCGCCGCATTTATCGCCGGTGTGCTGCTCGTCGCAGCGGTGACCGCCGTTATCGTCTTCTATCGGCAGGCGAGCAATCGCGCCGATGAGTTGGACGCGCACGAGGCGGCCACCGCGGCGGCGTGCGAATACGGCAAGCTGATCTCCACCTACGATCCGCAGACCATCGACGAGTACCTGAAGAAGGTGGATGCCGCGTCGACCGGTGACTGGAAGGATCAGTTCGCCAAGCTCGGTCAGGACCTCAAGGGTGTCGTCATCGACGCCAAGGCCACCTCGTCCACCTACGACATGCAGTGCGGCTTCCAGTCCGGCGATACCGAGCACGCGAATGTGCTGGTGGTGATCGGTCAGACCACGACCAATGTGAACATCGCCGCCGCGAACAAGCCGCCGAGCAAGGTGGAGCTCGTGGTGGTGGCCGGTCTGAAGAAGGTCGGCGACAAGTGGCTCGTCGACAAGTTCGATCTGCCCATCCTGAAGCAGATGGGCAACTGATCGGATCATCTACTCGAAAAGCGCCTCCGAGCGGGTGGGAATGGCACCACCCGCCCGGAGGTCTTTCCGGCGGTCTTGCGCCCGGTCGCGCCCGGCGGACTCAGAACAGGGTCAATGCCTGAGGTGCTGGCGCGACCGGCTTCCCCGCTGACCGCGGCCGGGCGGATTTTGTGGTCTTGTCGGTGGAGTCCTCGAGCACCGGCTGCAGCTCGGGGAGTTCCGCGGTCGGGACCTCACCGGCCGCCGCGCAGGCCGCGGCCTGTCTGGCCGCCTCGCCCGCGAGGGTATCGGCCATTTCGTTGAAGTAATTGCCGACGTGTCCACGCACCCAACGGAACCGGACCGGTCCCGGCCGGGAGGCGATGGCCCGGTCGATCTGTTTGATGAGTTCCACGTTCTTCACCGCGCCGCCGCTGGCGGTGCGCCAGCCGTTGGTCCGCCAGCCGAAGATCCACTCCGAGGCGCATTTGATCGCGTATAGCGAATCGCTCTCGATGAACAGCGGTTCCTCGCCGGGATGGGCGAGTACCGCCTCCAGGAGCGCGCGCAACTCCGCGACCTGATTGGTTCCGGTGGCGGCTCCCCCGCTGCGTGAACCGCCCTGATGATTGACCCAAGCCCAGCCGATGGCGCCGCCGGGATTGCGGAGGCAGGATCCGTCGGTGCTCACGATGATCATGGATGGCACCCTACGCAATCCGACCGACAAGATCGGTACCGTGGAATTCCTCTATCTCCCTTCGCAACTGGGATTCGGTGCGGCGCAGTGCCGAGCGCACGGCGGAATCCACCAGGCGCAGGCACAGTCGACCGAACAGCCCACTCGGTGGAGCGTACTCCGCTTGCGAGGTCAGCACCGAGCGTCCATAGCCGAGCGGGTCGAAGCACAGCGTCAAAGTGCCTGATAACTGGCCGCGCAATGTGTAGCCGATCACCACATTGCGCCGGTATTCGGTGATTTCGCATTCGATGGTCGGCCGCCACAGTCCCAGCCTGATCCGCGTCGTGAATACCGCACCGAGACCCTGGTCGAGCTCGTCTTTCGGCTCGAACGCGGCGACGGCGAACATCCAATCCGGCACGAACTGATGGTTGTCCGTATAGGTGAAGGCCACCTCGACCGGGGCTCCGACGTCGCTCGCGTACTTGATGTGGCCCATAGGGCCCCTCCCTGTTGGCTGCCGCTAAAAGTACTACAGCTCTCCTCTTTATTCGAGCGGTTGCCGGGAATTTGGTTGGCGGGCTTACCACATTGATGACCGGGTGGTCGCTTGGTTTGCTGGAACCCGCGACCCAGCTAACTCGGCGGGCTCACAGTTGGTCGACGATGTATTCGGCGATCGGCATGGCGGAGGTCGCCGCCGGTGACGGTGCGTTGAGCACGTGAATCGAGCGGGGTGTGCGTTCGATCAGGAAGTCGTGTACCAGGGTGCCGTCGCGCAGTACCGCCTGCGCGCGGATGCCCGCCTCGCGTGGTCGCAGATCCGCGATCGTGAGTTCCGGGCAGTACCTTCGGCATTCGGCCAGATAGCCGCGTTTGAACATGGAGTTGCGCAGCTCGCGCAGTCCGGTGCGCACATGGGCGCGGGCCACCCGATGGAAGCCGGGGAAACCGAGTACCGCACGGGCGTCGCGGGCGTCGAAACTGCCCTTGCGGTAGCCCTCCCTGGCCAGGCCGAGCACCGCATTGGGGCCGACGGTCAGGGTGCCATCGATCATCGGGCTCAGATGTACCCCGAGGAAGGGCAGATTCGGATCGGGAATCGGATAGATCAGTGTGCGCACCAGTCCGGATCGGCTGGGCGGCAGCTGGTAGTACTCGCCGCGGAACGGCACGATGCGGAAATCGGTTCGCAGACCGGCGAGTTCGGCCATCCGGTCGGCCTGCAGACCCGCACAGACCACCAGGGTGCGCGCCGTCCAGGAACCCGCGGGACCCGCCGCGGTGACCGCATCGGCGGTTTCGGTGAGTGCGGTGACCTCGGCGTTCAACACGATTTCGCCACCCGCGGCTCGGACCTCCTCGGCGAGTGCGTTGGTGACGCGGGTGAAGTCGATGATGCCGGTGGCGGGCACGAACAATGCGCCGACACCGCTCACATGCGGTTCGCGGCGAGTCAGTTCGGCAGTGTCGATGAGTTCGACATCGACCCCGTTGGCGACCGAGCGTTCGTGCAGCGCGAGCATCCGCCGGTATTCGGCGGCATCGGTGGCCACCAGCAGTTTTCCGCATACCTCGAACGGAATGCCCTGTGCCGCGGCGAATTCCTTCGTCCACGCGGCGCCCTTTCGGCACAGCCGCGCCTTCAGACTGTCCGGCGGGTAGTAGATGCCGGAATGGATGACGCCGCTGTTGTGTCCGGTCTGATGGGTCGCGAGTGCGTCGGCCTTGTCGACGAGCACCAGGCTCGCACCCGGATGACGTCGCAGAATCCGATGCGCCGTCGCGACTCCGACGATCCCGCCCCCGATGACACAGAAGTCGTACATGCACGCAGCGTAGGCGGACTAGACCGCGATGGTGTGGTTCGCCGTCGTCACGGCCGGATCCGGGGTCGCGTCGACTGTTCCCGACGTGGCCGAATCTTCCACGGTCGCACCATGTTCGGTGCTCGGTGCGGGATTGCGATCGAGCCGCAGGCCGTGTTCACCGAGGGTCGGATCCGAGAAGGTGAATATCACTTCGCCGTTGTGCGTATCGACCTCGGTGCGCAACCGGGTGACGCCATCCGGATCGGCGTGGATGCCGAGCCGGTCCCGAACCGGTTCGGTGAGCAGGAAATCCGTCAGTGCCGTCAGCGCATTGGTATCCACCGTGAAGGCGACGGAATTCGCGCGGCTCGGTGCCACCTGCGCGCCGAGATAGGCGGTGCCGAGGCGCAGTTTGCCGCTGATTCCGGCGGAGGCAGGCGAATCTGTATGGGCCTGAGAGGTTTTCACCATGCCGCCGCTGGATTCCGCGGGGAAGCGGCCGAATAGTGCGGGCAGGTCGCGAGTTCCACCGGTCAATATGGCATCGGAGAGCACGGGTCCGTAGTCGGTGTCGACATCCGGAATCCGAACCGCAGGTGGTTCGGCCACCTCGTTGGTGGCGTGCTGGGTATCGGCCATCTGGTGGACGATGTATGCCCCCGCGGTAACGGTGAGACTGAGGCTGGCGGCGCCCGCGAGCACGATAGCGGTATGTTGAGCGATCTGGGCAGGCTTATATGCCACGATGCGTTCCTTTCCGTCCGCCCCTGATCCCCTCACCGCGCGGCCCGCATCGTTGAAAGCCGTATGCTTGTCCAGGTTACAGGGGCGGCCGCAGGTGGCACCGCATGGGCGAGATCAGCATCACAAAGCCCGGTGATATCCGCGATGCCGAACCCGAGCCGAATGGCGTCGTCAATGTTTCTACAAGCTGACGAGCGGGTAAATACACTTAGCTGGCGAGCGTCATTCTCGACTGCCACATCGAGACACCCGGCCAACGGCGTCCGGCCGACACGAACGGCGCACCCAAGTGTGGCGCTCGCCCGCACCTAAGAATTCCGGCCGGACCCGTGGTTCGGATGCGGCGGGTCAGGCGAACTGGCCCGCCGACCGCCCGTCACCCGTCGGTCCCGCGAAAGCCTGTGCGATGGTGAGCCATTCGGCGGCGTCCGCACCCACTGTGGCCAGCGCGAGATCGTCACGGTGTCGTCGCTGGGTCACCAGCAGGCAGAAGTCGAGTGCCCGACCGGTCACTTTCTGGGCGGCATCCGCGGGCCCCCAGGACCACACGCTGTCGTCCGGTGCGGTGAGTTCGACGCGGAATTCCTCGGTCGGCACGGTCTTACCGCGCACGGTGTAGGCGAAGTTCCTGGTTCGCACGCCGATATGGGCGACCGTGCGCAGCCGGGCGGTCGGTGTCCTGGTCAAACCGAGTGCGTCGGCGATGTCCTGGCCGTGTGCGAAGGTCTCCATCATGCGTGCGCTGACCATGGATGCCGGGCTCATCGGCGGTCCGAACCATGGCAGTTTGGCGCCGGACGGCAGCGCGCGCAGGGCCTCGATCAGACCGGCACGGCCGCGGCGCCATCGGTCGAGCAGTTCGGCGGTGGGTGCGGTGGCGGCCTCCTCGGCGGCCTCGTCGACGAAGGTGAACGCCTTCGGGCCCGCCTCCTCGACCAGCTTCGCGAAACCGTCGGGGTCGGTGGCAGCCAGCGCGGCGACCTCGTCGGTCCAGGCCAGATGGCCGATCTGATGGGCGATACTCCAGCCGGGCGCCGGAGTCGGCGCGGACCAGTCCGCCAGCGGGGCGACGATTCTTTCCAGTTCCGCGCAGTCGTCGGCGAAATCGCGCAAGAGCGCGTCTAGGTCGGCCATCAGATCCCTGTCCCGTCCAGGCGCACTGCTTCGTACACCCTCGCGGTCCAGCATCGCAGTGGGCCGAAAAAAATGCAAGCATGCGTGCTTGTATTTGGCGCGGACTCGCCGCTGACCGGATTCGGGCCGGTTACCAGCCGAAAATCGTCAGGTGTGCGGCGCCGACCACGAGGCCGAGCAGCGCGCCGTGTAGATACAACAGCCAGGCATCCTGTTCGACCGAGGCGTAGAACATCTCCATGAACTCCCCCGGAGTGAGGTCTTGGAGCTTGCGGGCGGCGAATTCGTCGATCTTCTTGGCCTGCTCGAGGGTGAATGCCTCGTCCTCGACCAGTCTGGGAGCCAGCCCGACCGCCGCGCCCGCGGCGCCGACCTTGAGATTGTCGAACTGGCGGCGGCCGAAGGCGACGCGCACGATCGAGGTGGTCGGACCGAGTTGGCGATGGATCTCATCGGAGACCAGCCGCTCTATCAGCTGCCTGGTCTTATCGCCGTTCGGACCGTCGAGCAGTTCCTTGGACAGATTCGGCAGCGTCAGCACCTGGTAGGCGAGGATATGCGCGAGATCGGTCGCCGCCTGCGGCTGCCGCTTGGCCAGCAGCGCCTGCTTCCACAAATACTTGTAGCGTGGCTGGGGATCACCCGGTTCGAAGACCATTTTGACCGCGATGACATTCACGATCACGCCGATCGCCGCCGCGGCCTGCAGCACGATCACCCAACCCGGCACCCAGCCGATCACCGGAATGGTGTGGTGCACATGCATATACAGCGCGAGCAGCAGGCCGAACGGCGCACCGAGCAGGCCGATGCGCACCATGAAACGCAATTCGGGGGCGGCGATGGTGGTCGTCAGATCCTTGAGGATGTACGGATTTTCCTGCAGATACCGGATGACGAAGGTTTTGATATCGATGAGCTGGTCGACATTGTCGCCGAGCGATTCGAAGGCGCGCCTGGTCAATCCGGGCAATTCCCGGTCCACCCGTTGATAGATGACCTGTTTCATCGCCTTCGGCACCCCTCGCCACAGGTCCGGATTCTCCCGGTACATCACCTCGTCGACGAGCGGTTTGACCTGCTCGCTCGCGAGTATCGCGATGTAATCGGCAATACTCTCCAGATCCAGTTCGTGGATGAAATCCCGCGGACTGCCGATGCGCATCAGCGCCTTGTCGACGCAAATGCTCGCCATCTTCTCCGCGCGCGCCGGAATGAATCCCTGGAATCCGAGTCGGCGGCCGTCACCGGAGAATGTCGGCAGCACCTGGACCCGGCGCGGAAAATACGGATACAACACCTGGAGGCCGGGAATCCGGATTCCGCGAAAAATGACCGGCCAGAACAGCATCAGCACACCGGTCCAGTTGGTGAGCCAACCGGCGAGCGCACTGAAGATCGGAAAGGTGATCAGATCGACGGAGAACTTGGACAGGCCGGTCAGCTCTTCCCAATCGATGAACACTCCGGAGGTGAGTGTTGTCATCGTCGGGTCCCCCTAATGCCGCCCAGGTGTGAGATATCTAGCTGCCAACATTCTCATTGGCTCCGACAGGGTGTCAATGCGTGACTACGCCCCAAGGTCTTGCACCGCATCCAGCAGCATGAGTGCCCCCACAACGGCGAGCACCGCCCCCGCCTGCTTCCAGTTCTGTCCGAACACCACGCGCTCCTCTCGGATGCAGCGGCTCAGCGAACACCGGCACGGTCCGCCCAACAATAGGGCGGTCCCGCTGTTGTCAGCGCCGCAACACGTATGCCACTACCGAGGTATCAGCTCGGGTGTGCAGGGAAATCGTGGTCGGCGATCGCGATTCGACCTCGATAGATATCGAGCTTGCGGTCGATGAGCGCGAGATTCTCTTGGATTTCGGCGAGTTTGGCGACCACCTCGCCGCGATGGGCCTCCATCAGCGCGATGCGTTCCGGTTCGTTGCCGTTTCCGGCGGCCACGAGTTCGGCGTAGCGACGGATGGTCTGGATGGGCATTCCGGTGGTGCGCAGCCTGGTGCATATATAGATCCAGTCCAGGTCGAGCTGGTGGTAGCGCCGCCGCCCGCTGGCGGTGCGGTCGACGGGGGTCAGGACCAGGCCGGCGCGCTCGTAGTAGCGCAGGGTGTGCACGCTGACCCCGGTAAGACGTGCGGTCTCACCAATACTCAGCCCGTCCGGATCGTCGCAGCGAACAGGTCCGGATACCGGCCGCGCATCGACTTCGAACACGCCCTGAATTCTAGTGCGGCATCGAACGCCGATCGCTCTGAGCGAACGTGGGCGGCGGTGTGGAACAAACGTGGAAGGCCCGGGGTTGACTGGACATCGCTCAACTTTTGGAAGGGTCGAACACGTGACTACACCACAGAACCTGCCGGTGCTGTTCCTGACCGATCCGATCGTGCTGCCGGGCATGGTCGTGCCCATCGAACTGGACGAATCGGCGCAGGCCGCCATCGACGCCGCGCGCGCCGCGAATACCGACGCGGTGTTGCTCGCGCCCCGATTGACCGAGGGCTACGCCTCCTACGGCGTCGTCGCCACCATCGAACAGGTCGGCCGGATGCGCGGTGGCGCGCCCGCCGCGGTGCTGAAGGCCGAACGCCGCGCCAAGATCGGTCACGGGGTCACCGGGCCGGGCGCCGCGCTGTGGGTCGAGGCCGAACCGGTCGAGACGCCCGCCGCCGACGGTCGCACCAAAGAGCTTGCCGCCGAATACAAGAAGCTGGTCGTTTCGGTGCTGCAGCGCCGCGAGGCCTGGCAGATCATCGACGCGGTCAATCAGCTGACCGATCCGTCGGCAATCGCCGACACCGCGGGCTACGCGCCGTACCTGACCGCCGACGAGAAGCGTGAGCTGCTCGAAACTCCGGATACCGCACAGCGTTTGACCAAGCTGATCGAGTGGACGAAGGCGCATATCGCCGAGGCCGAGGTCACCGAGAAGATCAGCGAAGATGTCCGCGAGGGCATGGAGAAGAGTCAGCGCGAATTCCTGCTGCGTCAGCAGCTCAATGCCATTCGCAAGGAACTCGGCGAGGACGAGCCCGACGGCGCCGACGACTACCGCACCCGGGTCGAGCAGGCTGATCTGCCCGATGCCGTGCGCGCCGAGGCATTGCGCGAGGTCGGCCGACTGGAGCGGGCCAGCGATCAGAGCCCGGAATCCGGCTGGATCCGCACCTGGCTGGACACCGTCCTGGACCTGCCGTGGACCGTGAAAACCACCGACAGCACCGATGTTTCGGCCGCCCACGCGGTGCTGGACGCCGATCACCACGGCTTGGACGAGGTCAAGGATCGCATGGTCGAGTACCTGGCCGTGCGCTCTCGCCGGGCCGCGCGCGGACTCGAGGTCGTCGGCGGACGTGGTTCCGGCGCCGTGCTCGCACTGGTCGGTCCGCCCGGTGTCGGCAAGACCTCGCTCGGTGAGTCGGTGGCACGGGCCATGGGCCGCAAGTTCGTTCGCGTCGCCCTCGGCGGTGTGCGCGACGAGGCGGAGATCCGTGGTCACCGGCGCACCTACGTCGGTGCGCTGCCGGGCCGGATCGTGCGCGCCATCAAGGAGGCGGGATCGATGAATCCCGTTGTCCTGCTGGACGAAATCGACAAGGTCGGCTCGGACTTCCGCGGTGATCCGGCCGCGGCGCTGCTCGAGGTGCTGGATCCGGCGCAGAACCACACATTCCGTGACCACTACCTGGATCTGGATCTGGACCTGTCCGACGTGCTGTTCATCGCGACCGCGAATGTCCTGGAGACCATTCCCGGCCCGCTGCTGGACCGCATGGAAATGATCAGCGTCGACGGTTACACCGAGGACGACAAGGTCGCCATCGCCCGCGACTTCCTGGTGCCACGGCAGCTGGAACGCAATGCGCTTACCGCCGAGGAGGTTTCGATCACCGACGAGGCATTGCGCGAGGTCGCGGCCAACTACACCCGGGAAGCCGGTGTGCGGCAGATGGAGCGGTTGATCGCGAAGGCATTGCGCAAGGCCGCGACTCGGCTGTCCGAGGACGGAACCGGTTCGGCCGACAATGTGGTGTCGCTGGGTTACGACGCCGAGCTGGGTTACGACGCGCTGGAGTCGTTGACCATCGGTCTGGAGAACCTGAAGGACTACCTGGGTCGCCCGCGCTTCACCCCGGATTCGGTGGAACGCACCGCGGTCCCCGGTGTGGCAACGGGTTTGGCGGTCACCGGTCTCGGCGGCGATGTCCTCTACATCGAGGCCAACGGCGCCGAGGGCGAGCGCGCGCTCACCCTGACCGGTCAGCTGGGTGATGTCATGAAGGAGTCGGCGCAGATCGCCCTCACCTACGTGCGCTCGCACTTGGCGGAGATCGGCATCGAGCCGTCGGTGCTGGACCGCAATATCCACATTCACTTCCCGGCGGGCGCGGTGCCGAAGGACGGGCCGTCGGCGGGTGTCACCATGGTCACCGCCTTGGTGTCGCTTGCGCTCGGCCGACAGGTGCGCGCGGATGTCGGCATGACCGGTGAGGTCACGCTGAACGGCCGGGTGTTGCCGATCGGCGGGGTGAAGCAGAAGCTGATGGCCGCGCAACGTGCGGGTCTGAAGACGGTGTTCATCCCGGCTCGCAACGAGCCGGATCTGGACGACGTGCCCGCGGAGGTGTTGGCCGCCCTGGATGTGCGCCCGGTCGCCGATGTGGCCGACATCCTGGCCTACGCCATCGAGCCGGTCGCCGAACCAGCCGTGGACGCCCGCGCTTTCGCGGCGAGCGCCTGATATTCGCCTCGAACGGGCCGTACCTGCGGGTACGGCCCGTTTCGTATGCATGCGCGCCGTGACCGCGACGCAAGGGCGGTGCAAGCCCGTGCGCACACGATCGTGGCATGACTCCTACGCAGCGGATTCCCGTTCTCGTTGTCGGCGGCGGCCTGGTCGGACTATCGGCCGCGCTGTTCCTCGAATATCACGATGTCCCTTATGTTCTCGTCGAGAAGCGAACCAAGGCATCGGCGTTGCCGAAGGCTCGCGGCCTGCACACCAGGACCACCGAGCTGTTCCGTCAGGTCGGCGTCGAGGGGCGGGTCCGCCTGGCCTCCGAGACCGCATTGCGGGCGGGCAGCTTCGGCGGTGCGAGCCGGGGCACCAGCCTGATCACGGCTGAGCCGCTCGACCTGAGTCACTTGCGGTCGGCAATGGCGGCGGCCGATCCCAGTCCGTCGCAGTTCTGCTTCCTGCCCCAGGTGCTGCTCGAGCCGGTGCTTGCCGAGCAGGCCCGCGAACGCGGTGGTGATCTCCGATTCGGAGTCGAGCTCATCGATTTCGAGGCCGATGACGCGGGTGTCACCGCAACCCTGCGTGACGAGTCGGGTCGCAGCTCGGTTATCCGGGCCGACTACCTCATCGCGGCCGACGGTGCGGCCAGCCCGATCCGCCGGGCATTGGGTATCGCAGGGTGGGAGCTGCCGCCGACGCGCCACTACATCAATGTCTTTGCGCGGACGGATCTTACGGGGGTGCTGGGCGGTCGCACCTTCAGCCAATGTGAGATCAGCAACGACACCATGCGCGGACTCGTCTTGTCCAAGAACAACACCGACGAATGGTCCTTCCATCTCGAATACGACCCGACCCATGAAACGGCTGCGGACTATCCGGACGAGCGCTGCATCGAACTGGTCCGCGCCGCGATCGGCGTGTCCGATATCGAGGTCGAGATGCTGGCGCGAAGCGCCTGGGACACCGGAAGTTTCGTGGCCGACGAGTATCGGCGCGGCCGGATCTTCCTCGCCGGTGACGCCGCCCACCGGCACGCGCCGTGGGGTGGTTTCGGCGGCAATACCGGTGTCGCCGACGCACATAATCTGGTCTGGAAGTTGGCCGCCGTGCTGTCGGGTACCGCTGGGCCCGCACTGCTCGATTCCTATCAGGCCGAACGGTGGTCACGTGCGATCATCGCCGCTGAACAGGCCAATCTGGGAGACGACTTCGAAACCCGCTACGGCATCGAAACCCCTGACAACGCGGAGATTTTGGCGCGCCGGTTGGATTTCGGGGCGGTCATGTCGCGGTTCCGGTACGCGTCGAGTGCGGTATCGCGCAAACCCGCGGATTGCGTCGAATGGGTCGAGCCGCATGTCGATCGGCTGACCGGACAGGTCGGAACGCGACTGCCGCACCTGTGGCTCGACGCCGAGCACACCACTTCGACCTTGGATCTCTGTGGACCCGGTTACGCGATACTGATCGCCGGAAAGTCGGCTGCCTGGCGCGATGCCGCGGCCGATGCGCAGCGCGAGACCGGTATCGAGATAGCGGTGCACGGCTTGGGCACGGAATGGGGTGCCCGCACCGATCTGCCGGTGGGCGGTGCGCTGCTGGTGCGTCCGGACGGACACGTGGCCGCGCGCTCCGATGCGGGTATGTATCCGCGGTCGCTGGTCACGACATTGCGGTCGCTCATGGGCTGGTCGGCGGACGCTCAGCCGCGGAGTTCACGCTCGACCGAGCGCGCATTACCCTGGGCGACTGCGCACAGCACCGGTTCCGGGCGCTCGGCATAGATTTCGCACGCGACGACGGCCTTACGCGTCAACCCGGTGACGGTGGCCTCGCCGCGAGCCGGGTACCGGCGGCGGACCGCAGGTAGGTGAGGGAGCCGTTGCCAGTGCCCCGTCCAGATAGGTTGCCGCGCTACCCGGTCCGGCCGACTCGCCGAGCGCAGTCGAAACCCGGCATGACACGGCCCGCGGTACCGCCATATGACAGCTCGACCGATATCGATTACCTCGGAAGCCAGCTGGACGCGGTACTGGCGCCTGCCAGGTGGAGCGACGGAACGGTCACACGGTCGGGCGGGGACGGCGCAGCAGCCATGCCAGGAACGATCGCCGCGGTGGGCGCGGATACTTCGCCACCACGGCCCCGGAGCCGATCTCCCCGTCGACTCGGAGCAGCGGCGATCCGGGCAGACTGCCCTCGGTCACCTTGTTCTTGACGATGCCGCTGCTGGCCTGCACCCGATCGAGGTCGACCCGCCAGCCGTGCGGCACGATCAACTGGACCGTGCCGGAACCAACGGCGACATGCACCACGACCTCGCGATGCGGGCACAGTGCCTGCGTGAAGTCGATCTTGATGCCGCCGGAGCTGCATTCGGCCGTGATCTCGGCCGGGACGATCCACGCGCCGTCCTTCACCCGGGCCCCACTGCCGGTGCGCAGTTCGATGGGTTCGCGCGCGGCGGCGATCACCGGCAGATCGGCGGTGATGGCGACGAGCTCCTGCGCCGTCTGCGCCGAATAGACCGCGACCAGCCGCTTATCCAGCTCGAGCAGATCGAGTTGCCCCTCGTCGACAGCGAGCTGCAGCTGCTTGGCCGCGACCTCGCGATCGATATCGGCGACCCGAACCGCGGGCAGGTTGTCCGGTGCGTCGGTCATGCGACATCTCCCCTTGCTCGTCCTGACGGAGATCGTACGGACGGCTCGTTTCCGAGTCGACCACCGACGTTCGTGGCCAATTTCCGCTGTTTGTCATGGTCATGCGGTAAGACCTATGTATGCCCAGGTGGCTGCTGCACGTCGATCTCGACCAGTTCCAGGCGGCGGTGGAATTCCGCCGCCATCCGGAGCTGCGCGGCCTGCCGGTCATCGTCGGCGGCAATGGCGATCCCGACGAACCGCGCAAGGTGGTGACCTGCGCGTCGTATCCGGCCAGAGCATTCGGGGTGCGCGCCGGGATGGCATTGCGCTCGGCCAAGCGCAAATGTCCGGACGGTATCTTCCTGCCGCTGGATATGGCCACCTATGAGGAGGCATCCGAGGAAGTCATGGCGCTGCTGCGGACCTTTCCCGGCCGCGTCGAGGTTTGGGGCTGGGACGAGGCCTTCCTCGCCGCCGATACCGACGATCCGGAGCAGCTCGCCCGCGAAATCCGCAGTGCCATTGCACAATTGGAACTGACCTGCGCCATCGGCATCGGCGACAACAAACTCACGGCCAAGCTGGCGACCGGCTTCGCCAAATCCGCGGGTAAGTCCTCGGCCGCGCCCGCCGATACCGTCGGCGCGGCGGCGGGGATCTTCCGGCTCACCGCCACGAACTGGGTCGAGGTGATGGCACACCGTCCGACGAATGCGCTGTGGGGCATCGGAAATCGGATCGCCGCACGGATGGCCGAACTCGGCATCGAATCCGTCGCCGACCTGATGGCCGCCGATCGCCAGCGCCTCGCCGCCGAATTCGGTCCGAATACCGGCCCCTATCTCTGGGTGCTCGGCCACGGCAAGGGCGATACCGACGTCACCACCGAACCGCGAATTCCGGTGGGCCGCAGTAAATCCGAGACCTTCCCGCACGACCTCACCGATCCGGGGGAGATCCGCGCCCAGGTTGCGCGACTGGCCACCGAGGTCGGCGAGGAGATGGCGGCGGCGGGCCGCACCCCGCTGCGCGTCTCGGTGACCGTCCGCAGCAATACCTTCTATACCCGCAGCAAGCAGGAGAAACTTCCCGAGCCGACCACCGATATCGCGGCGATCGTGGAAACCGCCCTGCGCATCGTCGACAGATTCGAATTGGATCGCCCGGTCAGGCTGCTCGGCGTGCGCCTCGAACTCGTACCGCAATAGCCGACGAGCATACGAGGATCCACCCCGGCACCGGCCGACCCTCGTATGCTCGTCGGCATGGAGTTCTGGGCGATGGTGGCACAAGAATCGGACAGCGGGATCGTGCTCACGCGGCAGCAGGTCAACGAGGACTTCCTCGGGCCGGGCGAGGTCACGATCAAGGTGCACTACTCGAGCGCGAACTACAAGGACGGGCTGGCGATCACCGCGGGTGGCGGCGTGGTCCGGAATTATCCGATCATCCCCGGCATCGATATCACCGGTGAGGTCGTCACCTCCGAGGTCGACGATTTCGCGCCCGGCGATCAGGTGGTGGCGCACGGCTATGACATCGGCGTTTCGCATCACGGCGGCTTCGCCGAGTACGCCAGGGTGCCCGCCGACTGGGCGGTCAAGCTGGACGGTCTCAGCACCCGCGACGCGGCCGCGCTCGGCACCGCGGGTTTCACCGCCGCACTCAGCGTGCAGGGCCTGCTCGATCACGAACTCACCCCGGACACCGGCGCGGTGCTGGTCACCGGTGCGACGGGCGGTGTCGGCAGCGTGGCCATCGATATCCTGTCGGGCCTCGGTTTCGAGGTGATCGCCTCAACCGGAAAGACCGATGCGGGTGATCGGCTGGCCGAACTCGGCGCGAACGAGGTGATCGGCCGCCTGCCGGAGGATCCGGATGCGAAACTGCGTCCACTGTCCAAGGCCACCTGGGCCGGTGCCGTGGACAGCGTCGGCGGCAAATCCCTCGCCTATATTCTCAGCGCGATCGGTTATGGCGGTGCGGTCGCGGTCAGCGGTTTGACCGGCGGACCGGATCTGCCGACCACCGTCATGCCCTTCATCCTGCGCGGCGTATCGCTGCTCGGCATCGACTCCGCGTACGTCCCGATCGCCAAGCGCCGCGCGATGTGGGCACGACTCGCCAACGAGCTCCGGCCCCAGCACCTTTCGACCATCGAGAACTTCGCTCCCATCACCGAGGCCGAGCGGGTCCTGCACGCCATTCAGCACGGCAACCATTCCGGCCGCACCGTATTCGGCGTCGCGGGCGAATTCTGACAGTACGCACCGAAGCCCGGTTCGAGCCGGGCTTCGGTGCGCTCAGGCTGCGACTTCGACCGGATCGTCCGCGAACTGCGTGCGGTACAGCTCCGCGTAGCGTCCATCGGCGGCGAGCAGTTGGGTGTGCGTGCCGCGCTCCACGATTCGGCCGTCCTCGAGCACCAGGATCTGGTCGGCGGCCCGAATGGTGGACAGGCGATGTGCGATGACCAGTGCGGTCCGACCGTCCAGCGCTTCGGAAAGCGCCTCTTGGACAGCGGCTTCCGAGGTCGAGTCCAGTGAGGCGGTCGCCTCGTCCAGGATCACCACGCGTGGTTGTTTGAGCAGCAGCCGGGCAATGGTCAGTCGCTGGCGTTCACCGCCGGAGAGGCGATAGCCGCGTTCGCCGACGACGGTATCCAGCCCGTCCTGCAGTGACGTCACCAGTTCACGCAGCCGAGCCCGCTGCAACGCATCCCACAGTTCGGCCTCGGTGGCCTCGGGCCGGGCCAGCAGCAGATTGGCGCGGATGGTGTCGTGGAACAGGTGGCCGTCCTGGGTGACCAGGCCGACGGTGTCCCGGATCGAGGTCGTGGTCAGCTCGCGCACATCGGTGCCGTTCAGCCGCACCATACCGCCGTCCACGTCGTAGAGCCGGGAAACGAGTTGGGCCACAGTGGATTTCCCGGCGCCGGAGGAACCGACCAGCGCGACGAGCTGCCCGGGCTCGGCTCGCAGCGAAACATTGTGCAGCACGTCCACCCCGCCGCGGGTATCCAGCGTCGCGACATCCTCGAGCGAGGCGAGCGACACTTTGTCGGCCGACGGATAGCCGAACGTGACATTGTCCAGTTCCACCGCGACCGGACCCGCGGGCACCGCGACGGCATCCGGTGCGTCCTCGATCAGCGGTTTCAGATCCAGCACCTCGAAGACCCGCTCGAAGCTCACCAGCGCGGACATGATCTCCATCCGAGCACTGGCCAGTGCGGTGAGCGGTGTGTAGAGGCGGGTCAGCAGCAGCGAAAGCGACACCACCGCACCGGCATCCAGCTGGCCGCGCAGCGCGTACCACCCGCCGAGTCCGTAGACCAGAGCCAGTGCCAGCGCCGAAACCAGGGTCAGCGAGGTGACGAAAACCGTCTGCAGCATCGCCGTGCGCACCCCGATATCGCGCACTCGACGCGCGCGGAGTGCGAATTCGTCCGACTCCTGCTGCGGCCGTCCGAACAGCTTCACCAGCGTCGCGCCGGGTGCGGAGAACCGCTCGGTCATCTGGGTGCTCATCGCCGCATTGAGGCCCGCGGCTTCGCGCTGCAATCCGGCCAGTCGATTGCCCATCCGCCGGGTCGGAACCACGAATACCGGCAGCAGCACCAGCGCGAGCAGCGTGATCTGCCAGGAGATGCGGACCATGACGGCGAGGGTGAGCGCGAGGGTGACCAGATTCGTGACGACACCGGAGAGCGTGTCGCTGAACGCGCGCTGCGCGCCGATCACATCGCTGTTCAAACGGCTGACCAGCGCACCGGTGCGGGTCCGGGTGAAGAACGCGACCGGCATCTTCTGCACATGATCGAACACGGCCGTGCGCAGATCCAGGATCAGACCCTCACCGATCCGCGAGGACAGCCAGCGGATGATCACCCCGAGTGCGGCATCGACCACCGCAATCCCGCCGATCAGGACGGCGAGAGTGACCACGACGCGCGGCGCCGCGCCGCCGACGATGTCGTTGACCACCCGACCCGCCAGCACCGGCGTCGCCACCGCGAGCAGCGCGGACACCACGCTGAACAGCAGGAACGCACCGATCCGGCGGCGGTGCGGCCGCGCGAACCGCAGAATGCGCTGCGCGGTCGCGAGCCGGAACGGCCGCTGCTCCTGCGGCGCGTTCGCCCGCCGATACATCTGGCTCCAGGCCACCGATTCGATACTCACTGTGCTGCTCCCTCTCGCTCCCCGCCCATCGAACACCTGGCCACCGACACTAAGACCTCAACAAAGGTTTAGTGCAAGCCCATTCCGCAACGATTCCGCGCAGAGCGAACCACCGCACCTAGTCCTCGGCACCCGCCACAGGGTGCGGATCCGGAAATGGTGTCCGGATCAGGACTTGAGTGCCGAATCGAAGCAGAGTACAGCTCCGGACAAAAGGTCCGGATGCGGCGCACGTGGTCGGGGATGCGCGTGCATAGGCTGGTGGGGTGAGCGAGGACCAGATGTCCCATGCGTTGCGTCGCAGGATCGCGGGTGAGGTCGACGCGTCCTTGCGTCGGCGCGCCGAGTACTCCTCCGATGCGTCGAACTATCGGGTGCTTCCGGCCGCGGTCGTCTTTCCCCGCGGGGCCGAGGATGTGGCGCGCACGCTCGAATTCGCCAGGGGTAATGGGCTGTCGGTTACCGCGCGGGGTGCGGGGACGTCGGTGGCGGGCAATGCCATCGGCCCCGGGATAGTGGTCGACTTCAGCCGGTATATGAATCGCATCGGTGAGCTCGACCTGGACCGGCGCATCGCACGCGTCCAACCCGGCGTTGTCCTCGCCGAATTACAGCGAGCGGCCGCGGTTCACGGGCTGCGGTTCGGGCCTGATCCGTCGACGCAGAATCGGTGCACGCTGGGCGGGATGATCGGCAACAATGCGTGCGGGCCGCATGCGGTGGCGTGGGGGCGCACCTCGGATAATGTGTGTGAGCTGCGCATTCTCGATGGGACGGGAACCGAGCGGACGCTGGTGGCCGACCCGTCCGTAATTCCCGGCCTGCCCGAATTCACCAGGGCCGGTCTCGCGGTGATCCGCACCGAACTCGGCCGATTCGATCGGCAGGCCTCTGGCTACGGTTTGGAACATCTACTGCCGGAACGTGGTTCGGCGGTTGCGAAGTCATTCGTCGGCACCGAGGGGACCTGTGGGCTGCTGGTCGAAGCGACGGTAGATCTGGTCCCGTTGCCGCGGGCAACCGTCCTCACCGTGCTCGGCTATCCCGATATCGCCACGGCCGCAGACGATGTCGCGGCGGTCATGTCCTGCAAACCGATTGCGGTGGAAGGTATCGACGCGCGACTGGTCGATATCGTGCGCGTGCACCGCGGAGCCACCAGCGGCGTGCCGGAACTGCCGCGCGGTAGCGGCTGGCTGTTCGTCGAGTCCGTCGGCGATACTCCCGCCGAGGCATATGCCGCGGCCGAGCAACTCTGCCGAACTGTCGGTGCGCTGGACTCCAGGATTGTCACCGATCCCGGTGCCGCCGCGGCACTTTGGCGCATTCGGGCCGAAGGCGCTGGACTGGCCGGTCGCACTCCGGCGGGTGATCCGGCCTGGCCGGGCTGGGAGGATGCGGCCGTCCCGCCCGAGCACCTCGGTGCGTATCTGCGCGATTTCGCCACGCTGACAAAGGACCACGGCGTGGACGGACTGCTCTACGGTCACGTCGGCGACGGCTGCATCCACGTCCGTCTCGATCTGCCGATTGCCGATGCGCCGCAACGCTTTCGGAACTTCATACAGGATGCGACCGAGCTGGTGGTCCGCTACGGCGGCTCGCTGTCCGGCGAGCACGGCGATGGCCGGGCCCGCTCGGAATTGCTCTCGATCATGTACTCCCAGGACGCGCTCGACGCATTCGCCGGGTACAAGGCGCTCTTCGATCCAGATGATGTGCTGAACCCGGGCGTTCTGGTCGCGCCGCGCCCCATCGATGCCGACCTGCGGCTGGTCGGAGTGCGACCGATCGGAACGGGCGGTTTCGCATTTCCGTACGACAACGGCGATATCTCCACGGCCGTGCATCGGTGCGTCGGTATCGGCAAATGCCGCGCCGACACCCGCGCGATCGGTGGCTTCATGTGTCCGTCGTATCTGGCCACCGCCGACGAGAAGGACAGCACCCGCGGCCGGGCGCGGGTGCTGCAGGAGGTGGTGCGCGGTGCACTCCCCTGGTCGTCCGAGGCGGTCGCCGAATCGCTCGATCTGTGTCTGTCCTGCAAGGCATGTCGCTCCGACTGCCCAGCCGGGGTCGATGTGGCGACCTACAAATCCGAGGCGCTGTACCGCCGCTACCGGCACCGCCCGCGTCCCATCGATCATTACTCCCTGGGATGGCTGCCGCGCTGGCTCGGTGTCGCGGGTCGCATGCCGCGAGCGGCGAACGCGCTGGCCGAAATCGGGTGGTTGCGCCGAATCGCCCTGCGCGCGAGTGGAATTGATCCGCGACGCGCGGTACCGCGTCTCGCCGACCGCGGTTTCCGCAGGAGCTGGCACGATCGGGGGGATTCGGACGGGGCACCCGAAGTGCTGCTGTGGACCGATACCTTCACCGATGCCTTCGACCCCGAAATAGCCCAGGCCGCAGTACAACTGATCGAATCCCTCGGCTACCGAGTCCGGATACCGGGACGGCGCGTGTGCTGCGGACTCACCTGGATCAGCACCGGACAACTCGACGGTGCTCGGGCTCGGCTGCGCGCGACACTGACCGAACTGGATGAGCATGTGCGCGGCGGCGGCATCGTCGTCGGCCTCGAGCCGTCCTGTACGGCGGTCCTGCGCTCGGACCTGCCGGAACTGCTACCGGACGACCCGCGCGCGGCCGCTACCGCCGCCGCCGTGCGCACACTCGCCGAATTCCTTGCCGAACATCCGAACTGGCGGCCGCCACCGCGACCGGGACGGTCGGTGGTCGTACAACCGCATTGTCATCACCATGCCGTAATCGGCTTCGACAAAGATCGCCAATTATTAGCTAGCATGCAGATAAATGTGACAGAGGTCACCGGCTGCTGCGGTCTGGCCGGAAACTTCGGAATGCAATCCGACCATTACGACATTTCGGTCGCCGTCGCCGAGAATGGCTTGCTCCCGGCGCTACGGAATGCCGACGAAGATTCGATCTTCATAGCCGACGGGTTCTCGTGCCGAACCCAGGCCATGCAGCTGAGCGGCCGCCGAGGCCTACACCTCGCGCAATTCCTGCTCGGTGAATGAGTGTCAGCTGCCGAACGGCAGCGTGCCGGACGGAATCTGGTAGCCCGAGCTGCCCGCGGAAACCGCACCCCAGGCATTGAGCAACCAGTTGAGCGCGTTGGTGATCATTTCGTACCTCCGTTATGGCGACTGCCAGCTGTTTGCCGAACGCGTCAATATCGCTATATCAATTCTTCGCGTTACAAAATAGCGAGGATCAGCGATTATGCCGAATCCGTATGGCAAATCGCACATTCGGACCGAAACAATTGTGAGCCGGGCAACATTCGAGGCCCGCGCGCCCGCCGCCCACCTACCGGGGCACAATGGGGCGGTGCGCAATCAGACGGCCGCGCCGGACCTGAACCGGACCGGCCTGACCAGGACGATCACGGCCGAGCGGCCGATCGATCTCGCGCCGACGCTCGCGCCACTGTCCCGCGGCCACGGTGACCCCTGCCACCAGGTCACCCAGGACGGCGCGCACTGGCACGCCTCCCGAATGCCGACCGGCCCGGTCACCTACCGCCTGATCCAAGCCGATCGCCACACCGCCGACGGCCGCGCCTGGGGTCCGGGCGCGGCCGAATTCCTCGACGGACTCGACCACATGCTGTGCCTTGACGAGGACGTCTCCGACTTCGCACCTGATCATCCGAAGATCGTCGACGCGCACCGCCGCTTTCCCGGACTGCGCATGCTGCGCACCGGCCTGGTCTTCGAGGCCCTGGTGCCCGCCGTGCTGGAACAAAAGGTGCACACCGTCTCCGCCCGCGCATCATGGCGAAAGCTGGTGCGGCAGTTCGGCTCTCCCGCACCCGGCCCAGCACCCGCCGGACTGCTGCTCCCACCCGACGCCGAGACCTGGCGCAAGATCCCGTCCTGGACTTGGCACCGCGCCAATGTCGGGCCGCAGCGCGCGCAGACGATCGTGCGCGCCGCCCGGGTGGCGGACGCGCTGGAGCGGGCGGCGGCCGAAAGTCCGGCCGAAGCCGCCCGCCGCCTGCGCACGGTGCCCGGTATCGGGGTGTGGACCGCCGCCGAGATCGGGCAGCGCGCCTTCGGTGACGCGGATGCCCTCTCGGTCGGCGACTACCATCTTGCGGCGATCGTCGGCTGGACCCTGCTCGGTGCACCCATCGACGACGACGCGATGGTCGAATATCTGGAACCGCTACGGCCACATCGCTATCGGGCCGTCCGCCTGCTGGAGATCAGCGGTTACGCGCACAAGCCGAAGTTCGGCCCGCGCACCCCGCTCACCGACCACACCTGGCACTGAGCGGATCCGCCGGACAACTCGCTTCGGCAGGCCGTATTTCGTCTGCGCGACAGCGTGCCGTCGATGGGCCAGGGACTCGGCGGTCACCCAGCGCAGCACCCGAATACAGTCCGCAAGCACCTCCGGGACGCCCGGTGGCTCGGCAGCGGGCCTCATAACGGCAGGGCGCGCTCGTCCAGCACGCATTTGCCCGCCTCGACCAGCGTGGTCCGCGCCGCACGGCGGACCCGACACCGGTCGACGGTGCAGTCGATATGCAACTGCATTGCGGCGTGGGCTTGTTCGGTTGTCAGCACACCAGGGTCGTTTCCGCAGGCCAATAGGGATGCGACGGGCATGTGCAGGTTGGTGAGTTGCATCAGGCGACCTCCGCCCGGCGGCGCACCGCGCGGACTTGTCGGGTGTATCGGGAGATCGGTCCCTGATCCCACGGTGCCTGTCGAACGGCCATCCCCAACGCCTCGAGTACGGTCAGGCCGACCTCGTCCGCGAGATCGCCGACCGCGGCGAACAGCGATGGCACCACCTCAGCAACCTTCAGCGCGGCAACCGCCTGGTCGCAGGTCAGCGTACGTCCGGGCAAATAGGAAACCACCCAGCTCTCCTGCCCGACGCTGCGGGCACGATGCGGGGTCAAATCGCTGGTCATCAAGGACGACGCTATGACACTTACAGCCATGACTCCTCGTTCCTACGTGCGATTCCTGCGACGCTCGCGACGCGCCCGGAGGCGGTAGCTTGCGTGACCACGGAGGACGCCGCGAGCGTCGCCATCGAATACTGGGCGCGCCCGGAGGTTTCACAGGAGGAGGGGAAAGGCGCCTGTTCCGCTCCGGGCACACTCCCAGCACACCATCACGGCAGGTCGCGAACAGCATCCTTCGTGGATATCCAAATATTTGAGGCGAATTCCCAGCACGAAACCCAGCAGGGAAGGGAGGATTCTCCATAGTGGACGAAAGAGCCCTCTGCCCAAGCGAAGTGCCGGGGAACCGAGCTTGTGGGGTCGCCCGGAGCAACCGTTGGGTTTGCATCCGAACACAGAACGGAGCGTGCTGTGTCAGCGAATTCGGCAAGAGCGTCGGAAATCCCGGACCGGCTATCCCCTGAGAACGCCGCCTCCACTCTACCCAGACGCCAGCTCGGCAGGTATCTCCGGGACTGGCGCACCCAGTCGGGTCTCACCATCGCGGAGGCATCCAGGCTGATGGAGTGGGGCGCAAGCACGTTGCAAC
>NZ_BDBY01000144.1 GCF_001613225.1 Nocardia pseudovaccinii NBRC 100343
ATCGATGTCCAAGAATTGTGTCGTATTTACGGCATACCGGACGATTTGTCCGATGGTCTGAAGGGTCTGGCCCAGCAAGCCGCGGTCAAGAGTTGGTGGCACGCCTACGGCGATCTCATCCCCGAAAACTTCGACGTCTATGTCGGTTTGGAGGCATCGGCACAAAAACTCACCTCCTACCAATCCGAAATCGTACTGGGCCTACTTCAGATTGCCGACTACGCCAGGGCCCTCAATCGTCTCGGCTACCCGGATGATTCGGATGCGGAGATCGAGCGCCGGGTCCAATTGCGTATGCAGCGACAGGCTTTGATCACCCGTAAGGTCGCACCGGCGACGGTGAACGTGATCCTGCACGAGTCGGTTTTGCATCGGGTGGTCGGTGGCGCCAAAGTGATGGCGGCGCAGCTACGTCATCTTGCCGATATCAGCACCCAACCCAATATCTCCCTGCGTATTCTGCCGTTCGCGGCCGGTGTTCCGCTCGGAGTGTCCACCGGACCGTTCACAGTTCTCGAATTCGGTATCGATAGCAAAGGCCAGCCGATCGAGCCGCCGGTGGTGTATGCGGAGGGCTTCACGGGGGATCTCTACCTCGAAAGACATGCTGATGTACGGCGGTACGATCGTGCGCACGAGTGCCTCCAGCGCTGCGCGCTGGATATTCAACCCAGTAGACATCTGCTCCGGCAGATAGCGAAGGAGTATGTGGCATGAGTATGGATTTGGTTGGCGCGCAATGGTTCAAGAGCACCCGCAGCGGTGCGGGCAAGGACTGCGTCGAGGTCGCTTTTCTCGCGGGCGGCCGGATCGGCGTACGCGACAGCAAAAATTCCGGTGGACCTGCTCTCGTCTTCGGTACGGGCGCATGGCACGCTTTCACCGCAGGTGTTGCGGGCGGCGAGTTCTGAGGAGTTGCGGGCGTGAGCATCAATGAGGGCGCGAAAGTAGATTTGACCGGCGCGGTCTGGCGTAAAGCCGGTGAGGGCGCGGGTAAGGACAGCGTCGAGGTGGCGCTATTGGATGCCGGGCATGTCGCGTTGCGTGACGGTAAGGACCCGGACGGGCCGGTCCTGGTCTTCACCCCCGGTGAGTGGGCCGCTTTCACAGCGGGTGTGCACGACGGTGAGTTCGACCGGCCCGAGTCCTAGGGTGAGCGACCCGGCGGTTGTCGTGCCCGCCGGGTTCGGTCACGTGACGGCAGACCGGGTCCCGCCGTATTGATCAGATCTGCTCGGGAAGATCACGAAATAGCGCAGATTCGACAACGAAACCGCGTTTGCCGAGGGTCATTACGGGTAGCCCAGTTCTTGTGGACCGTGGGCTCAAGAGTTCCCATCCCCGGTACAAGAAACTGCGGCCGGGCGATTGGGTGGAATGGCTGATCGTGGCACTGCTTTTCGCGGTGTCCGCGGTCGGCGTGTTCGTCCTGACCGGCTCGTTCCTCTCGGCACTTTTCGTCGGAGTGCTCGTGTGGGTCGTCGCCGTCGGGGTTGTCGCGTTGTTATAAGGGTGCGCCGACCGGCCGGGTATTCCTACCCCGGCCGGTGGTCCAGTATCGGTTGATCAGCGCCGGAAAAGCTTGTTGCCCAACCAGACCAGCGGATCGTACTTCTTGTCCGCCACCCGCTCCTTCATCGGAATCAGGGCATTATCGGTGATCTTGATGTGCTCAGGGCAGACCTCGGTACAGCATTTGGTGATATTGCAGAGCCCGAGCCCCTGCTCCTCCTGAGCCAGATCGCGACGGTCGGCCACATCGAGCGGATGCATCTCCAATTCGGCGATCCGCATCAGGAAGCGCGGACCGGCGAACGACTCCTTGTTCTCCTCGTGGTCGCGGACCACGTGACAGGTGTTCTGGCACAGGAAACATTCGATGCACTTGCGGAACTCCTGGGAGCGCTCCACATCGACCTGCTGCATCCGGTAGTCGCCCGGCTTCAGGTCATCCGGCGGCGTGAAAGACGGTATCTCCCTTGCCTTCTGGTAGTTGAACGACACATCGGTCACCAGATCGCGGATCACCGGGAAGGTGCGCATCGGCGTGACAGTGATCAGCTCGTCCGGCTGGAAGGTCGACATCCGGGTCATGCACAGCAGCCGCGGCCGACCGTTCACCTCGGCCGAACACGAACCGCATTTGCCCGCTTTACAATTCCACCGCACCGCGAGATCCGGGGCCTGGGTGGCCTGCAGCCGGTGGATGATGTCGAGCACCACCTCGCCCTCGTTCACCAGGACGGTGAAGTCGTGCAGTTCTCCGCCGTCGATATCACCGCGCCACACGCGGAATTTGGCGTCGTAACCCATTCTTACGCCTCGCCTTCCGTGGCCGAAACCGAACCTGCCGGATGGGAGGCGAGATCGGCTGAGTTGTAATACTTTTCGAGCTCACCCAGATCGAAGAGCGCGAGCAGATCGTCGCGCATCGGGATCTGGTCCTCCGGGGTGACCCGCACGCCGGGCACCGGTCCGTCGGCGTCCGCGGAATCGACCGCGCACACCAGCAGCTTGTTGCGCCACTCCGGATCCATGGCGGGGAAGTCGTCGCGGGTGTGTCCGCCACGACTCTCGGTGCGCAATAGCGCAGCCTGCGCGACACATTCGCTGATCAGCAGCATATTGCGCAGGTCGAGGGCGAGATGCCAGCCCGGGTTGAACTGCCGGTGCCCCTCCACGGTCACACTGTTGAAGCGGGTCCGCAATTCGGCGAGGCGCTCGATCGCCTCCTGCAGCTCGTGTTCCTTGCGGATGATGCCGACCAGATCGTTCATGGCCTGCTGCAGATCGGTGTGCAGGGTGTACGGGTTCTCCCCGGTCCCTTCGGCGGGTGGATCGAACGGCGCCACAGCGGCTTTCGCGGCCGCATCGATATCGGCATCGGCCACCGCGGGGCGCTCGGACAGTTGTTCGACATAGGTCGCCGCGCCGAGTCCGGCCCGCCGACCGAATACCAATAGATCGGACAGCGAATTGCCGCCGAGCCGGTTCGAGCCGTGCATACCGCCGGAACACTCACCCGCGGCGAACAAGCCGGGCACGGTCGCCGCGCCGGTATCCGGATCGACCTCGATTCCGCCCATCACGTAGTGGCACGTCGGGCCGACCTCCATCGGCTCCTTCGTAATATCCACGTCCGCAAGCTCTTTGAACTGATGGTGCATCGAGGGCAGCCGCCGCCGGATCTCTTCGGCGGGCAGTCGCGAGGCGATATCCAGGTACACGCCACCGTGTTCGGTGCCGCGTCCCGCCTTCACCTCCGAGTTGATGGCGCGGGCCACTTCGTCGCGGGGCAGCAGATCCGGCGTGCGGCGCGCGGAGTCGTTATCGCGCAACCACTGATCGGCCTCTTCCTCGGTCTCGGCGTACTGCCCCTTGAAGACCGGCGGAATGTACTCGAACATGAACCGCTTGCCTTCGGTGTTCTTGAGCACCCCACCGTCACCGCGCACACCCTCGGTGACCAGAATGCCCTTCACACTGGGCGGCCAGACCATGCCGGTCGGATGGAACTGCAGGAACTCCATATTGATCAGCGTCGCACCGGCCCGCAGGGCGAGCGCGTGGCCGTCACCGGTGTACTCCCACGAGTTCGAGGTGACCTTGTAGGACTTGCCGATGCCGCCGGTCGCGACCACCACGGCGGGCGCCTCGAACAGTACGAACCGGCCGGACTCGCGCCAGTACCCGAACGCACCGGCGATCCGGTCGCCGTCCTTGAGCAATTCGGTGATGGTGCATTCGGCGAAAACCTTGATGCGCGACTCGTAGTCGCCCGTTTCCGCGAAATCCTCCTGCTGCAGCGAAACGATCTTCTGCTGCATGGTCCGGATGATCTCGAGTCCGGTGCGGTCGCCGACGTGCGCCAGCCGCGGGTAGGTGTGGCCACCGAAGTTGCGCTGGCTGATCCGGCCGTCAGCGGTCCGATCGAACAGCGCCCCATAGCTTTCCAGTTCCCACACCCGGTCGGGCGCCTCCTGGGCGTGCAGTTCGGCCATGCGCCAGTTGTTGAGGAACTTGCCTCCGCGCATGGTGTCCTTGAAATGGACTTGCCAGTTGTCCTTTTCATTGGCATTACCCATCGAGGCGGCGCATCCGCCCTCGGCCATCACGGTGTGCGCCTTGCCGAACAACGACTTGCACACCACCGCGACGGAGAGACCGTGTTCGCGTGCTTCGATCACCGCGCGCAGTCCGGCGCCCCCGGCACCGATGACGACGACGTCGTACTTGTGCCGTTCCACTTCTGGCATGGCCGCGAAACTCCTGGTTTGTGAGGGCGGTTAGTTGATGAACCGCAGATCCGAAATCGTGTCGCTGGCAACCAACATCACGTAGAAGTCGGTCAGCACGAGCGTGCCGAGGGTGGTCCAGGCCAGCGCCATGTGCCGGGTATTGAGCTTGGACACCTGGGTCCAGAACCAGTACCGCACCGGGTGGGCGGAGAAGTGCTTGAGCTTGCCGCCCATGATGTGCCTGCAGGAATGGCACGACAGCGTGTAGGCCCACAGCAGCACCACATTGCCGACCAGGACGATATTGCCGAGACCGAAGCCGAAACCGCCGGTCTTGCCGTGGAACGCGGTGATCGCGTCATAGGTGTTGATCAGCGAAACCAGCACGGCCACATAGAAGAAGTAGCGGTGCACGTTCTGGATGATCAGCGGCAGTTTGGTCTCGCCGGTGTACTTGGCGTGCGGTTCGGCTACCGCGCATGCGGGCGGGGAAAACCACACCGCGCGGTAGTAGGCCTTGCGGTAGTAGTAGCAGGTGAGCCGGAACCCGAGCAGGAACGGCAGCACCAGGAAGCCCAGCGGCAGGATGGCCGGGATGTGGCCGAACCATGCGCCGAAATGGCTGGAGCCCTCGACGCAGTCGCTGCTCACGCACGGTGAGTAGAACGGGGTCAGGTAGTGGTACTCCGGAACCCAATATGCCGTCCGCACATACGATCTGATCGTCGCGTAGGTGACGAAAGCGGCTAGTCCGACGGCGGTTACCAGCGGTGGGACCCACCACCGGTCGGTACGCAGGGTGCGCGTGGAGATGGCGGCCCTGGTCTTGCTGAAGACGCCGGTGCCCGTTTCCGGGGCGGCGGTCGGTGCGGCACTCACAGGTGGATGCCTCGCTGATCTGCTGTGCGGATGGTCCGCGCGACCTCCGCAATCGAATGTGATGCTGAGCACCATACGACACCCCCGCTATGGCTCGAGCGGGGTCCCGGCAAAGCCGACCCGCCTGGGGGGCCGTGATTTCTGCCACATTCGATCGAGGTTTGGTCGCCACACCGGGTGGTCAAGCCAGACCTTTGCGCAGGTCAGGTCGAAACTGCGCGCGACGCAACAACTGATTTCGCAAGAACATGGGTAACTCGTCGGGCACGCCCAAGGGTCACTGTGTGCTCGACCGTCGCCCCGGTCGCGAACTCCTCACGCACTTACGACCGGCAAAAGGCGCGGGGAGGCGGAGGAGCGTCCGCGAACCGGATTACTTTGTGCGCGGGCGGGAATGGAAGCCGAGGCCCTCGTCCTGTGCGCCCATCCACGCGGCTTCGTCGGATTTGCTGTCCGGTACGTAGATGGTCTCTTGTGGACGGCGCGTGATCTCCTGCGGCGGCGACTGCTCGAGTTCGTCGGCATCGATGACGAGCCGCTCGAGGTCGTTTTCCAGTCGTCGCACCGAATTGGCGTCGCCGTAGTGGGAGCGCAGTGCGCCGATGGATTGCCGGAGCTGGCCGACCGCGTAGCGCAGTTCCGCTATGTCGCTGCGTGTCATCGATACCTCCTGTGTTCCTTGGCGGACAGACGAACTCGATAGGTGGCGATGGGTTCCACGGTCTGCCTGGGAACGCGCTCTACCGAGTCGTGTGACTCACCACACAACGTGATCTTTAACACAGTACGTGAGGAATTCGGTTTTGGCTCGTGGTGCCCACAATTCCGGTGGTTCGCCCGAAGGTTGCCATGGGTTGGCTACCGGCCTGTTGTGTGTTCCGGCGAACGGTTCGTCAGCTGGCGGTGGCGTACTCGGGGCCGTGCCCGGGCATGGCGGTGATGGCCCGGTCGACCAGCGCGACGATGGACAACGCCACCTCCTCGGCCCGCTCCAGATGCACGCTGTGGCCCGCGCCCTCGAGCCGGACCAACTCCGAGCCCGCCAGTTGCGAGGCGAGTACCACCGAATGTGCGAAGGGCACAACGATGTCGGCCGAACCGGCCAGCACCAGCGCCGGAATGCCGCCGAGGTGGTGCAGCGATGCGGTCTCGTCGAAGGTCATCAGCGAGGCCAGGAAGCTCGACATGGTGAGCAGCGGGGTGTCGTTCATCATCGCCGCGGCCACCGCGACCATACGCGGATTCGTTCGCTTGGTGCCCATATTCGCCTCGCGCGCGATCGGCTCGAAGATCCGGCGGGAAAGACGCTTCGAGGCCTGCATGAATCGGGGCGCTCGCAGCACCGCGAGCTGCAACGAGCTCACCGCGCGCCGATTCAGGAAACGGCCGAGGCCGACCTCGGTGATGCCATTGGCCGCACCTGCGATGAGGCCGACGCCGACCACCCGGGTGCCGATGGTCGCCGGGAACAGCCGGGCGTAGGCGAGGGTGACCATCGCGCCCATCGAATGTCCGATGAGGATGATCGGGCCGGTCGGCACGACCGACCGCAGCACGGCGTCGAGGTCGTGGCCGAGTTGCTCGATGGTGTAGGTCGAGGGATGGGCAACACCGGATTCGCCATGTCCGCGGTGGTCGTAGAAGACCATCCGTACGTCCGAACCGCTGTACTTACCCGCCCCGCCGGCTTCGCCGGTCGCCATCCCCAATTGCCGCAACAGTTGATCGCGCAGGAATGACCAGGACTCGGCGCGCAGGCAGTGACCGTGCGCGAAGACGACGGTCAGTTGCGCACCGTCGGCGCCGAAGGTGCGGACCGCGATCGGGGTGCCGTCGTCGGCCGATACCGTCATCCGGTGGCCGTCGTAGTCGGCGGCTCGGCGGGCAGTCGTCGTGGACATGACGATTCTCCTGTGTCTGGTAGGACACCCGGTTCGGAGCGTTCTTGCCCGGTTGTCGGGCGGAATTCCCGCCCTGTTAGCGCGCCATACCGTCCGTTATGTACGCGTTGTCCAACTGACGCCGCTGATCGACCTGGCCAGGGCGCACGAGCCCGTGGATCGGTAAATCTATGAATGGATAGGTCAGGCGCTAGATTCCGGTAGACGTCCATGATCGACCCGCGGCATTGCCGTCTATCGGGTAATCGATCGGATCTCCTAGAGTCCGCTAGAAATTGTTATGGGACCGTAACCATACGTCGAGTATCGGAATTATGTCTATATCTAGAAATTTTGCGAGATATATGAATACTCATCACGCGACGAGCCGTCACCCATGCCTGAGTGACGGCTCGTCGCGGTTGCGCGCCTAGGTGCCCGCGTGGCTACGGGTCGACGGTAGGAACGGTCGCAGCAGGTTGGTCTCGGTCGACGGACCCACCTGCCATTCGGCGATCCACGGTCCGGTGCCCTCGCTCGGATCGAAGATGCCATCCTCGAGCCACTCGTAGCGGCCGTCGAGGATGTGGCGGGTGAGGGTGCGATCGTCGTCATCGGTGTTGTCCCACAGCGCGTCGAACAACTTCTTGACCCGGATCCGCGACTGCCTGCTGAAGGTATCGGCCAATTCCTCGGCGGCCTTGGCCTCCGGCGCGCCCGCTGTCCGCAGTGCCTGCGCGCGCACGCAGGCGGCCGAGATCGCGAACAACTCCGCGGCGATATCGACGATGCGACCGAGGAAGTTCTGCCGATATTCCAGTCCGGCCTGCCAGCGCGCCATCGCGTACATCAGCGATCTGGCCTGCTTGCGGGCGCTGCGCTCGACGAAGCGCAAATGCCGTGCCAGCGGCCCGAATTCGGCATAGGTCGCGGGCACCGTGCCCGCGCCGACGGCCAGTTGCGGGAACCACTTGGCATAGAAACCACCCGCGCCGACCGCTGCCTTGGCCTTGTCCTTGAACTCCGCGTTCCGATCGACCAGCGCACCCGCCGCGGCCATATGGGCATCGGCCATCTCCCTGGCGACCAGCAGTCGCATGATTTCGCTCGACCCCTCGAAAATGCGGTTGATCCGCAGATCGCGGACCAGCTGTTCGGCCCCGACCGCGCGCTCACCGCGGGCCCGCAGCGATGCCGCTGTCTCGTAGCCCCGTCCGCCGCGGATCTGCACGAGTTCGTCGGCGATCTGACAGCTCATTTCGCTGGCCCAGAGCTTGGCCAGGGCCGCCTCGATGCGGATATCGTTGCGAGCCTCGTCGCACATGGTGGCCGAAAGGTCGAGTGCGGCCTCGAGTGCGTAGGTGGTGGCCGCGATGAAGGAGATCTTCTCCCCGACCGCCGCGTGCTCGCCGACCGGCCGACCCCACTGCACCCGCTGCGTGCACCACTGCCTGGCGATCTTCAGCGACCATTTCGAGGCGGCCGTGCACAGCGCCGGGATGGCGAGGCGGCCAGCATTGAGCGTGGTCAGCGCGATTTTCAGGCCGTCGCCCTCGCGCCCGACCAGGTTGCGCTTGGGTACCCGGACGTTGTGCAGGCGCGTGACACCGTTCTCGATGCCGCGCAAGCCCATGAACGAATTGCGCCGCTCCACCGTGATGCCGGGCGAATCGGCCTCCACGATGAAGGCCGAGATGCCGCCGCGGTGGCCCTCGCTCTTGGGAATCCTGGCCATGACCACCAGCAGTTCGGCGACCACGCCATTGGTGGTCCACAGCTTCACGCCATTGATCTCATAGGCCTCGCCGTCCGCGGTCGGGGTCGCGGTGCTGGCCATGCGGGCCGGATCGGAGCCGACATCGGGTTCGGTGAGCAGGAACGCGCTGACCGCGCCCGCCGCGCAGCGGGGCAGGAATTCGGCCTTCTGCTCCGGGGTGCCCGCTAGCTTCAGAGGTTCGGGGACGCCGATCGACTGGTGCGCCGAAAGCAGCACCCCGAGGCTGGGGTGCGCGGACCCGACCAGCATCAGGGCCCGGTTGTAGCCGACCTGGGAAAGGCCCTGGCCGCCGTACTCCTCCGGGATCTTCAGGCCGAAGCAGCCGAGTTCGGCCAGGCCCTTGACGTACTCGTCCGGAATCTTGGACTCCGCCTCGATGACGCTGCCGTCGAGCGATTCGCAGAACGGCCGCAGCCGGGCCAGATAGGCCTCGGTGCGCGCGGCGTCCTCGTCGCTGGGCTGGGGATAGGGGTGGATCAGATCGAGCCGGAATCGTCCCAGAAACATCTCCTTGGCGAACGATGGTTTGACCCAACTGGTTTCGCGGGACTCCTCGACCAGTGCGCGGGCCTGTTCTTCGGTGGCGTCGACTTTCGCGGTTGTCGCCATGATGTCCTCCTCGGACGTGATCAGGATCACATAAGAGTGTAGGAGGGTTTGTTACCGGTCGGTAGATGTTCGGGTAGAGCGTTATCTATCAATCTCTAATGATCTTGATAGACGGGGAGATGTGCCGTAGCGATTGCTTGCAGATCGCTCGAAAGGGTCAGCTGGCACTTGCCGTGTGCCCGAGTTGTCTTGACACCAAGCTTCGGATGTGGGGTAGTGGGCTGAAACGTGCCGGACAACGTGGTCCGAATTCCCTTGGAGGGTGGGGATGTCATTGCGGCCCGGGCAGGTATTCGCAGGGTATTCGATTGTGCGGCCCCTCGGTTCCGGCGGAATGGGGGCGGTCTATCTGGCCGATGATCCGGCCCTGCCGAGGCGGGTGGCACTCAAGGTACTAGCCAAGAATCTCGGGGCTGATCAACGTTATCGCAGCATCTTCCGGCGCGAGGCCGATCTGGTGTGCCGCCTGGACCATCCGAATGTCGTTTCGGTCTACAACCGGGGCGAGGAGGGCGAGGCCCTGTGGATGGCGATGCAGTATGTGGATGGCACCGATGCGAGCGAGCTCATGCACTCCGAGCCGGGCGGATTGGCGCCGAACCGGGCGGCGCGCATCGTGTGCGAAGCCGCGAAGGGGCTGCATCACGCGCATGAGCAGAATCTGCTGCACCGCGATGTCAAACCGTCGAACATCCTGGTCGCCGACGGCGTCGACGGTGAACGCGTGCTGGTCGCCGATTTCGGGCTGGCCCGCACCGTCGAGGATGCGGCGACGGTCACCGAAACGGGTTGGCGCGCTTGCACTCCCGCCTTCGCCGCGCCGGAGGTGCTGCGCGGGCTCGCGGTCGATCACCGGGCGGATATCTATTCCCTGGGTGCCACCCTGTTGGCGCTGCTGACCGGCGCGAATCCGAATGGTGGTGCGCCGTCGCCCGCGGGAGCCCGAACGGTGCGGGATACGCTCGCGCCGACTCGAGTGCGTCCGGATGTGCCGCTGGCGCTGGAAGAGGTCATCGCGCGGGCGATGGCGGCGGAGCCCGAGCGGCGGTATCAGACCTGCGTGGAATTCGCGCGGGCCGTCGAGCTGGCGGTCAGCGATACCGAACGCTGGCCGTACCGGTGGGGGTTGTCCGGCCTGGTGCGTCGTCCGCGTGGCCGCATCGCCGCGCTCGCGGCGGCCGCTGTGGTTGTCGTGGCAGCAGTGCTGACCGCTGTCTGGCCGACTCCGCATCGATCCGATGGCGCGACCCCCACACCGGTGCCGCAGACGAGCGCTGCGAAGACGGGCCTGCTGCGGTGCTATTGGCGGGCGCGGGTACCGATCGGCACCGACTTCTATCTCGAATTGCCCAGCGGGGCAGCCGATCACGACGATTCACGGTGCGCGCTCAATGACGGTGACCGAGGCGATTCGGTGCTGGCCCTGCGGCAGGCGCTGACCATGTGCCACGGCATCGAACTGGATGCGACGACGGTGTACGACACCCCGATGAAGCGCGCCATTCGGCATCTGCAGGTCGACTACGGCGCCGCGGTCGACGGCATCTACGGACCGGAGACGCGGGCGAAAGCCATCCAGTGGCCGGTATTTCGGGTCGCCGACGGTGCCTTCGACGGCCGATGCGCACCGGCGCCATGACACCCGGTGCCGAGACGCCGCTCGATGTGCGCATCCTCGGTCCGGTCCGGTGGTACGTCTCGGGCCGTCCGCTCGCCGTCGGCGGACCGCTGACCAGGGCGATGCTCGCGGTTCTGGTCGTCAACCGGCGCAATGCGATCTCACCGCCACGATTGGCGAACACCATCTGGGATGGTGACCCGCCGCCCAGTTTTCGCGCGAACCTGCACAATCGCATCGCCGAACTGCGGGCAACGCTGCAGGCCGCCGATGTGGCCGCGACCGCGATATTGCGCACCGACAGTTCCGGCAACTACTGCCTCGATATTCGCGACGAGCAATGCGATCTCGGCCGTTTCGAACAGGCCAGAACGGAGGCGATGGCCGCCTTCGACAGCGGTGAGCACGAACATGCCGCCGAGCATTTCCTGCGGGCACTCGGGGAATGGAGCGGCGCGGCCCTGGACGGGTTGCCGATGTCCACCTTCGTCGAGGCGTTCTGCGCACATATGGACGAGGAGCGACAGCGCACGCTGGAGGCGCGGCTGGATCTGGAGATCGCCGCAGGCCGTGGCGCCGAGGTCATCGGGGAACTGCGCGCGTTGACCGCACGTCATCCGCTGCGCGAAACCCTGTGGGCCCAGCTGATCACGGCACTGTACGAATCGGGGCGCGACGGCGATGCGCTGGAGGCATGTCGGGCGGTGCGCCGAATGCTGCGGGACCAGGGAACGAATCCGGGTAACCGGGTGACCGGGCTCGAACATCGGATCCTGCGCCATGAACCGCTGCCGAACCGGGGCCGAATTTGCTTGCGCCTCAATGTGGATACCGATGGATCCACGCTGCTGGAGACGCTCGGCCACGTGCTGTTGTACGTCGACGACGGCAGGCGCTTCGAGGTGACCGGGGCGAGTATGACGATCGGTCGCAGTGCGGATAACGACATCCGGCTCGAGGATGCGAAGACCAGTCGGCAGCACGCGAGCGTTGTGTTGGACGGTGCTGCGGTCCGGATCGAGGATCGTGGGTCGGCCAATGGCGTGTTCGTCAATGACCAGCGCATTCGGGGTCGGGCCGCGCTGGTGCACGGGGACCGCATCCGGATCGGATCGGTGACGCTCGAGGTGCGGCGGCCGCTGGCCTGAGCTGCGGGCGTGAGTACTTCGTTGGTCTGTCATTGGTCGCGCTTCCTAACTTCGCGCTACCAGCTTCGCCAGCGGGGTGAGGCTTCGCGCACCACGAGGAACATCATGTACGCAGCACAGCTTTCCGGCGCTGATCGGATTCGCCGGGTGATTGCCGCAGCGGCCATCGGGGTCGCCGCGGTCGCCGGAACCGCCGCCATCGCGGTGCCCGCACATGCCGAGGTCCAGTACCCGGCGTCGATCAATCAGTGTCTTGCGGCCAGACCGACATTGAAGGAGGGGGTGCGCAATCAGGGACCCTGTGTGGCGGCGGTGCAGGCATTCCTCACCTACAGCTATGGCAACGGCCAGGTTGATGTCGACGGTAAGTTCGGTCCGAAGACCAACGCCGCGGTGCGGAACTTTCAACGGGCCGTTGGCATTTACGACGACGGAGTGGTCGGTCCCGCCACCTGGCGGTCGTTGCAGAATGCCTGCGCCGCACAGGGGAAGTCGCTGGAGGGGAATTGCGACTACCGGTATCCACTTCCGCTGCCGCTCTGAGCTTTCGGCTACACGCTGCGCAGATAGCGACCGAAGTGCGGCACCGTGAACCCGATGGTGCCGCGCTCGGCCGAATAGATCAGTCCCTTCTTGATCAAACCGTCGCGGGCCGGTGACAGCGAGGCGGGTTTGCGGCCGAGCTCATTGGCCACCGCCGCGGTCGGCACCGGCCCGTCGTCGCCAGCCAAATCGGCCATGGCGCGCATATATTCGCGTTCGGCCGGGGTGGCGCGCTCGTACCGGGAACCGAAGAATCCGACGGCCAGTTCCTCTTCGGCGCTCGGCGCCGCCACCTCGACATCCTCGGCGGTGATCGGGCTCTCGGGCGCCTGATCCCAAGCGGCTTTGCCGTAGGCCTGCACAAAGTACGGATAGCCATCCGCCCTCTGGTACAGGGCATCCAGCGCTTCCTCGGTGAACTTCACCTCTTCGCGCTCGGCCGGTGCGATGAGGGCTTGATCGGCCGATTCGCGATCCAGCCGGTCGATGCGGTGGTAGCTGAACAGTCGCTCGGAGTAGCTCTTCGAGGCGGACAGCACCGCGGGTAGGTGCGGCAGCCCGGCGCCGACCACGATCAAAGGCGCGGTGTCCTGGCTCAATTCATGACAGGCGCCGCAGATCGCGGAGATATCGGCGGGACCGAGATCCTGCATTTCGTCGATGAAGACCGCGATGCCGACGTTGATATCGCTGGCCAGCGCGGCCGCCTCCTTGAGCAGTTCGATCAGATCGATCTCGATATCGCCGGAGTCGGCGCGACCGGTCACCGCTGGCACGTCGATACCCGGTTGCCAGCGCTCCCGCATGCCCTTATCGGCGGTGGAGCGCAGCGCGAAAGCCTTGAGTATGCCGAGGAAGTCGTCGACGCGCTCCTGGTTGCGGTGTGCCATGGCAATCGCACGGACCGCCATATGCAGTGCCGACGACAGCGGGCGGCGCAGTTCCTGATCCGGGCGGGCCTCGATTTTGCCTGTGCCCCAACCGCGCGAGCCTGCGGCGGAGCGAAGTTGGTTGAGCAGCACGGTCTTTCCGACACCGCGCAATCCGGTGAGCATGACGCTGCGTTCCGGCCGACCACGCGCGATCCGCTCCAGCACAACGTCGAAGGCCTTGAGTTGCTTATCGCGCCCGGCCAATTCGGGTGGGCGCTGTCCGGCTCCGGGAGCATACGGATTCCGCACGGGGTCCATGCCCAGACACCGTAGCGCGTTTCGTCAGCCGAATCTGGCCATATATAAGGCGTGTCCTAGATATTGCTAGCAAACTGTCGCATGCTGAGGAGCATGCCCACGGAACCACTCCCCACCCTTGCCGAGTTGGTCGAGTCATGGAAAGTTCCCGCCGAAGCCCCTGTGGCAGGTCACATCCGGTCCAACATTCTGGAGGCGATCGAAGGCGGCCTCGACGATCCGCAACTCGTCGCGGATATCGCGGTGGGTCCGCTGGTGGTGGCGCTCGGTCGGCTGGAGGTCGGCCTGGCCGATGCACGGCGGCGGATCGATGAACTGGAGCGGGCGCTCGATCAGCGCAGTGCCGGATCCGACGGGTAGCAAGCGGTGGATCGCGAATCCGGTGGAGGCAGTGTCAATTCCGATCGAGACTTCGGTTCGATAACGCGCGGTGCGCCGCCGATACCGTGTCGTGACCATCTGGGCGTGTCGCAATTGCGCCGCTCGTCCTGGGATTTTTCGATCATCCACGAAGAGGCTGGTCTGTGCGCTGGACAACACCGCGTCCTGGCCGTAATCTCTTCGTGACCCAGTGGAGTCTGTCGGTTCGGAAGAGAAGCGGCGCCACTGAGTTACCGCCAAAACGGCTGTCGGGGCCACCAATTCCGACGGCCGTACCGGGACCCAGAGATTCAACTGGGAGTTGGGGCCGTTCTGCCGGTCCGAACCGACAGCTGACCCGGTCGGCGGGAGAGCAGAAAGATCGGAGACTCGGCTCGGTGGGTAAACACAGCTTGCAGCGGGAATCGCGGCTACCGAATTCCGTCAAGGGTGCGCTCGTCATGGGCGCGGTCGCCGCATCTACTGGTGCGATGCCCGCGATCCCCGCGATGGCAGCCACCATCAACATCCCGGGAATCGGCGATTTCGATGTTCCGGTTCCGCAGGAATTCGACCAGCAGGCCCAGGATCTGGGTAAGCAGCTCACCCAGGCACTCGCCTCGATGCCCGCAGTGCCCGCCCCGGAGGCCGTTGCCCCGCAGGCCGCGCCGTCGCTCCCCGGCTTGTTCGCCCCGGCCATGCCGCAGATGTTCCACAACACCGCCAGTGACATCGCGCTGGACGCCGCCAAGACCAAGGTCGGCGCGCAGTACTCCTGGGGTGCCTCCGGACCGTTCAGCTTCGACTGCTCGGGTCTGGTCCAGTGGGCCTACAAGCAGGCCGGAATCGAACTGCCGCGCACCAGCTTCGAACAGTCGCACGTCGGCGCTCCGGTCGCCTTCGAGGACCTGCAGCCCGGCGATATCGTGGTGACCAACGGCGGCGGCCATGTCGGCCTGTACGCGGGCGACGGCAAGCTGCTCAATGCGGTCCAGTCCGGTCAGCCGGTGTCCTACACCCCCCTGCGCCCCGACATGGTTGTGACGGCGCGCCGTATGGTCTAAGGGTGGCACCCGCCCAACCGACTACCAAGAACACCGCCCCGAACCAGGCCCGCGTGGACTCCTGGACGTGGGCGGTGCGTCTTTTCAAGACCAGGTCCGCGGCTGCGGAAGCCTGCCGCGGCGGCCACGTCCGGGTGAATGGTGTCGCGGCAAAACCAGCCCAACCGGTTCGCCCCGGTGACGAGGTCCGGGTCCGAGCCGGTGGCGTCGAACGCATTGTCATCGTGGAGCGCGTCATCACCAAGCGCGTCGGCCCGCCGATCGCCGCACAGTGCTTGATCGACCGCAGCCCCCCGCCGCCACCTCGGGAGATTCTCGTGGGCATGCCGCGCCGCGACCGCGGCTCCGGTCGACCCACCAAGCGGGAACGTCGCGAGACGGATCGGCTACTCGGCCGCACCGATAACTGAGGCGCTAATTCACGCCGGATTTCGCGGTGCGGGTTGCGATTCGGCTAGCCGCTAGTGCTGCCGCGGCGATGGTGCACAGGGCGCCGAGCATCATCGCGGATGCTTCGCCGGGCACCAGGGCGCTTAGCTGGGAGCCAACGGTGACAGCGGCGACCGGGACGCCGACCTGGGCCGCCGCGAGGGTGCCGAAGGCGATCGGCTGTCCCGCGACGCGGGTGCTCAGGTGCACCAGTACCGCACCGATGCCGAGTGCGATGCCGAGTCCGATCAGCCGTGGCTGGTCGCCGAATTCGCGCAGGTTGAGTCGGGCGCCCAGCCAAACGAAGAACAGTGGGCCGAGGAAACCGTCATTGATGGCGAAGAGTTGGCGGGCCACGCGCCGCGGCTCCCCGATTCCGGCGACCGCGAGTCCGGCGGCGAATCCGGCGAGCATGATCGACACCCGGGTCTGGGTTGCCAATGCGCACAGGGCGAACAGCACCGCGAGACTGACCCGCAGTTCCAGGGCGAATGCGCGCTTCTCGGACAGTCGATGCACTCGTCGTCGCCGACCCGACAGCTCCAGTTTGCGCAGCACGAGGAAAAGCACAGTGGCGGCCGCCGCCACCGCAGCGGCGCCGAGCGCCGCGCGGCCCGCGTTCCCGGGATCGATCACCAGCGGCAGCGCCACCACGCAGGCGGTATCGGCGATCGCGACCTGCGCGGTGAGGGCAAGTACCGGCTTTCCCGACAGACCGACCGAGTCGATGATCGGCAGCACCAACGCCGCGGATGAGGACGCCATCAGCACCGCGTAGACCGCACCGTGTCCGGTTCCGAACCAGCGGGCCAGCCCGAATCCGGCTGCGACCGCGAGCAATCCGACCAGGACGGCCCGGACCGCGCCCTTACCGAGTGCGGAGTGAACCGCCGGATCACGCACCGGGACGTGGGTGCCCGCGACGAACATGACGACCGCGAAACCCATATCGGCGAGAAAGGCGAAGATCGGGTCGGCGGGGTGCAGGATGCCGAATCCGGTGGTGCCGAAGACAATGCCCGCGAGTAGTTCACCCAGGATCGCCGGGATGTGCCAGTTCTGCCGCAGTGCGAGCAGCGGTCCGCACAGTCCGAGCGCGATGACCAGGGCGAGGGTTGCGAAGGTCATTGCGGCATGGCGGCTATCTTCGCCGGGATGGCGATATTCTCATCGGCCCAGTGGACTGCGCACACGCGGTGGTAGCCATCGGCGATCACCATGGGCACGCCGGTGCGGAAGTCGCCGCGCACCAGCAGGATCGGCGATAGCGACTTGCGATTATTGATCTTGATCAGATCGCGGCGGACATACGGATTCTCGGCCGACACCAGTTCGAGTCCGGCCGCGCGCAGAATGTCCTTGGCCTTCTTGTGCACGACCGGTGCGGCGCGCAGTTCCGCGATCACGGCGTCGACCACGTCCGGTTCGGCGAGCAGCTCCAGATAGTCGGCGGCTGCCGGGTAGTCGTGTTCTTCCGGGTGGTCTTTCCACGTCACGGGGATGATTGCGGTCGCCATTCGCCCATCATCGCGCCCCATATAGGCGAGCTGGGGTAGGTCGGTGGGTGTTTCCGCTATGGCTGGGTCAGGTGACCCGCGCGGTAGAGCGCTCGGCATTCGCCGCGGCGCAATTTGCCGCTGGATGTCTTCGGAATCCGGCCCGGTTCGACCAAGACGACGGCCCCGGGTGTCACCTCGTGGGTGGCCGCGATGGCATTGCGGATGCGAAGGGCCAGTTCCGCTGATCCGGTGGACGCCGTGTCGGCGAGTTCGGCGACGACTACCAGATCCTCGCGGTGCCCGTCATCGTGGCCGAACGCGGTCACGTGGCCGACGCGCAGCTCTGGGGCACAGTCGGAAACCGTGGATTCGATATCGGCCGGATAGTGGTTGCGGCCGTCGATGATGATGAGGTCCTCGCGCCTGCCCGCGATATAGAGCTGCCCCTCGTGCCAGAAGCCGAGATCGCCAGTGCGCAGCCAGGATTCGTCACTTCCGGACAGGGTGGCCCGGAACGTCGCCGCGGTGGCGATCGGATTGTTGTAGTAACCGGCGCAGACATTGGGGCCGCGGACCCAGATCTCGCCGACGGTGCCCGCTGCGACCTCGGTGTGCTCGTTGGGCTCCACCACCGCGACTCGCTGCCCTGCTGGTACGCCGCAGCCGACGAGGGGAACGCCGTCCTGTGCCGTCTGTGCGCGGCCCTGTGCCAAGGCTGTTCGATCGAATCGATGTGTGACGGGTTCGGTCGACTGCTCGCATACTGTGACCGAGAGAGTGGCCTCGGCCAAGCCGAAGCCCGGTGTGTGGGCGCGATGTCGGAATCCGTAGGGGGCAAAGGTTTCAGTGAAGGCGGTCAGGGACTCGGTGCGGATCGGCTCGGCTCCGTTGAGGAGTGCGTCGAGGTGGGATAGGTCGAGGCCCGCGCGTTCGGCGGGGGTGGTTGCCGAGACCGCGAGGGTCAGGCCGAAATTGGGACTGCCGGTGGCACCGGCACGGTAGTCGCCGAGGGCGCGCAGCCAGCGGATGGGGCGTTTCACGAATTCGGCCGGTGCCATGGTCACGCCGTGCACGCCGGAATAGAGCGGTAGTGAAAGGGCCAGGATCAAGCCCATATCGTGGAAGAACGGGAGCCAGGAGACGATGGGTTCGGTGCGCACCGCTGGCAACGCCGTCCACAATTGATCCAGTGCCGCAGCGAGATTCGCGTGGGTTACTTCGACGCCTGCCGGGGTCTTGGTTGATCCGGACGTGTACTGGAGATAGGCCGTCTCTGTCCGATCGATAATCGGGTCGGCCGCTGGGGCGGATTCGGGTGCGAGTATCCGCACTCGGCCCAGGTCCGGACCGAAGATCTCGCTGGTAGTGGTGTCGGTCGCCGAGATCAGGCTCGACGCGGGCCGAGCATCGGCGAGCACACCTTCGAGTCGGGTACGGTTTCTGTTGCCCGTCGGCGGAAATAGTGGCACCGCGATGCGATTGCTGTAGAGACAGGCGAGAAAGGCTATGACGTAGTCGATTCCGTGGGCACACAGGATCGCCACTCGATCACCGGGATCGGTTGTTGCCCTGAGTTTTCGGGCCTGGGCGCCCGCCGCGTGGTGCAGTTGTTCGTAGGTCAGTGTGACCGGAGTGCAATCCTGTCCGCGATAACGTAATTCGGTGTACGCACTGTCGTTGGGCTTGGTTCGTGCCCACTCGGCGACCCGGGCCGCCAGTGTATCGGTCGGTCGCGTCGTGTTCGGAGAAGTCACAGCACCCCATCGGATTTCGCGGCGGCGACTCGGTCGGCCAGGGCTGCGCCGAGTGCGGTGATGGTGGGGTATTGGAACAGTTCGGCGGTCGAGATGCGGATATTGAGGCGGGATTCGAGGTGTCGGCGCATTTCTATGCCGAGCAGGGAGCTCAGGCCCAATTCGTTGAAATCGGCTTCCGGATCAACGTGGTCGGAGGTCAGGTCGAGCGTGACGGCGAGGGCGGTGCGGATGGTCGTGGTGAGTGGTTCGGATGGACGCGGCGGTATCGGGTTCGGCGACGCGGGGACCGTTATCGGTTGGTCGGTGAGCAGATTTCGCAGGCGGGTGGCGACCGGGTCGGGATCGGCGGTCGGCGTGTAGTCGAGGGCGAGCAGGTAGGGCTCGTTGTAATGCAAGGTCCGGGCGAGTAACTCGGTGCCGCGTGGGATATCGAATGCGGAGATCCCGGCGCGACGCAGATGTGCCGCACCACCCGCGCTCTCGGTGAGGCCCGAATCCCATACGCCCCAGCCGATGCTCAGTACACGCCGACCCCGGTGTCTGTGAGCGAGGGCGTCCATTGCGGCATTCGCGCTGGCGTAAGCGGCCTGTCCGGGTGCGCCCAGTGCACCGGTGGCCGAGGAGAACAGCAGCACGAAGTCGGTTGGGTCGGCGGCGGTGAGCTCGATGAGGTTGTTCGCGGCGATGGGTTTCGGCGCGAACATGCGCGCGAGTTGACGGGCGGTTACGGCCTCGAAGGCGGCGTCTTCGAGTGCGCCCGCGGCATGGACGACGCCCCGGATGGTGGAACCGCATTCGCGAACATCGTCGAGCGCGTTGGCGAGATCGCTGCGGTCGGCGGCGTCGCAGCGCACCACGACTATCCGGTCCTCGAGTCCGTCCAGGACCGCGGGCACCGGTCTGGGTGCGCGGGTGAGCACCACGACATCGTGGGCACCCGCGTCGAGCAGCCAGCGCACCGCGACCGAACCGAGCGCACCCAATCCGCCGGTGACCACATAGGTTCCGTTGGGATCGATCGGCGTAGGGGTGGTCGGTCGGGGACGGGTGAGGATGAAACGGCGTGCCGTGATGGCGTCGGCGGAGATGCGGAGCTCATCCGGGAGCGCGTGGGCGGTGGCGATGAGTTCTCGCAGACGCGACACTGCGGGCGGTGATGTATCGGTCCATACGAGCCGCACGTCGAGGCCCGATTCGAGCTGCATCGATCGCACCAAACCGGCTACCGCCATCGGCATGATCGTTTTGTCCGGCGAGCTGTGCTGTCGGCTCCGAGCGGGCGGTTGGTGGTCGGTCGTGCCGGGTTCCGGGAGGACGATCGTCAAAGATGCTGTGGTGTCCTCGGATTGGACGCGTTGAAGCAGATCCAGTACGCGTCCGGTTGTGGCGGTGGCACTTATCGCGGACTCGATGGCATCGCCGGTGTGAGTCGCGCCGGATTCGGTGGGCCAGACCACGACGACTGCCGTGTCGGCGGTGCCGGTGCGTCCGGCGAGTACGGCGGACACGATCGGACCGGCGGCGTCCGGTTCGCGGGCGACGCGTTCGGTGGGCAGGGTACGGTCGAGCTCTCTGGCGAGCCGGATGGCGAGCTGGGATTCGCCGACAACCAAGGCGCGCTGCGGATTCATGGTCCTGTTGCGCTGGCCGTTGCTCTCTGCGTGGCGAAGGTACGGGATCCACGTTTCATGGCGGAACGGGCCGACCTGCGTTGTGGATTCGACCGTCGCGAAACGTATGCGGACACCCGACAGCGCGAGCACGGGGACGCCGTGCTGATCGGTGCCGATGATGTCGCCGGTCAGTCCGTTCGTCGATCGATCACGCACGAGCGCATGGGCTTCCAACAGAACCAGGTCCGGTTCGGCGGACAGCCAGGCGGATTCGATCCCGATCGGCAGCGCAATGGCATCGGCGGGCAGGTGGTCCCAGCTCGCGGCGGCGAGCAGATGCAGGCAGCCGTCGAGGGTCGCCGAGCGCTGCGGCGGGGCGGAATCGAACAACCCCACCGCACAATCGGGTCCGGCCTCGATTTCGCGCAGCGCGCGGAAGCCGGGACCGTAGTCGAGTTGCCGCGCGCGCAACGAGTCGTAGAAAACACCTGGCGTCAGCACTCGCATCCGCCGACGGGCCGCCCGATTTGCATCGACCACCCGCATCCATGCGACGATATCCCCGGGTGTGGGGTCACCGGCCAACCGTGCCGAAGCCAGCGTCCCGGCGCCTGTGACCTCCGCCTGCAACCTTCCAGCACCACCGGCTCGATAAGTGACAGCGGACAGCGCGGCAAGCCCGGTCCGCTCATGCACCACGAAATCACCGATCGCCCGCCCGGCCCCAGCCAGGCCGATGAGCCTGAGCAGCCAGAAGACCGCGGGGACCGTCGGGACACCCTGCACCACGTGGTCGTGGAGATCATCTGCGGGGAATTCGGATTCAGCGATGAAGACGCTGGATGCGCCCGAATCGACGGCATCTCGGCTGCGACTGATGTCGAAACCACTGGTTGTGTTCGTGGCGTGGATGTCTCGGCCGCGAGCGGTACCAAAAGGGGCGATCGTGTTCCAGTCGTGAGCGTCGGGGCTGCCACCGATGTCGAATCCAGTGGGTTTGTCCGCGCCCTGGGCATTTCGGCCGCGAATGGTGTCGCGTCCGGTGGTTGTATTCGCGTCGTGGGTGTCGCGGCCGCTAGCCGTGTCGGGCCGGGCGGTTGTGTTCGAGTCGAGAACGTCTTGGCCGCCACCAGCATCGGGCGCGGTGGTCGTGGTCGCGTCCTGGGCATTTCGGCCGCGCGGAGCCGCGAACTGGGTGGTTGCGTTCGGGTCGTGCGTATCCCGACCACTGCGGACGACATCGACCCCGATCCCTGCGCCGAAGTCGGAGACCGACGAGTTGTTGACAGTGTGGCCGTTGATAGCGGGATCGGTGGCACCGCGATGGGTAGTACCCGGTTCAGTCGCAGCGCCTTGGGTGGTGCTGTTTTCGCTGGCGGTGTAGGTGGTGGTGTCGGCGTTGCCGGTGGTGGTGGGCTTGGTTGCGGCGTCGCGGGGGGTGCTGTTGTCGGTGGCGGCGTCGCGGGGGGTGCTGTTGTCGGTGGCGGTGCTGTAGGTGGTGTCGGCGTTGCCGGTGGTGGGCTTGGTTGCGGCCCTGTGGGAGGTGTCGGGTTCGGTTGCGGCGTTGCGGATGCTGCTGGGTTCGGTGGCGGCGTCGCGGGGGGCGCTGTTGTCGGTGGCGGCGCCGTAGGTGGTTTCAGCCTTGGTGCCGACGGGGCCGGTGGTGGTGGGCTTGGTTGCGGCGCTGTAGGTGTTGTCGGGTTCGGTTGCTGCGTTGCGGATGCTGGGCTTGGTGGCAGCGTCGCGGATGATGCCGGATTTGGTTGCTGTGTTGGGCTTGGTTGCTGCGTCGTGGGCCGTGCGCGGTTCGGCGGCAGCGACGTACGACGTGCTGGGCTCGGTGGCAGGAACATTGGTGGTGTCGGGCTGGGTGGCGATGTCGCGGGTGGTGCGCGGGTCGGTTGCGGCGTTGCGGGTAGTGCCGGATTCGGATGCGTCGTCGCTGGTCGTGTCGGGCTGGGTGGCAGGGACGTACGAGGTGCGGGGCTTGGTGCCGGTGACATTGGTGGTGTCGGGCTCGGTGGCCGCGACGTATGTGGTGCCGGGATCGAGGGTGGTGATCAGGGGGAATCGGCGGTGGGACCATTGGCGTGCGGGCGGGGGCGCGGTGAAGGGGCCGTTCGCGGCCCAATTCAACGGGCGGCCTTCGAGGTAGAGCTTGGCGAGGCAGGTCAGGAAGGCTCCGGCCTCGTTGTCGCGGGTGGTCACCGTGTGGGTGGCGTCGGCGAATTCGGGGAACTCACGGATCGCGGATGTCAGGACCGGATGGGGTGCGATTTCGAGCACCGTGGCGAATCCGTCGTCGGCGGCTTTTTGCAGCGCGGCGGCCAAGTCGACGGTTCTCGAAGCATTTTCGGCCCAGTAGTCGGCGTCCATCGCGGCCGTGGTGATGGTTTCGCATCGACGCGCCGTGGAGTACACCGGGACGCGCGGCACTTGCGCGGTGAGTCCGCCGAGCGTGTCGACGAATTCGGGCAGGAACGCGCCTACCTGTGGACTGTGTGCGGCGAAGTCGACGGCGATCCGTTGTGCGAATATCTGCCTGCGTTTGGCTCGGCGCACGAGCGCGTCGATGTAGCGCGGCGCACCGGAGATCACCACCGAACGCGGTCCATTGATCGCCGCGACCGCTACCGTCGCGTGCAGTGGTTCGACCAGCCGTGCCGCCTCATCCGCCGTCGCCTCCAGCACTGCCATGGCACCGTGCCCGTCGAGCCGCGCCAGAATCCTGCTGCGCTGCACCACGACTCGGGCCGCATCCGACAGCGATAACGCACCGCTCACCGCCGCCCCGGCCACCTCGCCGAGGCTGTGCCCGACCACCGCATCCGGTTCGATCCTCCACGCGGACAGCAGTTCGGCGAGCGCCACCTGGAATGCGAAGATCGCCGGTTGCACGAGTTCCGTCGCACTGCTGCCGTTGCTTGCCGCACCGCCGAGTGCGAACCCGTTGCGCGGTGTCCAAACTCGCCCGCCACCCGCCGCCGCAATCGCATCCGCGGCAGCGGTCACCGCCTGCGCGAATACCGGATAACGAGCCGCCAGACTCCGCCCCATCTTGGAATACTGCCCACCCTGCCCAGAGAACAGGAACAGCACGCCACCCCGCCGCCGCACCGAACCAGCGCCGATCACTCCGCTCCCCGGCTCCCCACCCGCCAACGCCCGCAACTGATCCACCGCATCGTCCAGATCCCGCGCAACCACTGCGGCCCGGGCATTCTCAGGTATCAACCGCGCCGCAGCAGCCGCGAATTGCCGAAGAATCTCGCGATCGCCGCTGCCTGCACCCGAGTGGTTCGCCACCGCGTTGGTCGCTGCGTCCATGTCCGCGCGCGAAGTGCTGCTTGTGCGCTCGCGTGAATCGCCATTTGTACCTTCGCGCGAAGTGCCACTGTGCCCATCTGAATCGTCGCTAGCGCCCTCGCGTGAATCGCCGCTCATGCGCTTGCGCGAGTCACTTGTATGCGCACGCAAAGCGCGACTGGTGCCCGTGCGCTGAGCGTTGCTGGTGTCGCCCCAGGAGGTGCTTGCGCCGTTGCGCCAAGGGGCGTTGAGGCTATCGCGCGATGCGTTGCCGGTGTCGATTTCCGAAGTGCTGCTCAGCCCATCGCGCCTGGCCCTGCCGAGGGAATCGCTGTTCGTGCCCTTGTGCGAGTCGCTCGTGCCCGCGCGTGACGTGCGACTGGTGCCCTCGGGCCGGGGGTTACCTGTGTCGTCGCGGGAGGCGTTGTTTGCGATGTTGCGCGAAGGGGCGTTGATGTTATCGTGCGATGCGTTGCCGGTGTCGATTTCCGAAGTGCTGCTCAGCCCATCGCGCCTGGCCCTGCCGAGGGAATCGCTGTTCGTGCCCTTGTGTGAGTCGCTCGGGCGATCGCGTGACGTGCGACTGGTGCCCTCGCGTGACTCGAGACCGGTGCCTTCGAGCCGGGGGTTACCCGTGCCGTCGCGGGAGGCGCTGTTTTCGCCGTCACGCGAAGGGGTGGTGATGTCGCCGCACGATGCCGAGTCGGTGTCGTTGCCCGGCGGGGTGCCGATGCCGTCGTGCGAGGGGATGCTGCCGCGTGAAGTGCTGCTCATGCCATCGCGAGTGGCGTTGCCAGGCCTGTTGTGTGGGGCGTTGCTCATGCTGCTGGAGGAATCGCCGCTGGTGCCGTTTGACGACATGCCTGCACCCTCGAGCAGTTCGGCCCACCGCAACGCGTGCGACCGCAGTTCCGCGATGTCGCGACCGGTGACCGGCAGCAATACGGGCGGTTCATAGCTACGGTGGCGAACGGCCTCGAGACCGCGCAGCACCACGTGCGCATTGGTCCCGCCGAATCCGAATGAGCTGACTCCGGCACATCGCGCACCAACCGGTGTGTCGGTCCAGTCGACGGGCTCGGTCGGTACCCGCAGTCCGTGTTCGGTGAGCTTCAGCAGCGGGTTCTCGGTGTGGAAATTGATGGTAGGCGGGATTACGCCTTGTCGGATGGACAGCGCCGCCTTGACCATTCCGGTGATTCCGGCGGCCGCCTCGAGATGTCCGATATTGGATTTGAGGGAGCCGATCCAGATCGGTTCGGCATCGCTCGCGACTACCGCGGCGAGCGCACCCACCTCCACCGCATCACCCAATGGTGTTCCGGTGCCGTGGCATTCGACGTACCCGACATCATGTGGATCGAGTCCGGCCCGTGCCCAGGCAGTACGAATAATCTCCTGCTGGGCCCGGCCGTTCGGCGCGTACAGCCCATTGGACCGTCCGTCCGAACCGATTGCCGTGCCGAGGATTTCCGCATACACCCGATGCCCGTCCCGCAGCGCGTCGGCGGTGCGCCGCAGCACCACCACGGTGCATCCGTCACCGCGGGCATAGCCGTCGGCGGCGGCATCGAATGGTTTGCACCGCCCGTCGGGCGCGAGGAATCCGCCTTCGGCCAGGTACTCCGAGGTATGCGGCAGCAGCGTGAGATTCACCCCGCCGACGATCGCGAACGGCACCGCCTCATCGGCCAGCAGACGCACCGCGAGATCCACCGCGACCAGCGAGGACGAGCACGCGCTGTCCACCACCAGACTCGGTCCGTGCAGATCTAGGACATAGGACAGCCGGTTGGCGATGATGCTGAGCGCCGATCCGGTGACCGCGTACGGCGCATCGTGCCCGGCGCGGCCCAACACCGCGATGCCGTGATCGTAGGCGCATGCACCGAATACCACCGCAGCCCCGGAACCCCTGGTGCGATGGCCGATCCCGGCATCGTCGAGCGCCTCGATCGCGACCTCGAGTGCCAGCCGCTGCTGCGGATCCATCAGCGCGGCCTCGCGACCGGAGATCGCGAACCAGTCGTTGTCGAAGGCGTCGACATCGGTGAGATATCCGGCGTGCCGCGTGCCAGGTCGATCCGGCGGTGGTGCACCGGTGGCATCCCGGCCATCGCACAGCATCCGCCAGAACTCGGATACATTCGGCGCCCCGGGCACCCGGCAGCCGATGCCCACGATCGATACCGGCGGATCCGGCCGGACGGAGGCGGTATCGGCGGTGCTCATCGCATCGCGAGATACTCGACAAGCTGCTCGATGTCCGGATGGTCGTAGAGGGTGGTGAGCGAAACCTCGACTCCCATGGCATCTTCCAGATGCGCCGTCAGCCGCGCCAGCTGCAGCGAGCTGAGGCCGAGATCGCTGAACGGCGCATCGGTCGATACTTTTGCGGCATCGACATTCAGCAGGTCGGCGATGGCGGCGGTGGCAGCGCTCAGTAGCGCGGCACGTCGCAAACCGGCTCTGTTCGAAATAACGTCGGCGACTGTTCGCAGGTCGCTCGAGACAACACCCTGCCCGTCCGGAAGATCAGGCCCCATCCATCCTCCTCCCGTCGCCGGAGGGCTGGTGCCCCCACGCCGGTACCCCCTGCGATTATGCCGTAGATATCGGCGCGATCAAGGTGTCGTCCAGGCTGGTGGATTGTCCGGAATTGTCCTGCATACCCGGCTCTTTCGTCGTTTATCGTGATCGCCTACGGTGGCACCGTGCCCGAATCCGGAACCGAGCGGACGCCCACCCTGCCGACCGTGCTGCGCTGCTGCAGCGCACTGGCGGCCACGCCTGGTCGATTGCTGCGCCCGCGTCGTCCCGATGCCGCGTTGCTGGCCGGTCTGGAGCCGGTCCCGCTGCCGCAGACCAAGGCGAACGTCGGGCTCACCGTCCTGATGCAGGCCCGCATGGCCGCGCCGACCACGATCGTCGCGGAGGGCGTGCGCAGCCTGCGCGAACTGCCGATGACCATGTCGGCCTATCTGATCGAACATCCGAAGGCACGATTCCTGGTCGATCCGGCCCTGTGCGCGGGTGTGCACGACCGGGTGCTGCCCGAGCTGCCGTTCCCGATTCCGCTCTTGGTCGCGCCCGACAAGCCGGTGCTCGGGCTCTCCGACGCGCTGGCCGCCCGCGATATCGCCGTCGACGCGATCGATTTCGTCCTGCCGACCCATCTGCACTGGGATCACATCTCTGGCCTGCTGGAACTGCCCGATTCCGTGACCATCCGACTGCCCGCCGTCGAACGCGCCTGGGCCCTCGACGGCCCGCATGCCCCCGTCGGCGTTGCCCGAGGGCCACTGCGCGGGCGCGCCTTCGACACCTTCGAACTCGACGGCCCGCCGGTGCTCACCTTCCCGCGCAGCCTGGACCTGTTCGGTGACGGTTCGGTGCTGCTCGTCGACCTCGCCGGACATACCCCGGGCAGCATCGGCGTCCTGCTCGCGGTCGACGACGGCACCCGGGTACTGCTCGCGGGCGACGCGGTGTGGAACAAAATCCAGGTCGAGCTGATTCGCGAAAAGGCACCAATGCCCGGCCAACTCTTCGACGCCGACCGCGACGCCACCTTTGCCACCATCCACCGCCTACACGCACTGCCGGACGGCATCGAAATCGTCGCCGCACACGACTGCGCGGCCGTCGAGGCGCTCGCAGCACGGAAGCGGTAACCCGCCCCATCAGGGCGGAACTCAGTCGATGCCCTCGTCGAGCTGCTGCCAAGTGGCGTGCACCTCGAACGGCACCAGCGAATCGATCGCACTGGCAGAACGGTCCGATCGGGTGTGATGTCCTGCCGAGACGTACTCCCCGGCAGAGTTGAGCGTCAGCATCTCGATCGAAACCGCCGGACCGTCCTCGTTGGCCATACGGACGATCCAGTAGTGCTGGATACCGAACCGGGCATACTCGGCGCGTTTGTCGACCAGGTCGGCGGTGATCGTCGTCGGCGAGACAACCTCGACCACCAGCACGGTGTCCGCAGCTGTCGGCTTCATCCGCCACTTCGGTCGAGGCTCATCGATGCAGCGGTAGACGATGACGTCCGGCCGCTTGTAGTGGAAGGGACCCTCCGAGACCAACATGTCCACATCTCGGTTGATCCGCAAGCACGGCTCGGCCGAACCGCGTTTGGCATGGCCGTCCAGCAGTGCCCGTTCGATATTTCGGGCTATCGCATTGTGATTCGGCGAGGCGGATTCGCAGTGGATGATCATCCCGTCTCGGATCTCGACATTGCGCGCGATGTCCTCGGGCATGGACAGGTAACCGTCGATATCCACCGGCAGGATGTAGGTCTTCGGCAGAGACCAGTCGAACGCTTCCGGCACGGATGACCGTCCTTTGGTTGGTAGTCGACGTCATCGTAGGTCAGCGCCTCGCTCGACCTCGGTCGTGGTCACCCGTCGATGGGCCTGGCTCGACTATCGGACGCGCCCTGGGCGCTCAGCCCAGGGCTCGTAACGAACAGCTAGGCGACCACCTTCTCGGCGAGTCGCGCGGTGATGAGTTCCTCCGCGTCGGCGACCATCCGGCCGATCAGTTCGGCGCAGGAGGGGATGTCGTGGATGAGGCCCTGGGCCAGGCCTGCCGACCAGATGCCCGCGTCGAGATCGCCCTCGTCGAAGACGCGTCGTCCGCGCGCACCGGCGACCAGATCGCGGACATCGTCGAAAGTGCCACCGGCCTTTTCGATTTCGACGACCTTGCGGCTGATCTCGTTATCCGCGACGCGCGCGGTATTGCGCATGGTCCGGAAGATCAGCTGGGTGTCGAGTTCGGAGTTGGCGACGATCTGTTCCTTGACCGTCTGGTCGATCGCCGACTCCTGCGTGCACAGGAAGCGCGTGCCCATATTGACGCCGTCGGCGCCGAGCGCGAGCGCGGCAACCAGACCGCGGGCATCGGCGATACCGCCGGACGCGATCATCGGAATATCGAGAACCCGTGCGGCGGCCGGGATCAGGATCAGCCCGGGAATATCGTCCTCACCCGGATGTCCCGCACATTCGAAACCATCGATGCTGACGCCGTCGACGCCGATCTTCTGCGCCTTCAACGCATGCCGCACGCTAGTGCACTTGTGCAGCACCTTGATACCGGCCTCCCGGTAGTACGGCAGGAAGGGCTCCGGATTGCTGCCCGCGGTCTCGACGATCTTGATGCCGCTCTCGATGATCGCCTGCACGTATTCGGCGTACGGCGGCGGATTGATCGACGGCAGGATCGTGACGTTCACACCGAACGGCTTATCGGTCAACTCCCGGGTGCGCGCGATCTCCTTGCGCAGGTCGTCGGGGGTGGGCTGGGTCAGCGCGGTGATGAAACCGAGCCCGCCCGCGTTGGCGACGGCCGCGACGAGGCCCGCGCGGCCGACATGCATCATGCCGCCCTGCACGATCGGGTGTTCGACGCCGAATGTCTCGGTGAACCTGGTACGCAGCATTGCGCTTCTCCTATGCGTTGCGGGGCGTGCCAGTGGCGCCCATACGCAGTGATGGTGACACGGGAATCGTCTGCTGTTCAACTTGTAAGTGAGCCGTGATTCGCATCGTATCGCCCTCTGGATGCGCGCGAAGATGCGAAGCAACCATCGAGATAGCGCATAAAAGCACTGCTAGAGGTGATTTCTGGTTCAGCATCACCACATCGAGACGATTAACAGCGATTCCCATATTGATCGCTTGCCGCCGGAATAAGTTAGTTGTTATTCTGCTCTCAGTTCAGCCCGTCGACGCCGTCGGATACACCGGCGCACGGTTGGCGGTCCGAGAGGAGTGGCATGACCACCGGTGCACAGGCGCTCGACGAGCCGATCAGGTCGCGGCGCAACCACTGGAACAACCAGATCGCGTCGCATGCGCAGATGCGCCCGGACGCGGTCGCCGTGCGGTTCCGTGGTGTGGACACCACCTGGCGGCAGTTGCACGAGCGTTCGCTGAAGTTCGCCGACGCGCTCGCCCGCCGCGACATCGGCTTCGGTGACCGGGTGCTGATCCTGGCGCTGAACTATCCCGAATACCTCGAGGCCGTCTTCGGCATCAACGCGCTCGGCGCCATCGCGGTCCCGGTGAACTTCCGGCTCACCCCGCCCGAGGTCGCCTATATCGTCAGCGATTCCGGCGCCAAGGCGATCGTCACCGACACCATGCTGCAGCCGTTGGCCACCGCCGTGCGGGGTCAGGCGCCCGAACTGGCGACCTGCATCGTGATCGGCGGCCAGAGCGCCGACGGAGTACTCGGCTACGACGATGTGCTTACCGAGGACGGCGAACCCCATACGCCGCTGGACATTCCCGAGGACACCCCCTCGCTGATCATGTACACCTCGGGCACCACCGGCAGCCCGAAGGGCGCGGTGCTCTCGCACTCGAATATGAACGGCCAAGCGCTGACCAGCATTCGGGCCACGGATATCGGGCCCGATTCGGTCGGCTTCTGTACCTCGCCGCTGTTCCATATCGCCGGACTCGGCAGTCTCGCACCGTATTTCCTGCTCGGCGGCAAAACCGTGCTGCACCCGCTCGGTGCGTTCGATCCCACCGAATTCCTCGACGCCGTCGAGCGCGAGCAAGCCACCACCGCGTTCTGCGTGCCAGCGCAGTGGCAGATGATCTGCGAGGAGCCGACGGTCAAGCAGCGCAAGCTCGCGCTGAAGGTGCTCAGCTGGGGTGCGGCCCCGGCCTCCGATACCGTGCTGCGGGCCATGGCCGACTGCTTCCCGGACGCGGTCAATGTCGCGGTCTTCGGCCAGACGGAGATGTCGCCCATCACCTGCGTGCTGGAGGGCAAGGACGCGATTCGCAAGCTCGGTTCGGTCGGTAAGCCGATCCCGACCATCCAGGCCCGCATCGTCGACGAGGAGATGAACGATGTCGCGCCCGGTGAGATCGGTGAAATCGTCTATCGCGGACCGACTCTCATGCAGGGCTATTGGAACAAGCCGGAGGCCACCGCCGAGGCCTTCGCCGGTGGCTGGTTCCACTCCGGTGATCTGGTCCGCGCGGACGAGGAGGGCTTCCTCTGGGTGGTCGACCGCAAGAAGGACATGATCATTTCCGGCGGTGAGAACATCTACTGCGCCGAGGTGGAGAATGTGCTCTTCGCGCATCCGAAGATCCGCGAGGCCGCGGTGGTCGGGCGGGCGCACGAGAAGTGGGGTGAGGTGCCGGTTGCCGTTGTCGCCCTTGTCGATCCGGACGCCGGGCTCACCCTCGACGAGCTGGCGCCGTTCCTCAACGAGAGCTTGGCGCGCTACAAGCACCCCAAGGATCTGGTGATCGTTGCCGAGCTGCCCCGCAATGCCAGCGGCAAGGTCGTGAAAGTGAAGTTGCGCAAGGACTATTCGTCCTGAGCTTTCGCCGAATCGACTGACCACGGCAGGTTGCCGCACCGCCGCGCAGGCGGTGGAGCTGATCGGCACATCGGTGTGAAGGTCATGCCCTCGGACCGACCTGCGTGGATCAACGGCCTGCGCCGCTGACCCGTTCGGTGTGCGACACCCGGCTCGTCAGGCCGGGACCGACCAGAACTTCGAGCCGACGGTAGGTTTCGGCCGCGGGCAGCGGCGGCTCCGCATCCGCGATCGAGCCGAGCAGGCCGACGACGCCCCAGGACAGAAATGTCATCGTCACCGCGAATTCGTCGTCGTCCATATCCAGGCGACCCGAAAGTTGTTCGGTGAGAATCTCTTCCACCATGCGCCGCGTCGAGCGCAGCAGCACCCCGGTCGCCCGGCGGCCCAGCAGCGCCCGGTAGACCTCCGGATTCGCCGATGCCAGCCGGAACAGTGTGTACAGCGGTGCGAGCGGTTCCGAATGTTGCGGTGCGTCAGGATCATTCGCGCCCGATTCGACATCGGCGACCGCTGCGCGCAGGTACTCGGTACTGCTGACCAGCAGCAGATCGTCCTTGTCCCGGAAGTGCGCGTAGAAGGTGGAGCGTCCGACATCGGCGCGATTCAGAATGTCCTGCAATGTGATCCGGTCATAACCGCATTCGATCATCAGCTCGATCAAGGCACGGTGCAGCAGGCTCTTGGTGCGCCGCACCCGGCGATCGGTGCTGGTCATCGGCATCCTCCGAACGCGAGTACCGCGTTTCCGTACAGATCGTGCGAATCCGTTCGCAATGGCACAATATCCGCACTTTTGCTTCTGGTCGATCCGGTCATTCGGTCCGATTATGGACTCATGACCGGAAACGCACAACAGTTCACTAACGCACCTGCTGACCGGAACTCCGAGATCGGCATTCTCATCACCAAGCCGCGCGGCTACCTCGCGGTGAAATCGGCCTTTTTGCTCGGCCGGGTGGGCAGCCTGAACGCTCGACTCGTCGAGTTGACCGGTGCCGCCCCGGGCGATCATGCCGTCGATATCGGCTGCGGCCCAGGCCAACTCGTCCGGGCGCTTGCCGATCGTGTCGGACCGGGCGGTCGAGTGATCGGTATCGACCCGTCCCAGGAGATGATCGACTACGCGACCGGCCGTGTCGGCTCCGCCAACTGCCGTTTCGAAGTCGGCGCCGCCCAAACGCTGACTCTGCCCGATGCCTCGGTCGACGTGGTCACCTCGACGTTCGTCATGCATCACATTCCAGAGGCACAGCGCACAGCGGCGCTGGGACAGATGTTCCGCGTGCTGCGCCCCGGCGGCCGACTGCTGCTCGCCGACACCCACCCGACCGGAAGAGTCCTGCCCGCGGCGGTTCGCATCATGTCCCGCTTCGCCGCGCGCCGCACCGATGACCCGCACGCGCCGGGACACCACGCGGACCCACTGGCGGGCATCGATATTCGCCGCTACCGAGAAACGTTGCGGGCAGCCGGATTCGCGACCGTGGACTTCACCGCGATCCCACCGATGACCGGCGTACTGGTGGCGACCAAGGACGCCTGATCAGATCAGGTCCTTAGATGTCATCCAGCGCATGCAGAACCAGCCGCAGAACACCGGCAGCCAGCACGTGAGCACGCGGTAGAGCAGCACCGAGGGCACGGCGATGGTCGCGGGCAGGCCGAAGGCGGCAAGACCACCGATCAGCGCGGCCTCGACCGCGCCGACGCCACCGGGTGTCGGCGCGGCCGCGGCCAGGGTGCCGCCGATCATGGTGACGATGGTGAGGGTGATGAACGACGCGCCACCACCGAACGCCTCGACGCTGGCCCACAGCGCGAGCGCCAGGCCGAGTGTGATCGCGCCACAGCCGAGCACGATCACCGAGAAGCGCTTCGGATCCCGGACCAGATCACCGAGTTCACCGAGCACCTCCTGCAACTGCGGGCGCACCGAATTGTTCAGCCAGCGACGCAGTTTCGGGACGAACATGAACGCGCCGATAATGCCGACGCCCACACCGGCCGCCAGATAGAGCACAGTTGCGTCGGGCACGAAATGCGACAGATTCGCCGAGGTGCCCGCCGCCACGCTGAACAGGATCAGCAGGCCGATATGGGTGATCACCTGGACGGCCTGTTGCAATGCGACGGCGGCGGTGGCCCGCACCGCGCCGAGTCCGGCCTGCTGCAGGAAGCGCACACTCAACGCCAGCCCGCCGACGCCCGCCGGTGTTGTCGTAGCGGCAAAGGTATTGGCGACCTGCATGATCACCAGATTGCGGAAGCTGACCAGGCGTGTTGCGCAGGCCCACAGTGCGGCCGCCGCACCGATATACGTCAGCCCCGAGAACGCCAGCCCGAGCAGCGCCCACCACCAGTTGGCGGTCCACAACTGTGAGAAGAAGGTCGGCACCGCGCTGATGAACGGATAGGCGACATAGACCAACCCGATCAGCAACACCAACTGGATGAGCTGATTGCGGCTGAACCGGGTGATCTGCTCGGCCTCGATCTTGTCCTGGCCGGTCTGCTTGCGCACCTCGTCGCGGGCCGAGGAGACCACCTCGCCCCAGTCCGGAATCGATTTCTTGATGCCGGGGGGCATGGCGGACTTGGTGAGTCGGCTCGCCGCGGTCAGTACCGTGGGCTCGCCGAGCGTGTCGATGGCGGTGCGCACCGCGGCTTCCTTGCCGAAGACCGCGGTGGTCGAGACCAGCAACTGTGCGACATCGGACTGTCGCTGCTTATCGGACGCGCCGAATTCCGCGTTGATGAATCCACTGAACAGCGTGGCGCCGTTCTCGATTCGGATCTCGACGGGCCGCAGATCGCCGTGCGAGATCTGGCCGCAGTGCAGTGCGGCGAGCGATTTCCATACACCGGCGAGGTCGTCGTCGGAGGTTTCATCGAGCGGCTTACCCCGGGGCATGGTGTGCGCGTACAGCATCCAGCCGCGTTCCAGCGCCGCGACGGCGACTTGCTGCACCGCGGCCAGACCCATTTCGCCGACGGCGATGGCCACCAGCGCACGGTGCTCGACGGCGCGGTGCATGGAGCCGTGCAGTGCCGCGGTTTCACTGCTGCGGAAGGTGAGCCAGCGCCACAGCTGACGCAGTGCACCGAAGCTGCGCTGATTCTTGCCGAACAGCTCGACGGTCAACTCGCGCTCCGGACCGTCGATGGCCGCGGCGAGCACCAGCGGACCGCGTCCGGCGGGATGCACGACGGTGAACGCGGTGACGGTATGTCCGCGCCTGGCCAGCACCCGCACCGCCGCATCCAGCGGCACCTCCAGCGCCGGGGTGCCGACCACCAGCACGATCACCGCGCCGACCAACCAGCCGACCGCGAGCCCGAACATGGCCCGCGCGGGCACCACCGTGCTGACCACCAGGTGGATCGGTGCGAAGGCCAGCAACAGGAACCACAGCCAGCGCCGCGGCCGGGTCGGCAGCCACGGACTGGATACGGTCAGCACCGCCGCGAGCATGGCGATCCAGCGCGGATCGTCGAGGAACTGCGACAGGAAGGTATCGAGCCGATCCGGTACCTGCAGATGCCATTGCGGCGCGGACAATCCGGTGCCGGTGATCGATAGCAGCAGGCCCGCGACCAACCCGCGGTCGCGTAGCCCGCGAGCAGCTTCCACTGCCTGCCGATGATCAGTTCGATGAGGATCGCGAACGGCAGCGCCAGAATCGCCATGCCGTAGACCAGGTACACCAGATTGGACTGGTCCGGATTGAGGAAGCCGACGATATTCGAGACCGAACGTTCCAGCGCCAGCCACTCCGGCCGGGTGATCAGCGATGCGGCGACGACCACGCCGACCCACAGTGCCGCGAGTACGACACGGATGATGTCACTGGTCCGCCGGATCAGCGGTTGCAGCAGGCTCCCCGTGACCGGGATATCCCGCCCATCAACTCGCATCTCTGGCTCCGCTCGTCCGCCTCCCCCGGGCCTCTGCCGGTGTTGGGTGTGCCTAACTTACCGTTGCGGGCCGGTGCTTCCCCGGATGGCTGGGCCTGGGCGTCCTGGCGAGTTCGCCCCGCCGACCTACCGGTCAGTAGACGGTCTTGCCGAATCTGTCCCAGCCGATGAGGATCAGGACGAATCAGCCGACGGAAGGCAGGACATGGCAGCACAGGATCTAACCGGGAAGACGGTGGTGGTGACCGGCGCCAGTTCCGGCATCGGCGCCGAGGCGGCGGCGAAGCTGGTGGCGCGCGGGGCGAGCGTCGCGGTGGTCGGGCGCTCGCCGGAGCGCACCGCCGAGGTGGCGACGCGGGTCGGTGCGGAGCCGTTCATCGCCGATTTCGCCCGTTTCGACGAGGTGCGCAAACTTGCCGATCAGCTCCTCGATCGCTATCCGCGCATCGATGTGCTCGCCAATAACGCGGGCGGCGCATGGGCGAAACGCACCGTCACCGATGACGGCAACGAGCTGACCTTCCAGGTCGATCACCTGTCGCCGTTCCTGTTGACCGCCCTGCTGCTGGATCGGCTGGTGCAGTCGCAGGCCAGGGTGGTCAATACCGCGAGCATGACCTACCGGATGGCGAAGCTGGACCTCGACACCGTCAACGCCTCGACCGGTTCGTTCAATCAGCTGGGCGCCTACGGCACCTCCAAGCTCGCCAACATCATCTTCACCAGGGAACTGGCCCGCCGCACCGAGAGCACCGGGCTGGTCACCGCCGCATTCCATCCGGGTGCGGTCGCCACCCACGTCTACGACAATGCTCCGCTCGGCCTCGGCGCGTTCATCCGCTCGCCCCTGTCACGGCCCTTCTTCATCAGGGCAGACAAAGGCGCGGATCCGTTGGTGCACTTGGCGACAACGCCGGACGAGATCAACGGCAAGTACTTCCACCGGTTCAAGGTGGAGGAGCCGCGGAACAAGCAGGCGGTGGATGCCGAACTCGCGCAACGGCTCTGGACGATGTCCGAAGAGATCACCGGAACGGCATAGGTCAGTGGGCGTCCGCACCGAGTGCGTGACGCCCACCCTCGGCCGCCACACCGACGGTGAACACTTCGCCGCTCATCTCGCCTCGATCGAGTTCGACAATGGCCCGCACCACCTGTTCGGTGGACACCGTCGCGGGGAAATCATCGGGCGCGATGGCATTGGCCCGCACTCCGAACTCCTCGAATTCGGCCGCGATATGCCGGGTCAGGTGGTTGAGCGCCGCCTTGGACGCCGCGTAGAGCGCCTGTCCGCGGGGGTACACCCGCGAGCCCGCGATGCTGGAGACATTCACGATATTGCGATTGCGGGCTCGGTTCTCGTCCCCGGCATGCACCCAGCTCCGTTGCGCCAAGCGAGCCGATAAACGTAGCGGCACACCGACATTGAGCGCGAAATGCGGATCGAATTCGTCGAGTGCGGCATCGCCGTCGACGATGCCGCGTGGCTGGAATCGGCGGTGCGCGGCATTGTTGACCAGCAGATCGATCTGCCCGAAGCGGGCAAGTGCGATATCGACGACGCGCTCGACTTCACCCGCCTCGGCCAGGTCGGCCCTGATCACGAAGATCCGCGAATCGTTCTCCGGCACCGGCATTTCCGGTTCGAAGGGATCGACGAACCATTCGAGCTGGGACGGTGCGGCCGGGGTGCGATTGCGGCAGACCGCGATGATGTCGTAGTCGGTGTACAGGCCCCGGCAGAAGGTGTCACCGAGGACACCTCCGGCTCCGGTGAGCAGACATACCCGGCGTTCAGTGCCACTGCGCAATGCTGTCTCCTCCCCAGCGCCGCACCACATCCTCCTTCGGCCGGTGCAGCCACATCACCACGCTATTGCGCGCGGCGGCGTTGTCGCCGACGAACGTATGCCATGAGCGCGGTGTGCACTCGAACAGCAGCAGCGAATTGTCCAGTGGCGGAATCGTCAGTGCGGGAACCGGATTCGGGCCGATATGCGAATACAGCGCGGTTTCGCCGCCATCGCCCGGTTGCCAGTCCGGATTGCCGAAATAGAACAGCACCGCGACGGCGCGCACCGTCTCCCGCGCGAAGACCTCCGGCGGCCGCGGGCCGGTCTTCAGATCCACCTCCGGATCCACGGTCCTGACCTCGCCCGGCTCGGGCGCCGAACCCTTGAACCAGGCCGGATTCAGATCATTGTGCGGTGACCCCGACGGACTACCCGGCCGATGATGGTGCACCGACCCCTCGACATCACCGGTCGTCGCCACCCCCGCCACTCGTGCGATCAGGTCATGCCATTCCCGTGAAAGGAACAGCGCCAACGGACCGTCCCGCAGTCCCGCCAGCGAGGCCCCGACCGCACCGTAGTCCGCCGCTACCGCTCCGAAGGCCTCCGGACGCTCGCGGCGCACCCGCGCCAGCTCATCGGCCAGCCGCCCGTAGAACGCGGGCACGAACACATTCCTGGCGTAGATATGCGGAAACGGTTCGACTCGGCGAATCCAGCGCCGATGCGCGAACAAATCCGTGAACCACGGCGGCGCCGCGGTCACTGCGGATTCGGCTACCCCTGTCAACTTGAATCCCTCCCGAATGACCACAGCGATCCTAGCGGGCACGAGCGGAATTCGTGCCCCGGCGGTAGCCCGGCTCAGCAGTTGCGAAGATCACCGGATGTGGAACGACCTACGCGTGTGCTTCATCGGTGATTCTTTCGTGGCGGGTGTCGGCGACCCGCTGTGCCTCGGCTGGGTCGGCCGCCTGGCCGCCCAGACGTACGCGAACGGCCAGCCGCTCACCATGTACAACCTGGGTGTGCGGATGCAGACCTCGACCGAGATCCTCGGCCGCTGGCAGACCGAATGCGGGCCCCGATTTCCGGACGGCTCCGATGCTCGCTTGGTCGTCTCGTTCGGCGTCAACGACACCACGTTCATCGAGGGAGGGCCCCGAGTCGCACCCGGGCAATCGGCGGCCAATCTGTCCGAACTGCTCACACAGGCCGCCGCGCTTCCGGTCCTGGTCGTCGCGCCGCCGCCCATCGATGACGCCGAGCAGAATGCCAGGACCGCCGCGCTCGACGAACATTTCGCCGAAATCTGCGCTGCCGCCGCGGTTCCCTACGTGCGCGTCCATCAAACGCTGCGCGACAGCGCGGTATGGATGCGCGAGGTGCGCGCGGGTGACGGCGCACATCCCGGCGCGGCGGGTTACGACGAATTGGCCGCGCTCGTCCACCCTGACTGGCGAGACTGGCTGGCGCGCTGAGCGATCCGGAAAAGTGCCCGACAGTCGGGCGGCGACGAGCCGATCGAGGCCCCGCGATGATCGGCATCCACCCATCGCCGGGGAGTCGGAATCGTCGGTGGGCCGCGAACCTTGGAAACGCCGGACGCTCATCGACGCCGGAATGCCCCCGGCCCGCGAGCAACGGCCACACTGTCTGAGACGTAGTGTCCCGGGTAGTTCCGTCCGCGGCGTCCGAGCAGGCCAGCGCGGTTGTACTCAGCTGACAGACATCCGTCGCGCATCCGCGTCGGCGCGCTTTTGCCGAGCCACCGCCAGATCGACCGGCAACGCGCCCTCCGCGACGGGCCGAATCACCAACTCGTGCAGCGTCGGATGCCAGCGCCCGACCTCGTCGCGGAACGAACCCTCGGTCTCCAACTGACCGATCGCACCGATCAGCGTCAGCATCGATCGCGCGAACGGTGTGAAGCGCGCGGGCATCGTGCCCTGACGCAAGGCATTCGACAGCCGCGGATTCGTCACGCGCAGTACCTGTTTGCGCAGCCAGCGCATGGTGAACCGGTAATTCGCGTGCCGGAATGGTTCGATGCACGGCGCGACCACATGGAACAGATCCTCGGCATCGAGTACCCGGCCCGGTTCGCAGAAGCCGTGCCGGCGTGCCGCCGCCTCCAATTCCGCGGGGCCGCCGTTGAACAGCGCATCGCAGTAGTCGAAGGCGAACTCCTCGAAACCCTCGGTCGGCCACGGTGTGCAGGCCCCGAAGTCGACGACGCCGAGCCGCCCATCCGGCAGCACCCGGAAATTGCCGGGATGCGGATCGCCGTAGAGCAGACCGCTGCGGATCCAACTGGAGGCCATGAACCGAATCAGCTGCATGCCGACCCGATCCCGTTCGGCGCGCGTACCGGCGGCGATGACGCGCGGCAGCGGCGTACCGTCCAGCCATTCGGTGACGAGCACATCGCCGCGCTGTTCGATCACCCGCGGAATGTAGAAATCCGGATCATCGGCGTAGGCCGCCGCGAAGATCCGCTGAGATTCGGCCTCGGCCGCATAGTCGAGTTCGTCGAGCACACAGGAGCAGATCGCCTCGGTCACGCCTTTGACATCCGCACCGGGCACGAAAACCGTTGCCAGCATCGAGATCCGGCGCAACTGATCCAGCTCGTTCGCGACCGCCTGCCTACCGCCGGGATACATCACCTTCACCGCGACCGGGGTACCGTCGCGCCATACCGCGCGATGCACTTGGCCGAGCGAGGCCGCGGCCGCGCGCCGATCATCGAATTCCCGGAAATGCCAACGCCAGTTCTCCCCCATGCTGGCGGCCATCGCCGCGTGCACCGAGCGCGGGAGCATCGTCGGCGCGGAATCCTGTAGCCGACTCAGCGCGATCCGGTACGGCTCGGCGAGATCCGGCGGCAGTGCGAGTTCGTAAATGGCAAGCAGCTGACCGAGTTTGGCGGCACAGCCCTTCAGCTCGCCGAGTACCTCGAACATGTGCTGTGCGGTGCGCATCTGGATTTCGCGATTGACCTCACCGGCCGGTCGGCCCAGCGCGCGCTTACCAACGCCCGCGGCCTGACGGCCCGCGAAAGCGACCGGCAGCGCCGCCAATTTCGCATTGCGAACCGCCGTGCGAACAGGAGGTTTACCGTTCGACCTCATCGCGAAAATGCGTGCGCGTCTAGTTGTCGAACTCTCGGCCGATCGACCGTCGCCACGCTGAATTGTCATGACTCACCTCACACTGCACGCTGACCAGTGTTACACAGGTGCAGTCTCGCACAGGAGGGCATAGACTGTCTGGGACGTATCGGAACCAAGTCGAAAGGTGGCATCTCGATGGGATCCCAAACGGTAGTCGCCGACGTTGCCGATGAGCTGGCACGCCGGGTTGCCGCAGGGGAATATCAGCCGGGGGATTTGATGCCGTCGGTCCGTCAGGTCGCGGAAGAGTTCGATATGAACCGCGCGACCGCGCAGTTGACCCTCGGTCGGCTGGAATCGTACGGATTCGTCGAGGCGCGACGCGGCAAGGGGTTCACGATCCGCGATGTCCGTGAGGCGGGCGGCATCGATGTGTATCGGCACCTGTTCCGGTTCTCGGTTCCGATGCCGGATGTGGCCATCGAGATGTTCCACGACATCGTCGAGGTGGAGCGCGGCATCGTCATGGAGGCGCTGCTCGCATACACCAGCAGCGAGCAGGAGATCGACCCGGCCGAACTCAAGGCCGAGATCGATGAACTGGAATCGCTTGCCCGGCAGGATGTTCCCGACTTCCGGCAGATCCTGGCCATCGAGGTCGGCTTGGTCCGCCGACTGCTCACCGCACTCGGGCTGAGCATGCAGCGCGCGATCATGAACTCCATCGGCGAGATGGTGCTCGAGGTACCCGAGGCCGTCGAGGCCTTCTTCGCGGGTGCGGCGGATCTGCATGTTCTGGTATGGCGTGCGCTGGTCGCGGTGTGGGATTCCGGTTTCGGGCCGTCCGATGCGCAGCTCGCGCTGTTCGAGGATCTGTTCGGGCTGTATCACGACAAGGTGATCGCCCGGTTCGAGGAATTGCTCGATGTCGGGGCCGAGGGCCACGAGGATGCGGAGCACGCGGCGACCGCCTGATCGCTCCTCGATTCTTCCGAATTGACTGTCTGGGTCATTTTTGCCCCCAGGTCTATGGCCGTGAAGGCGTCGACCGAGCTCCCAGAGCTGGCCATGCTCGGCCCCGGTCTTCGGTGGCATCGTCGGGATCTGCGCTTGATCAACCAGGAGTTCTCTGTGAAATCGGTACCAATCCTGCCGCGCCGCTGGACCATTGCGGATATCGCGGATCAATCCGGCAAGACCGTCGTGGTCACCGGTGCCAATAGCGGCCTCGGCCTGCGCACCGCTGAGGTATTGGCGAGCAAGGGCGCACACGTTGTGCTGGCCTGCCGCAATCCGCAGAAGGCCGCGACGGCACTGGATGCGGTCACCGCGGTAGCCACCGGGACCGAACCCGAAGTGCTGCAGCTGGATCTGGCCGATCTGGCCTCGGTCGCGCGGGCGGCCGAGCAGATCAACGACACCATCGGGCGGATCGATCTGCTGATCAACAATGCGGGCGTGATGGCGTTGCCGCGCTCACGCACGGCCGACGGGTTCGACGCCCAATTCGGCACGAACCACCTCGGGCACTTCGCCTTCACCGGCGGCGTGCTGCCCGCACTGCTGCGCGCCGAACGGCCGCGCGTGGTGACGGTATCGTCGGTCGCCGCGTGGGTCGGCGTGATCAATTGGCTCGACCCGAATTGGCAGCGGCTCTATCTGCGCTGGCCCGCCTACAGTCAGTCCAAACTGGCGAATCTGCTGTTCACCGCCGAACTGGAACGCCGGGCCCGCGCGGCCGGTTCCGACCTGCGCGCGGTGGCCGCGCATCCCGGAGTGTCGGCGACCCATCTCTACGACCGCAACGGTGAGAAGGGTGTGAGCGGCGTCTTGGCGGCGATCCCGCAGGCGATCCTGTTCGCGCTGGCCCAGTCCGACCGCATGGGCGCATTGCCGCAGCTGTACGCCGCCACGGTTCCGGAAGTGCGCGGAAACTCCTATGTGGGACCGGGTTTCGAGTTCGCCGGATATCCGCGGCGCACACTGCGTAATCCACTTGCCTACCGCCGCTCGACCGCGCGCAAACTGTGGGAGCTCAGCGAGCACCTGACCGGTGTGCGTTACGACTTCTAGTGCCCCGCTCGGATAGGTTGCCCCGCATCAGGTCCGGCTCGCTCGCCGAGCGCAGTCGAAACGATGCACGACACGCCCAGTGGCGCCGCCATGTGACTACGCTCGACGGATCTCGATTACCTCAGAACTGGCTGGACGCGGCACTGGCTTGGTATCAATGCGGTGCCGCGGCGAAGGCGGCGAGGACCAGTGAGCTCACGATCGCGACGGCAAGTACGCCCAGCACCACCAAATTTCGCCGTTGCGGCAGATCGGCGTGCACCAGGTTCGGACATTCCGGCTCATTATGTCCGCGACTTCCGCACCGAGGGTTGGTGCAGGGATACATGCCGACCTCCCAAGACTGACGCGAGCGCTCGCACTCCAACCGTGCGAATCACTTGTATACCGCGTGCACCGACGGTCGGCTACCCAGCCGCGGGAGTGATGACGACGCCCAACGATCCGCTGGGCGTGGTGTCAATGACAGACCGCCCACATGTTGCGGACGACTCACGGTCGACCATCAGTCGATGGCAGTATCGAGTGTGCAGCTTCGGTACAACTTCCCCGCCTGTATCCCACTGTGGGGCAACAGCGACCGGCGTTGAAGCAGGAACTCACCGGAAGCGCGGCATAGCCCGCAGACCGGATCTCCCGCCATCAGCTTCAGGCTTCAGGCGGGAGAAGGACGTCAAAGAGCGCTGTTCAGCTTGTTCAGACGGTCGCACGCCTCGACGTACTCGTTGATCAGCCGGGCGATCACATCGGCGGAGCGCTCCACCTTGTTCATCATGCCGACGACCTGGCCGACCGGATTGAAGTTCACATCCTTGGCGGCTTCCGGATAGCGGTGCCCGCGCTTGACGCCGTCCAGGGCCACCATCATCTGCAGCGGCATGGGCAGCGGATCCGGATTCTCCGGCGCCTCCCAGGCCTCGGTCCAGTCGTTCTTCAGCATGCGGCACGGCTTACCGGTCCAGGACCGCGAGCGCACAGTGTCCTGGCTGGTGGCTTCGATGTAGGTCTGCATCTGCGCGGGCGGCACATTCGCCTCCTCGACGGTCAGCCACAGCGAGCCGGTCCACGCACCCGCCGCACCCATCGCCATGGCCGCGGCGACCTGGCGACCGTTGCCGATGCCACCGGCGGCCAGCAGTGGCATATCGCCGATGGCATCGACCACCTGCGGCCACAGCACCATCGAGGAGATCTCACCGCAGTGCCCGCCGCCCTCGGTGCCTTGGCAGACAACGAAATCCAGGCCAGCGCGCTTGTGGTTGAGCGCATGCTTCACCGAACCGCACAGCGCGCCGATGAGCCGTCCGGATCCCTGGATCTGCTCGATAACATCCGGCGGCGGGGTGCCGAGGGCATTGGCGACCAGCTTGGCCTTGGGATGGCGCAGGATCACCTCGATCTGCGGTGCGACAGTGGTCGCGGTCCAACCGAGAAGTTGGTTGTGGTGCTCACCGTCGGGCAGATGCGGGACATTGTGGTCGTTGAGGAGCTTCTCCGCGAAGTCCCGGTGTCCCTGCGGAACCAGTTCCGCCAGTTTGGCTTCCAGTTGTTCGGGGGTCAGGTCATCGATGCCCTTGCCCTCGTACTTCGACGGGATGACGAGGTCGACGCCGTACACACCGTGCACATGGTCGTCGAGCCAGGCCAGTTCGACTTCCAATTCCTCGGCGGTGAAGCCCACCGCACCGAGCACGCCGAGTCCACCGGCATTGCTGACCGCGGCCGCCACATCGCGGCAATGGGTGAAGGCGAAGATGGGGAATTCGATCCCCAGCCGGTCGCAGATTTCGGTACGCATGGCGTGCTGGTCTCCCTACTTGCTCAGCAGCCGGATCGCAACGGCTGACGAGTGCTGGAACGGGTTGCATATTTGGTCACCGGCCCGCGCTGCCGATTCGGCCGACTGCCGCAGATATCGCCATGACGCGACGGTAGCTTCGTCGACAGGCGCGGACGCCTGACATCGAATGTAACACGTTCTAGTTTTCTCGGGGTAGCCGTTACGGCCGACCGGAGCAGAGTTCGGCGGTGACGAGCCGGTAGCCCAGGTCGAGGTGGGATTTGCCGAGCAGGTCGGCATACCGGGTGGACCACGCGTCGGTGGCGAGATCGTCGCGGAGCCGGTTCAGTCCGTCCTGTAGCAGTGCCGCCGGAGTCATCGCCAGCATCGACATTCCCGCGCGCACGGTTTCGTCCAGATACGCCTCGGGCCGTCGCCAGTACGCGCCGCCGAAGCCGTCGACGCAATCGTGCGGGACCGGGATCGGGGTGATCGATACGTCGCCGAACAGGGCGGCGAGGCGCGGGAGTGGGACGGCCAAACGCGCATCGGTTACGGCTGCGGCGGGCAGATAGTCACGGACCAGCCAGAATTCGCGGTAGACGGTGTGGTCCCAGGTGAGGATGACGATGCGGCGGCGGGCGATCCGTTTCAGTTCGGCGATGCCGCGATCGAGGTCGGTCCAGTGGTGCACGGTCAGGATGGCCAGGGCGGCATCGACGGCATCGGTGTGGATCGGCAGTTGCTCGGCGACCGCCTGTACCGCGGGTGCGGCGGCGGGCGGACGTTGCGCGATCATCACCTCGCTCGGCTCGACCGCGATCACGGTGCCGGTCGGTTCGTAGGATCCGCTGCCCGCGCCGATGTTGACGATCGAGTCCATGTCACGTACCGCGTCATCGATGACCGCGGCGATACGCGGATCCGGTTGCCGGGTCCGCGCGTACGTCTGCCCGGTGTGGTTGTAAAGAGTCAACCGCCTGCCTCGGCTTATCGACTGGCGACGTGGGCGATTCGACTCCTCAGGTGGCCGACTGCTCCAGTTCGGCCAGCGAATTCTCCAGGTGGTCGAGCAGGCTGTTCAGTCGCGGCACGCTGCGGCGGCAGCCCACGAGCCCGAAGTCCAGACTGTCGACATTGGTGGTGAGGGTTATGTTGACCGCCTGCCCGTCGAACGGAATCGACATCGGGTAGGAGGCGTCCAGGCGCGCGCCGTTCCAGTACTGCGGTTCCTTGGGGCCCGGGACATTCGAGATGACGATATTGAACGGCGGATTCGCGAACGACAGCATGCCGGGCAGCAGGGTCAGGGCGAGCGGGCTGAGCATCAACCCGGATAGCGCCATGGTCTGGATGGGCGAGAGCGAGTTGTAGACCTCTTTGCTGCGACGCATCGATTCGCTCACCACGCGCAGCCGTTCGATCGGATCGGCGATATCGGTGCCGAGATTGCACAGGATCGCGCCGACCTTGACGCCGCTGGTCTCGGCATCGTCCTCATCGGTCCGCAGCGAGACCGGAACCATGGCGATCAACGGCTTATCGGGCAGCGCATTCTGTTCGATCAGATACGCGCGCAACGCACCGGCGGACATCGCGAGCACCACATCGTTGACGGTCGTGCCGGTCGCCTTCTTGACCTGCTTGACCCGCTCCAGCGGCCAGGACCGGACCGCGCACCGGCGGGCGCCGCCGATCGGCACATTGAACATCGAGCGCGGCGCCTCGAAGGGCATGGTCAACTGTTGCTGCACCAATGCGGCGCGCGCGACCCGCAGCGCGGCGGGCCCGGAATTGGCCGCCGACAACAGATTTCGCGCGAGCCCGCCCAGCAGCGAGCCCGACGGCTCGGCCTTGCGCTTCGATCGAGGCAGGTTCCACGGCACGCGTGTTTCGCTCGCCGTGGGATCGTTGGTGAGCGTTCGCTGCAGCACTCGCTGCGCGGCGACGCCATCGATCAGCGCGTGATGCATCTTCGAGTAGAGCGCGAAGCGGCCGTCGTTCAGGCCCTCCACCACATGGATTTCCCAAAGCGGGCGGTGCCGGTCGAGGAGGGCGCTGTGCAGGTCGGAGGCGAGTTCGAGCAGTTGAGCGAAGCTGCCGGGACTCGGCAGCGCCGACCGACGCAGGTGATAGCCGAGTTCGACGTGCTCGTCCTGGGTCCACGCCAGCTGCGGTGCGCCGAGCCAGGTTGCCGGGCGCTTGCGGAAGGTGGGGTGGAATTCGTTGTCCGCCAATAATTTCTCGTGGGTCAGCCGCGCGAAATCGGGCCCGGCGTCCTCCGGTGCCTCGAATAGTTGTAGCGAACCGACGTGCATCGGATGCTCGCGAGATTCGGCGAGCAGAAATACGGCATCGATGGGAGAAATGAGCTCCATGGTCTGTCGCCCCCTGACGACGGTGTGGTGCTGAGGTCTTGGTGAAAAGGAAAACGACCACGATGTCGATAAGGGCCCGCACAGCCATGTCCCCTGTGCGCTGTCCCCAACCTTACTGAAAGGTGCGGATTCGCGTTCGCCGAATCAGCGATCCTTGACCAGGAGCAGGTACGCCTGGCGGCCCCGCTCGCCGGGATCCGGTTCCCGGACCAACCGGGCGATCGGCGTGAAACCGGCCTGTTCGGCCAGCGTGGCGAGCCGATCCGGCGACCATCGGTAGGCGGTTATCACCTTGTGGTCGAACGGTTCCGGATCCTGGACATCGGGTGCCTGGAAGAACGCGAGCAGTGCGTGCCCTCTCGGCTCGAGTACCCGATGAAACTCCGCCAGCACAGCGGGCATTCGTTCGGGCGGCAGATGGATTATCGAGTACCACACGAGAATTCCCGCGAGAGTGGCGTCGCCGATATCGAGGTGCTCGAGCGAGCCTTCCTCGAAGCCGAGTGCCGGATACTGAGCCCGCGCCAATTCGAGCAGCCGTGGTGACAGGTCGATCCCGAAGATATCGAGGCCGAGCCTGGCCAGGTGTGCGGTCATTCGGCCTTCACCGCACCCGAGGTCGGCCACTCGACCGTCGTGCACCAGTTCCGCGAATACGCTGAGCATGGCGCGGTCGAATGGCTGTGTCGCCAGGTGATCTTTGGCGAATTCGGCGTAGCGGATGGCGTTCTCGTCGTAGGCGGCGCGGGTGTGGACCACGTCCGCGGGATCGGTTCGACTGTTCGCTGTCACCCGAACATCATGCCCTCCTGTCACCTTCATCGAGTCGATCCGCGACGCTGAATTTCATCGCCAAGCCCCGTGACAGGGAGGATCAAGCCGATGGCCAGGAGGGCCGTATGCGACGACTGATCGATCTCGCCGGTCGTGCGGCATCGGCGGAGCCCTCAGCGCGTGCGGGTGCTCAGGACTGGGTGACCGGCGTCGCGGCCGGTTCCTCGGCGGCCCGGGTGCGGGTGGTGCCGAGGATCGAGCCGAGAATGACCAGCGGGAAGCCGATGCCCATGCCGACGGTCAGCGGTTCGTCCAGCATCGTGACGCCGAGCAGGATGGCCACCGCGGGATTGATGTAGGTGATGACCGTGGCGCGGGCCGGGCCGACTTCGCTGATCAGTGCGAAGAACACCAGGAACGCCGCGGCCGTGCAGATTGCGGCCAGCCCGAGCACCGACCACGACGCGTCGGCGGTGAAATGTGCCGGTCGGCGGAGTATGGCGAACGGTGTGTAGATCACCGCGGCCAGAATCAGTGATCCGGTGACAACACCGAGCGGCGGCAGATCGGCGAGTCCGCGGTTGATGATGATCGGGCCGATGGCGTAACCGATGGTGGTCAGCCCGATGGCGCCGATGGCCGCGGGCTGTGTCAGATCGATATCGAAGCCGACCAGCGCAGCGACCCCCGCGAATCCGATGATCAAGCCGGTGGTGCGGCGCGCGTCGAAGCGATCGTGTGCGAAGGAGTACCTGGGCCACATTTTGGCGCCGAGACCCTGAATGGGTTTGGACAGGATCACCACTGCGACCAGCGGAACCGCGGCGATCAGCAGCCCGACGGTCGAGCTGTTCAACGTGGTCTCCGCGTACCCGATCAGAAACCACGGTCCGGTGATCTCGACCAGCGTGTACAGCAGCAGCGGGCGCCAACGCCGGAACACCGGGGCGAGTGTCTTGGTGTATAGCGCGATCGGCAGCAGGATCAGCGCGCCCAGGAACGTCCGGCCGAATGCCACCGCGATCGGGTCGAAATCCTCGACCGCGATCCGGATCATCGCGTAGGGCACGCCCCAGATGACGCCCATCGCCAAGAACAGCACCCACCCGCGCTGCGTCATCGCTTCACCATCTCGCCCTGCTCGCTTCCGATCGAATCGGAGCCTATACGAATACATCCCATCACGGGATGGATGGACGAGCGATGAATTCAGCGATCGGGTCTCGTCTGTACCGACGCAAGAACCGATACACGTCCTCGGAAGGACTCATACCATGACCGCTGAGAACACCGCCGAGGTCGGCGCGGGGCCCGGCCGTTCCCTCAACATCAGCCTGTGGGTGCTGCAGGGCCTGCTTGCCGCGTTCTTCGCATTCGCCTCCGCCACGCCGAAGCTCATCGGCGAGTCCAGCGCGGTCGAAGGCTTCGATTTGATCGGGGTCGGCGACTGGTTCCGCTACTTCGTCGGCGTCGTCGAGCTGGCCGGTGCCATCGGCCTGGTCATCCCCCGCCTGTCGGGACTGGCCGCCATCGGCCTGAGCCTCACGATGATCGGCGCCGCCTATACCAACGCGTTCGTCATCGACGGCTACTGGCCGGTCTACACCCCGCTGATCCTGCTGGTGCTATTCGTCTTCATCGCCTGGGGGCGTCGGGACGAGACCAAGCGGCTGTTCGATCGAGACGCCTAGGGCTACTGGCAGGTACCCATCTGACGCCTCGACCGTTGAAAAGTTGTCGGTGCAGGCCCGCGACGGCGTCAGCCGTGCGGACCTGCGCTCCTGAGCGGATCAGGGGCGACTCGACCCGCTGGTGGTGGTCGGTGCCGCGGATTGCGTTGTCGTGGTGGTGGATTCGGTCGTGGTCGGCTTCGGGGGCTGAGTTGTCGTGGTGGTCGAAGCCGGTGGTGTCGTCACTGCCGGTGTGCTCGGCGGCGCCGGTGTGGTGGTGGTCGTCGTCGTCGGCTGGCTGCTGACTTCCGTCTTCGTGGGGGCGGCCGTGGTGGTCGTCGGTGACGTGGTCGTGGTCGTGGTCTTGCTCGGTTCGGGCGTCTTGGTCGTCGAGGTCGCTGCCTGGTAGGCGGCGGCGAGATCGGCCGACTCCGGCTTGGCGGTCGGGTCGACCGGCTGGCCCGCCTGGGCCTGCTTCGCCAGATGGGTGAGCCAGGCGGCCGCGTACTCGGCGGAGGTCAGCGGCTTACCGTTGTTCGGGTCGGCGTCGCGCCAATAGTCGAAGTGGTGACCGGTCGCATTGGGGCCGAGCGTCTGCTGGTACGGGTCGCTCATGATCACCGGGATGGTGTTCTGGTTCGTCACGATGAGACCGATGATTTCGTTGAACACCTTTTGCGGCAGATAGGCCAGCGGCGACATCTGATTGGCCGAGATCGCATCCGCCTTGGCCGGAGTCTGCGACGTCTGTCCCGGCTTGTATTCCGGATCCGAAACCCTCAGCAGCACTTGCAGAAACGTCTCATCGCTCTGCATCCAGTTCGGCTGCGACTGGATATCCGCGAATGCCGCCAGCGCGATTCGGCCGAGGACAACGGCGACGTCCTGTCCGGTCGCGGGGGTGAGCCCGTCGCGTTCCAGTGCATCGACATTCAACTGGCGACCCACATTCACCACCAACTGCAGCAGCGAAATGTTCTGCGGCGCCGAGCACGTGAGGTCGCCATCGGAGCAGAACGACGCGATCTTGCCGTTCAGCGCACCGAAGTCACCGCTGGTACCGGGCAGCGCGCCCTGGCCCGACGTGGCTTTCGTGCCGTTCTGATACTTCTGGTCGAACCCATCGGGGTTGCTGTACGGATCCTTCGAACCCGGGAACGGACCGTCGCCCGCCGAACGTCCGGCATCGGCGAGGATGACGACGCCGACGACATCGGCCGGATCGACGATGCCGTAGCCACCATCCTGATCGGCGCTCTGATGTCCGATTGTCATAGCGACGCGGCGCACCACATCGGCGCCCTCGCTGTAGCCGACGATCGAGAACTTGGTGTCCGGGCAGGCCTGCGAGATTTCCCGCATCACCTGTTCGGTATTCGCGACACCCGCGTTGACGGCGTCCTCGTAGGTGTCCATATTCGCCGGATAGGCGATATAGACAGCGGCATACGAGCCGGGATCGACATCGTCGGCCGGTGCGTTGACGACCGGATCGACCCATTCGCTGCTGTGATCACCAGACAGCGCGGCGGGCAACTCCTCACCATTGGCCCCGACCAGCATTTTCGTGGTCGCGGCGTCGGGCGTATCCCGACGCCCGGCGACCGAAATGGTGACCATGTCGTGGCACTCCGTCACGGATGCCCGCAGGCGCGTATCGACGGTTTCGTGCGTCGATGTCAGCGCCATCGAGGCGGCGACAATCGCTACCACTCCCAATGACGCGGGCGCGACGATGGCCGAAGCCATGCGATGGCGCGCGAAAAACTCCCGAAGAGCCATGTCCCGTTCCCCAATCCAAAAACCGACAAGTGGACGGACAGGCCCCCCGACAGGCCGTGTGTCTTGAAGGACGTCGGACTCGAGGGCCGAATCGTTACGCGGGGCGACAAAAAATTACGCTCGAGCCAAGTTGTATATGTCACTGTTCAACGGCACACTTGATATAGTTACGTCAGTTAACGGCATGATCGATGTGGTGCTTCCGCGGTGTCAGCGCCGATCCGCTCACTCATCGGGAATCTGCAGGTGAGCAATGCGTGTGGAACTCAGGGGGCCCGATAACTGTCCGCCGGAATGGGTGACGCTGACGGCCGCGACCACGGATTTCGCCGTGTCCGGCCGATGGCTCGAGACCATGGGGCCTTTGCTGCCGGGGCAGCCGCGCTGGCTGATCGGCAGTGTCGACGGCAGCCCGCAGGTCGGATTGCATGCCCGGCTGTTGGAAACTGCACCCGCGGAACCTCGCTACGACATCGGCGCGGTGCTGCGGGGTGAAATCCCGGCGTTCGAGCCGCGATCGGTTCCGCTCTCGGCATTCGAGCCCGAGACGCTGTACCCAGCCCTGCTTTTCGTATTGCCCGGCTACACCTACGCGCCCGCCGGGCCGGGCGCCGCCGATCCGGCCGTGCTGGGGCGCACCGTGGAGGCCGTGCACGACTGGGCGCGGCGGCACGGCATCCGGTCGGTGTCGTTCCTGTATGTCCCTGAGCGGCAACGCATTCTGCGGCAAGCGCTCACCGAATTCGGGGCGCGGCCGGTCCAGTTGTATCCGACCTGCGTCCGGCCGGTGGATTTCGCGGATCTGGACGAGTACCTGGGCCGGTTGACGCGGCAGCGGGGTCGGGATCTGCGGCGGCTGCTGCGCCGGATCGACGAGAACGGCATGGTGCTCGGCGAGGACGAGCTGAGCAAGGTCCGCGACGAGGTATTGGAATTGCGCTTGGGGTTGTTGCGCAAGTACGACTCCGCCGCCGACCGTGCCACCCAGGCTGCGACGCTCGATCGGATGATCCGGAACTATCAGCCCGAAGATCGGGTGGTCACCACGGTTCGTCGCGATGGCCGAGTCGTCGGTTTCACCCTGTCGCTGCGTCACGGTGATTCGTTGCGTGTGCTCTGGTGCGGCCACGAGCCGGATGTATACGGCACCTATTTCGTGATGCTGTTCTACGAGTTGGTGGCGGCGGCACTGCGGCGGGGTATCAACGAGATCGACTACGGCACTTTGAAGTGGCAGGAGAAGATCTCGTTCGGCTGTCGGCTGGAACAGCTGGCGGGCTACACATGGACGCTCTGAACCGTCCCACGGTTGGTCGGCTGTTCATACCCGGTCAGATCGTCTCGCTGTTCGGTGACGGGCTGGCTGTACTGGCGATTCCACTGCTGGTGGTGCATCTCACCCACAATCCGACGGCAGTGGCGCTGGCCGCCGCACCCCGCATGGTGGGCTACCTGCTGGCCGGGTTTCCGGCCGGACCGCTGGTCGATCGGACCGATCCCTGGCATGTGCTCATCGCGGCCGACGCGGTGCGGGCGGCGATTTTCCTTGGCCTGTTCGGCATGGCGATCACCGGAACCGGTTTGGTCCCTGTCATTCTCGCGCTCGCATTCATCGCGGGAGCGGCCGGAGTGTTCTTCGAGACAGCGCTGACGGTAGTGGTGCGTGATATCTACCGTGATCGAGAACTGTTGCGCACCAACTCGTTTCTCGAAACCGCGAGTCAGGCGTCCTTGGTAGTCGGTCCCGCGGTGGTCGGATTGCTGGCGGCCACGGCGGGTTCGGGTGCGGCGCTGCTGATCGACGCGGTTACGTTCATGGTGTCGCTCGCGACGCTGATGGGGACGTATCGCAGTGTGCCGCAGCGGATTCGCTCTGGCGAGCGGCGGCATCGGCTCCGAGCCGAATTCCGGGCGGGGTTACGGTATCTCGCGTCGTCCTCGATCATGAGCTCGCTTGCGGTATTGCAGCTGATCACGAATCTCTGCCTGGCGGCGACGACACTGATCGTCTTCTTCGCCCGCGATGTCTTCGGTGCGTCGCCCGGTCTGGTCGGTGTTGTGGCCGCGGGCGGTGGTGTCGGCGGAATCCTAGGCGCGGCAATGGCTTCCACCGTCGCCGCCCGCTATCGCCCAGTCCCGGTGTGTGTGCTGGGTGTGCTGCTGATCGGTGTCGCCCTGGCCGTCGCGGGAATCGCGCCCGGCATCTGGTGGCTCGCCGCGAGCAACGCGGTGCTGGTGTGGGCTGATGTGCTGGCGAGCATCGTGATCCGGACGCTGCGCCAACAGACGGTCCCGCGCGAGCTGCTCGGGCGGGTCACCAGTACGACCCGCTCGGTCGTCTTCGCGGCCGGGCCGGTGGGTGTGGTCCTGGCCGGACTGCTCACCCAGCTCGACGGCAATAATCCGCGCCCGGTGTTTCTTGCGGCCGCGGCGCTCATCGGGGTGTCGGCACCGGTCGTCTGGGCGACCGGTTTGCGCCGCCACCGCGGCATTCCACTCCACCGCAGCGATGAAGAATTGGTGACCGCATGAAACTCTACACCGGCGAGCGCCTGGCCGAATTGGCAGGCGCCCGTGGCCTTTCCGACGACTATCTCCGTGAGCTACGGATCGTTTCCGCGGTACTGCCGTTCCGCGTCAACGACTACGTCGAGCGCGAATTGATCGATTGGTCGGCCGCGCCGGACGACCCGATCTTCCGGCTCACCTTCCCGCATCGGGATATGTTGCCGCCCGATGTCTTCTCCGGCGTCGCCGAACTATACGACGCGGGCGCCACCCGGGAGGTGCTCGCCAAGGCAGGCGCACAGGCCCGTCGACTGCTCAACCCGCACCCCGGGGGCCAAATCGAGGCCAATGTTCCTGTGCTGCGAGGTAAGCCGGTGCTCGGCCTGCAACACAAGTATCGCGAGACGGTGCTGGTTTTTCCGTCCCAGGGGCAGACCTGTCATGCCTACTGCGGCTACTGCTTCCGCTGGGCTCAGTTCGTCGGCTCCGAAACCCGCCAGGCGCTGTCGGATCCGGCGACCATGGTCGCCTACCTGCGCGCGCATCCCGAGGTCACCGATGTGCTGTTCACCGGTGGTGACCCGCTGATCATGAAGACGGCGGTCCTGCGCCGTTGGGTCGAGCCGATATCGGAACCTGGGCTGAACCATATCCGCACGCTGCGTTTCGGTACCAAGGCGCTGTCGTACTGGCCCGCGCGATTCATCGAGGACGACGACGCCGACGATCTGCTGCGTCTGTTCGAGCAGTGCGCGGACACCGGTCGACACGTCGCCGTGATGGCGCACTTCTCGCATCCACAGGAGCTGTCGACCCCCGCGGTGCGGCAGGCCATTTCCCGGATTCGGAGCACCGGTGCGGTGATCCGGGCGCAGGCGCCGCTGGTCGCGCATGTCAACGATGACGCCCGGGTCTGGGCGGATATGTGGCAGCAGTTGGTCGGACTCGGGGTGATCCCGTACTACATGTTCGTCGAGCGAGATACCGGTGCCCGCAACTACTTCGAAGTGCCTTTGGCCCGCGCCCATGACATCTACACTGATGCCATTCGCAGCGTGTCGGGCTTGGCGCGCAGTGCCCGGGGACCGGTCATGTCCGCCCACCCCGGCAAGGTCCTCATCGACGGCATCATAACCGTCATGGGCGTCAAGGTTTTTGCCCTCCGCCTACTGCAAGCCCGAAATCCGGCCGATGTGGGCCGCCAATTCTTGGCCCGATACGACCCGACTGCCCGTTGGTTCGACGAGCTGACTCCGGCCCTGGGTACGCACTTTCCGGGGGCCGCAGTGGAGTACTAGGGGCTCATCGCTTGAAATGAACCGTCTCCGCTCCGGTAATAGCACGCGCCGACTCATCGGGGTGAGTCAATTGTGGATGATGGGCAGCTCCGTCAATGGTGCTGGTTCGATTCGGGGCGAGAGTGATTCGAGCAGGACCGGATCGAGCGGGTCCGCGCTTCCGGTGATCACGTGCACCGGTCCGGGATATTGCGCGAGCTTGTCGGCGAGCTCGCTGCGCCAGCGTGCGTTCGTCGTAGCGGCGAACAGTGTGGCGACGTTGGCCGCGACCTTCGCGCGACGCAGATCCTGGACGCTCGATTGCAGAACAGCCGCGTGGTCGGTCGAGCCGGTGAGCTTTTCGGACAAGGCCTCCGGGCTGATCCGACGCAGATACCAGCGGGTCAGGGGCGTGACCCGTGTCGAAAGCCCCGCGCTCGGCTGGAGAAAGAACGGGGCGACCAGCGTGATCGATCCGACCTTGTCCGGATGCGCGGCCGCGGCCTCGACCACCGCGGCGGCGCCGATGGAGTGTCCGACCAGGTGCGCGCCGGGTGATCGTTCGAGCAATGCCTCGAGCAATGCGCGCCAGTCGCCTCGACCGCCCGCGGACATCCCGAGACCGGGCAGGTCCAGCACCTGGGCGTGGCCGATGGCCGCGGCGACCGGAGCCCAGGTGTCGGCATTGACCGGCAGGCCGGGCAGTATCACGGTGGGCGCGTCGGGCTCGCCGATCCGGAACGTACGGACACCGGCGTATTCATCGAAAGTCCGTGCGGCACTGCCGGTTGGCGCAGTCCCGAACCGATGCGCGGCGAGATAGTCGGCCCAGCGCAGGATCGTGCGTGTGGTGTCGGGCATATCGAGGCCATGCCTGCGGGCGAGTTCGTGTGCCGAGTCCGTGGGGTACCGG
>NZ_BDBY01000145.1 GCF_001613225.1 Nocardia pseudovaccinii NBRC 100343
TACGCCGCACCGGCTGTGGCGGGATCGGTTGGGAGCAGGGTCATGAAGCGGGTCAGATAGTCGACCGGGATCACCGGCACGAAGGTGTGCGAGTTGCCCGGCAGTGCCGCCGCCGCGCCTTGCCAAATCTCTTTCAAGCTCGCCGCGAGGCCCAATTGCTGATCGGATTCGCCGGTGCTGCTCGGCCCGATGACGGTGGGCGGGTTGACGATCGACCATGGCACGCCGAGTTCATCGGCGGCGGCCTGGAATACCGCATCGCTTTCCACCTTCGATGCCTCATAAGCGCCCAGCAGGCGATGGGTTCGTTCCACCCGCTCCGGGCTCCACGGAACGGTGGCCGGGTCCTGACCGCCGACGCGGTAGCCGGAAACGTATACGAGCCGGGACAGCTGTGGCAGCCGGGCGGCGAAGGACGCCACCGAGCGGACGCTGTCGACATTGCCGTGCCGCGCCTCGTCCTTCGTCATCCCGAATCGGTAAGCGCCGGCGCAGTTGTAGATCTCGGTGACATCCGCCCACGCCGAATCCTCGTTCTGGACAAAGGGATCGGCGTCGAAGTCGACAATCAGCTCGGCCGGAGCCGTCCGGCACCCGTGATCGGCCAACCATGCCGCAAGCTGCGTGAACGATTCTCTGCTGCGCACCGCGGCAGTGACGCGGACCCCGGCCTGCTCCAAGGTGCGGATCAAATTGCGACCGATAAAGCCGGTGGCGCCGAATACGAGCGCGTGGCGAGTGGTCATCACGCCACCGCCCCTGGCTGGTCGAGCAGGGCCGCCAGCAGCTGTGCCGTGCTGTGCAACGGCTCCACATCGCGTTTGGCGCGCGCCATGATCACCGCGCCCTCGACCGCGCTGACCGTCGCCGTCGCCAGCGTGCGTGCCGCCGCTTCCGAATGCCCTGCCGCGACCAGGTATTCACGCACCGGCCCGATCCACGATTCGAAGGCCGCCGCGCACACGGCCCGCAGTCGTTCGCTGTGCGCGCCCATCTCCAACGTGACCACCGAAACCGGGCAACCGAGCTGAAAATCGCTGTCCGCGACCAACCTGGCCAGCACCTCCACAACCCGCCGGATCACCTCCCCCGGGGAGGCCCCGGCCCCCGCCGTCTCGTCCAGCAAGCTCCGGAACCGTTCGGCCGCCAACTCGATCGCCTTCTCCCCGAGCTGCTCCTTCCCCTCCGGAAAGTGGAAGTACAACGACCCTTTCGGCGCTCCCGCATGGTTCACGACCGTGTTCAACCCCGTACCGCTATACCCCCGAGCCTGGATCAACTCCAGCATCGACTCCACCAACTGCCCACTCGTCTGAGCACCTTTGGACGTAACCATGAACCCAGAATAGACCGGTCTATATATTTTGCAAGCCGCGTGCGAATCGGCCTCGCCAACCGCCGCGGCGACGTCATCACGAGCCCTGAAGCGGCCGTCCAGGGTCATGCTTGCGCGCTGTCCTCGGCGAGAACTTCATGCGGCGGGATCGGTTCGGGCGCGGCCACTTGCCGCGGCAGCAGGAAGGGCGTGGCGAGCAGGAGAACTCCGGCCAGCGCAATTGCCGTACGCGGGCTGGTGAGTTGTGCCAGCAGACCCCACGTCACGGTGATTGCCGCGATGCTGATGCTGCTGGTGATCGACCACGCGGCGAGGACCCGGGCGTGCCGATCGGTTTCGGTGTTGTTCAACCGGTAGGCGGCGAAGACCGCGTTGAAAATGCTGATGCAGATGATGAGCCCGAACTCGGTGACCATCACGATCACCAGCCCGGCCGGGCCCGGCCGGATGAACGCCAGCCCGAGCGGCCAGCAGGCACGTACCGCGCCGAAGACCCGCAGCACCGTCTGTTCGCCGAGGCGGGACGCGATGTGGCGAGCGAGTCGTGACCCGATCAGGCCACCGATACACGGAATAGCGAAGGCCAGTCCGTACTCCCAGACCGGGAAATGCAGGTGCGCGAGCATCAGCACCGACAACAGCGGCTCCCCGGCCATGATCAGCCCGTTGACCAGCATGGTGTTGACGAAGAACCGACGCAGCGTGTGGTGGGCGAGGATGTAGCGCCACCCCTCGACGATGTCGCTCGACCGGCGCGTTCGGGTCTTCCGCAGCGGCGGTGGCTGCTCGGGTTCCCTGATCGCGGTGATGCCGAGCGCCGAGAGCAGGTAGCTCACCGCATCGATGACAACGGTGGTCACCGGACCGAGCAGCCCGATAGCCGCGCCGCCCACCGGCGGTCCGATAACCGTGGCCGACCAGGTGGTGGACTCGAAACGACTGGTGGCCACGAGAAGTCCGTCGGCGGGGACGACGGTCTTCAGGTATGCGCCACTGGCCGCGGTGAACGCGATCTTCGCTGTCGCGGTGACGATGGAGACCACCAAGAGTTGCGCGAAGGACAATCCACCCAGGCAGTAGGCGAGCGGTATGGATGCCAGCGCTGCGAAGCGGATCAGGTCCGTGGCGATCATGACCGGTCGTTTGGCGCGAAACTCCATCCACGGCCCGAGCGGAACCGCCAGCAGTGCGCCGATCGCCAGCCCGGCAGCCGACAAGGTCGCCACTTCCGCCGCAGTGGCGTTCAGCACGGTGATGGCGACCACCGAAAATGCTCCGAACCCGAGTCCGGACCCGTAGGCGCTGACCGCGTACGCGGCCCACAGCCACCCGAACGTCCGACCCGGTTTCGCGCTACGCCACATATTCCGCACTCCCTCTGTTGTCGGGGAGATTGAAGCCGGTCGATGGGTGCTGTCACCAACAACGAATCGAGCGGAGTGTCACAACTTTTCGTTGTGGGAGTAGGTTTTCGCTGGTGGATCTCGATGCGGTTCGTACCTTCGTCGCGGTTGCCGAGACCGGCCAGTTCCAAGCCGCTGCCGACGATCTGCGAATCACCCAGCAGGCCGCGTCGAAACGAGTAGCCACGCTGGAGCGAGAACTCGGCGTTCGGCTTTTCGCGCGGATCGCAAGGGGTGTACGGCTCACCGTCGACGGGCAGGCATTGCTACCGCATGCCCGCGAACTACTCCGTGCCGCCGAACGCGCGACCGCGGCCGTGACTCCGGGGCGCAGGGCCCTTCGGATCGACGTCGTGGCCCGCAGGATCGCGCCGTCCACCATCCTGCACGCCTTCTACCAGCAACATCCCGATATAGAACTCGATGTCGTCACCTTGACCAACTTCGACGCGGAGTCGGCGCTGGCCGAAATCAGCGCGGGCACCATCGACGCCACCTTCAGATCCCTGCGACACCTCGAAGTCCCGAGTGGACTCCGGGCGTCCCGTGTCATCGACGATCGACACGAACTGCTCGTCGGTCCACGGCATCCACTGGCGCACGCCAAGACGGTGACACCGGCCGAACTCACCGATCACCCGATCTGGATGCTCGGCATGTCCGACGCCGAACCTGTCGGCTACTACAACGATTTGGCGACCGAGTTCGGACTGAACATCGTCACGATCGGCCCGAGCTTCGGCATCGAAGCGCTCCTCGCCGAACTCGCGGATTCCACCCAACTCGCCACCTTCGTCGGCGAAGGTTCCCGATACCTCTGGCCGGAAAGCTACGACCTGCGCCGCATCCCCGTCGTCGACCCGACCCCGGTCTACCCACTTTCGGTGATCTGGCGAGCGGACAATGCACATCCCGTCCTCGCGAACTTCCTCGAGTACCTGCACACCAGATACCAGACGACTTTCGGCGACGACGTATGGACTCCGGACTGGGCGCCCTATCCGAAGAAGTCGCACAGGTGAGCTGCGACCAGATCGGGCTGTTCCTCGGCGAGATAGTGCCCGCTGTCGGGGATTTCGATGGCGAGCACGTCGGATGCTCGCTCGGCGAGACTGTCGAGGATGTCGGTGTGGCCCGGAAAGTACAGTGCGGCAACGGGTATCGTAAGTTTCGCGTATGTCCGGCCGTCCTCGATGTCCTGGGTGAAACTCTGATACCAGCCGTTGGCGGCGCGGATCGACTCGGGACGCGAATAGGCGCGTGCGTACACCGCACGGGACTGTTCGTCGATGGCGTCGGGATTGCGCAGATTTCGATGGCACAGATAGTCGACCAGGTGCCTGCCGCGTCCGGCCAGGAGCTGTTCGGGTAGTTCGGCGACCTGATTGAAGGCGAACCACCATCTCTGCCGGGCCCGTTCCGCGGGGGCGGGCAGCAGGCGGAAGTCGTAGAGCCGATCATCGGGATGCGGCTCCTCCAGCAGCGCCAGCCTGCGCACGGTCTCCGGATGGTTGGCCGCGAGGCTGAAGGCCACCATCGAGCCGATGTCGTGCCCGGCGACGTCGACCGTCGAATAGCCGAGATGCCGGACCAGTTGGTGGATATCCTCGGCCATCGTCTTCTTGTCGTAACCGTGGTCCGGAGTATCCGAGGAGCCCATACCGCGCAGGTCGACGGCGATGACCCGGTGCCGCCGCGCGAGCAACGGCATGATCTTGCGGGCCTGCCACCAGGTTTGCGGCCACCCCGGCAGAAGTATCACCGGCGAGCCCGTCCCGCCCGCGACGTAGTGCAGCCGAATGCCGTTGATCTGGGCATGGTGGCTGCGGAAGTCTCCCGAGAGTGACTGTGCCAGTTGTGCATCCGTGATTCCGTCGGTCATATGAACCACTTTAACCGGTGCCCTTTTGAACCGGTCGAAGTGGTTCCATACACTGGGCGCGTGCCGCTATTTCGTGAAGGATCCGGTCGAATCTGCCTCGACTATGTGCGGACGTTGCGCCACCGCGGCTCGCCCGCCGAGGCCGAGGAGTTGACCGATCCGGCGGCGCTGACGGCTTGGGTTGCGCAATTCGGCCCCTGGGACCGAGTCGCCGCGACACCTGACATTCGCGCCGTCGAGTCCGCGCGAACGTTGCGGGAGGCCATCTTTCGTGTGGTCGACCTGGCCCGCACAACCAAGGGCCCGGTACATCCGACCGACCGGGACCGCGCCGTCATCAACAAGGCGGCGAGCGAACATGTTCCGATCCCGAGTCTCGACCGGCGCGGGGAATTGCGGTGGACCGCGCCCGACCCGATCGCGGCGGTCCTGGCGACAGTCGCCCGGGACGCACTGGATCTGGTCACCTCGCCGACCGCCGCCCGAATACGGCGGTGCGCGGGCGAAAGCTGCCAGGCCTACTTCGTCGACCTGTCCCGCCCGGGAAACCGACGCTGGTGCTCGATGGATACCTGCGGCAATCGCGCCAAGAAGCGAAACCTGCGGGCCCGGGAGACATCGGCGTAGCAGCGGCACGGCTATGGCCCAACCGAATTCGGCTGGCACTGCGGGGCGCGGTGACCCTGGGACTGCCGGATCGACCAACTCACCACCGCCGCCGACCCTCGCTGAGGCCCCGGCACGTTCGGCACCGCCACACTCGCTGACCCGGATCCTCCAGTCCGGACCGTAACCGGCAAGGGGGTCACTAAGGTGCCAGGAAGTCGGTGAGCAGCGGGAGCAGTGCCGGTAGCCCGTCTACCGGAACGATGTGGCCGCAGTCGGAGATCACCGCCTCGGCCAGATCGTCGGTGCAGGACCGCAGCTGCCGGGCGAGGGTGTCGCCGACCGGATGCGCCCCGACGGCCAGTGTCGGCATCCGCAATCGGGTTGTGGCGGTGGCCTTCTCGATCTGGCGGGTGCTCTCGGGCAGTGCGCGGTAGTGCGCGAAGGCGGCGCGCAAGGCGTCGGAGCCGGTGTAGGCGGCGACGAATGCGGCGCGCAGTTGCGCGGGCACACCGCGGCCGCGCGTGCCCGCGGTCAGAAACCAATCGATATAGGAGTCCTCATGCCCGGTGAGCACCGACTCGGCCAGGCCCGGGACGGCGTGGAAGCCGAACCACCAGGGCGGCCCGTCGCGCAGGAAATCCTCGGCCCCGGGTAACCGGCCCAGAATCGCCTCCATGAGCACCAGGCGCCGGACCCGATCCGGGCGATGCATCGCGGCCAGGAACGCCGGAACGGCGCCGAGATCGAAACCGACGATATCCGCGCGGGTTTCGCCCAGGGCGTCCAGCACGGCAATCGCATCCATGGCCAGATTCCCGGCGTCGTAACCGCTTTCCGGCCGGGTGGTCGCACCCAGCCCGCGTAAATCGGGCGCGATCACCCGATACGTCCCCGCGAGTCCGTCCAGCACACCCCGCCACACCTGCCAGGTGTGCGGGAACCCGTGCAGCAACAGGACCGCAGGACCCGCCCCGGCGACCGCGACGTTCATGTCGATCCCGTTCGCCGCGACCCTGCGCAGTGCGATGTCGGCGCTCATCTCCACCTCGAAGCTGGTAACCATCAGTGACCACATCACGGTAGGTAACCTGGTTGGATCGGCCAAGACGGCACTTTCGACTCAGGTGGTGAGGTCCAGGTGACTACCCGGCGCGGAGATCTGTTCGATCCGGCCTGTCCGACTCGGCAACTGCTGGACCGGATCGGCTCCAAATGGGTATCGATGGTGGTGAAAATCCTCGCGGCGGCGGACCCACCCGAGGTGCGCTTCGCCGATCTACGCCGCCGCATCCCGGGCATCTCCCAGAAGATGCTGTCGGTCACCCTCGGGCAACTGGTGCGCGACGGCCTGGTCGCCCGCCGCGTCGACCCCACGGTCCCGCCCCAGGTCCACTATCGCCTCACCGAACTCGGTATGTCCCTGGAGGTTCCGCTCGCAGCGCTACGGGAATGGGCCGAGCAGCACATGCCCGCCATCCCCGACCGCCCCCCCAGCTGATCGGTGATCCGCTGGGGCCGTCACGACATCCGAACTGGCGACTCCCGAGAAACTACAGCATGGGTTTCAGCCACGGGCCATGTCGACAAACCGAGACAGATGCAACTGGTGTGCGACAGTAATAGTCGCTGTCGGACCATTACGGTGTTTACCGACAATCAAGTCCGCCTCACCGCCGCGCGGGTCGTCTCTTTCGAATGCGTCCGGTCGATGCAACAGAATGACCATATCCGCATCCTGCTCGAGCGATCCGGATTCGCGCAGGTCGGACACCATGGGGCGCTTATCGGTTCGCTGTTCCGGACCACGGTTCAGCTGACTGATCGCGATTACCGGGACCTCGAGCTCCTTGGCGAGTAGTTTCAGGTTTCGCGAGAAATCCGAGACTTCCTGCTGCCGGGATTCGACCTTTTTACCCGAGGTCATCAGCTGAAGGTAGTCCACCACAACGAGTTTCAGGTCGTGGCGTTGCTTCAGCCGCCGCGCCTTGGCGCGAATCTCCATCATGGTGAGATTGGGCGAATCATCGACGAACAGTGGCGCTTCACTGATCTCACTCATCCGCCGCGCCAGCTTCGTCCAGTCGTCGTCACTCATCCGACCCGACCGCATATCACCCAGTTTGATCTTCGCCTCCGCCGAAAGCAGCCGCATCACAATCTCGGTCCGGCTCATCTCCAGCGAAAAAATAACGCTCGCCAACCCATGCTTGATCGAGCAACTCCGCATGAAATCCATACCGAGCGTGGACTTGCCGACGCCGGGGCGGGCGGCGACGATGATCATTTGGCCGGGGTGCAGGCCGTTGGTGAGTTCATCGAGTTCGGTGAAGCCGGTGGGGACGCCGAGGGAGATGCCGCCGCGGGAGGCGATGGAGTCGATTTCGTCCATCGTCGGCTGCAGGAGTTCCTCGAGGGGGAGGAAGTCTTCGGTGGTCCGGCGTTCGGTGACCTCGTAGACCTCGGCCTGGGCGCGGTCGACCACCTCGGCGATGTCCTGGCCGTCGGCGCCCGCGTAGCCGTATTGGACGATGCGGGTGCCTGCCTCGACGAGGCGGCGCAGAATCGCCTTCTCGGCAACGATTTCGGCGTAGTAGCCCGCATTGGCGGCGGTGGGGACGGTTTGGGTGAGGGTGACCAGATAGGGCGGGCCGCCGATGCGCTTGAGTTCGCCGCGGCGGTCCAGACCCGCGGCCACTGTGACCGGGTCGGCGGGTTCGCCGCGGCCGTAGAGATCGAGAATGGTGTCATAGACCGCTTGGTGGGCGGGGCGGTAGAAATCGCCGGGGCGCAGCACCTCGACCACGTCGGCGATCGCATCCTTGCTCAGCAGCATGCCGCCGAGCACGGACTGCTCGGCCGCCATATCGTGCGGAGGCTGCCTGCCGAAGTCCTCACCGGGCGGTTCGGGCGGATAGTCCGTATGCCCGCGGTCATCGGTGGTGGTCACCAGACTCGACCGTCCTCTCTCGCCACTTGCAGGCCGCTCGAAAACGCCTACCCGCCGACCCTATTGATCACTCGTTGTACTCCCGGGCTCCGACACATTCGGCAGCGCGCCGCGGTCGAGTGACCTCATGCGAGGGTCTCACCTGCGGTTCCAGCAAACCGCCGCGACTGGTGTCGAATCATGTCGTTCCGGGTGGTGCGTGCATGATGTTGCGACGAACCTAGGCGACCCGGTGGGCAGTCGCCAAACCGCAATGTGCACACACCTGTGGATAAGTTGTGGACTGTTTACCTGGTGTTGTGCACCCCCTGTGTACAACTTGGGGAAAACCCAGGTCACACCGTTCAAACACGCTGATAGATATCGATTTCTTGATCTATCCACGTGTGGATGAATCAAGTGCGGCGTGTCGGTCTAGTTGAACAGCCGGGCGTGTTGTAGGTAAACAACGCGTTCCACGGCTATGGCGTAGATCACATTGCGTCCGGTTGGTTTTCTTGGCGATCCACAAGCCGAATAACCGATGGTAGAGCCGATAGCAGCCGGGTGCCGAGAATGGTCCAGATCACCGTTTCGACCTTTTCGCAAACAATTGGCTATTTCGGCGAAAGGCGCAACTCACCCGGGCCCGACCAATATGGGATCGATGCCGCACAGTCGAAAGCCACCCTTGTGCCGGAACACAAGAGTGGCCTTCGAATGAACTCAGTTCGCCGCGACCTGCAGGTCGAACTTCGCGACGACATCGGGGTGCAGGTGCACCACGACGATGTGCTTGCCGACCGACTTGATATGCGACTTCGGCAGCTCGATGCTGCGCTTGTCGACGACCGGCCCGCCAGCCGTCTTGATGGCGGCGGCGACGTCGGACTGGGTGACCGAACCGAACAGCTTGCCGGTGCCAGCGGTCTTGACCGACAGCGAAACCGCCGCCAAGCCCTCGATGGCTTGCTTCAGCTCGTTGGCGTGGTCCAGGTCGCGCACCTTGCGCGCGTCCTGCGCCCGACGGATGCCTTCGACCTGCTTCTGCGCGCCACGGGTGGCCACGATCGCCAGGCCGCGCGGCAGCAGATAGTTGCGGCCGTAGCCGTCCTTGACCTCCACGGTGTCACCGGGGGCACCGAGGTTGTCCACATCAGCAGTAAGAATCAACTTCATTGCGATGCCTCCCTTCTCAGCGAGCCGTCGACACGTAGGGCAGCAGGGCCACCTCACGCGAGTTCTTCACGGCAACGGCGACGTCGCGCTGGTGCTGCACGCAGTTGCCGGTGACCCGGCGAGCGCGGATCTTGCCGCGATCACTGACGTACTTCCGCAGCAGGGCGGTGTCCTTGTAATCGATATTGACGGTGCCGGACTTGGCTTCCTTGCAGAAGGTGCAAGCCTTCTTCTTCAGCACCTTTTCGCGCGCGGGCGCTTTAGGCATGGTTACTCCGTAATCAATGATGGCCCAATGTCATTCAGGCCGATGTGAGCCGTTCTCAGAACGGCGGTTCGTCGTCTACGCGGCCGCCCCCGAAGGAGCCCGCCGCGGGTGCGCTGCCCCACGGGTCGTCGTCGGCGCCGCCGGAACGGCTGCCGCCACCACCACCGGCCGGAGCGAAGTTGCCACCGCCGCCACCCGAACCGAAGCCGCCGCCGCCCCCGCCGCCGCGACTGGCCTTGGCGACCTTCGCGGTGGCGTAGCGCAGCGAGGGACCGACCTCGTCGACCTCGAGCTCGACGACCGTGCGCTTCTCACCCTCGCGGGTTTCGTAGGAGCGCTGCTTCAGTCGTCCGCTCACGATCACACGGGCGCCTCGGGTCAGGCTTTCGGCGACATTCTCCGCAGCTTCACGCCAGATGTTGCAGCGCAGGAAAAGCGCTTCGCCGTCTTTCCATTCATTCGAATTACGGTCGAACACGCGGGGAGTCGATGCGACGGTGAAATTCGCCACCGCAGCGCCCGCGGGCGTGAATCGAAGTTCGGGATCGGCCGTCAAGTTTCCGATGACGGTGATGACCGTGTCGCCTGCCATGTGGTTCCTCCTGCTCGGTATGCAGTCCGCAGTGCACTCGCTTTTGCGCTAGAGCCTAGAGACAGGCACCGACGCAATCGAGAATCACTTGCCGTGGCGCAGAACCTTGGTGCGCAGCACCGACTCGTTGAGACCCAGCTGGCGGTCGAGCTCGCTCACCGTGGCGGGCTCGGCGGTCAGATCGACCACGGCGTAGATGCCTTCGGCCTGCTTCGCGATCTCATAGGCGAGCCGGCGGCGGCCCCAGATGTCGACCTTGTCGACCTTGCCGCCATCGGTCTTGACGACGCTCAGCATGTTGTCCAGCGACGGACCAACAGTGCGCTCGTCCAGGCTCGGATCGAGGATGACCATCACTTCGTAATGACGCACGGACCAATCACCTCCTGTGGACTAGGAAACGGCCACGGACGGTCCGTGGCAGGAGGGTCGTTGCGTCAGCAACCCGACAAGGCTACATGAACGCCCGTTGAGCAGCGAAATCGATGTCTGAGCCGGTGCCCGTATGGTCATTGGTGGGGGGAAGCACGGGCGTCGTCGCACGGTGCGGCCTAGGGTGGTGCCCATGCCGACCGGACTCGCCACCCGCGACAGGATCGTCGGGGGAGTGACGCGCAGCGCGGCCTTGGCCGCGGTGGTGGTGTTGCTGTGCGGGCTCACGTTGGCGCTCGCGTACGCGAACAAGGCGCGGTGCGCGGGTGCGCCGTTCGCCGAGAACGGTCGCAGCGCGGTTTTCGATGTGATCAAGGATTCGGATGTCTGTTATTCCGATATCCAATTCCTGTGGCTCGGTCGCGATATCGATCAGCACGTCTTTCCGTACATCGACGGCGGTATCACCGCTGACGGCACGCTGACCGGTGGCGCGGTCGAATATCCGGTGCTCAGCGGCGTGCTGATGTGGCTCGGTGCGGTCGGCGCCGATAACGACGCGGAATTCCTGCTGCATTCGGCATTGCTGTTGGCGCCGTTCGCCTTGTTGACGGCTTGGCTGCTGGTCCGGCTGGCCGGGCGGGCGGCGCTGCTGTGGGCGGCAGGCCCGCCGCTGGTGCTCTACGCATTCCACAACTGGGAGCTGCCCGTGGTCTGCACGGCGGTCGCCGCGGTGTACGTGGTGACCGCGCTGACCCGATATTCGTTGCGTACCAGGGGAATTCTTGCCGCTGTGCTGCTCGGTATCGGGTTCTGTCTCAAGCTGTATCCGGGCATCTTCGTGCTGCCGTTGCTGGCTTATGTGCTCACCGGCGGTCAGCGCGATATGGATGATCCGAC
>NZ_BDBY01000146.1 GCF_001613225.1 Nocardia pseudovaccinii NBRC 100343
CCGCGCGGATTCCGGCCCGAGCCGCCGCGGATACCCCGATTCGAACCCGGCAGCCTGGTACCGGTGGGCTAGTACGAAACGGGTCAGTCGGCGCGTCTGGCGCGGAACGCCGCACTTTTGGCGCGGTTGCCGCAGATGGTCATATCGCACCAGCGGCGTGACCTACCGCGTGAGGTATCGAGGTACAGCCGCGTGCATTCGGTGCGGCCGCATTCCTTGATCAACCCCCGCTCCGGCCCGCCGAGCATTTCGATCGCGGACCTGGCGATCGCGGCGAGTGCGGCGTCCGGATCGCCGTGGCGGGTGACCGTCGCATCGGCTCGCAAAGTGAGCCTGGGGAGTTCGCCGCCTGCGAGCTCGTTGACGATCTTGCGGTCCGCATCCGCGAACGGCTGGTCACGGGTCGCGGCCAGGGCCAGTCGGTAGCCCGCCTCGCGTAGACGCACGGCTCGGTCGAGTGTTGCCGCATCGCAGTGTGGGGTGGTGTCGAGGAGGTCGGCGGCGAGCAGCCATTCGTCCAGATCCGCCGGGGTGGTGAGTACGTCGTCGAACGTCGTGGCACGGGCCTTGACCGTGCCTGCGAAGTCCAGGACGAGGTTACCGCTCACGAAAGCGAACACCCTCCGATAGTAACCACCTTGACAGGTTGTACACAATGGTGCGACGGTTGGTAACCGCCTCAGGTGGTTATCAGGCCGGTAGGAGTAGAAGTGAAGACGCAGCTGTTCCGAGCGAACGACAAGCCCTCCCTTGCGGCAGGCATGCAACCACTGTTCGTCGTGCTTTGGAGCAGCGCCTTCATCGCCGGGGTTATCGGTGTCGGCGCGGCACCGCCGCTGACGGTGCTGTTCGCGCGCTTCGCCATCGCGGCGGTCCTGCTCGCGGTGTACGCCGGCGTGATTCGCGCGAGCTGGCCGAGCGCGGGGCAGCTCAAACATGTCGTCATCGCGGGTCTGCTGATGCAGATCGTGCAGTTCGGCGCGTTCTACACGGCGATGAGCCTGCATGTTTCGGCCGCCATCATCGCCCTGGTGCAGGGACTCAATCCGGTCGTCATCGCTTTGCTGGCCGGATTCATCGGCGAAACCGTCACGGCGCGACAGTGGTTCGGCTTCGGCATCGGTGGTGTCGGCGTCGGCTTGGCCGTACTCGACCAATCGAGCATGTCACTGGTCGGTCTGCTGCTGTGCGTGATCGGCTTGCTCGGCCTCAGCGTCGGCACGGTCTACCAGAAACGCTTTGTACCGCAGGTCGATTCGCGCGCCGCCACCGCCATTCACGTGGCCGCAAGCGCGCCGATCGCGGGCGTATTGGCATGGGGCACCGGCCAATTGCACATCTGGGATGCGACGCGATTCGCGGAATCGCTCATCTGGATGGTGCTGGTCAATTCGATGGTCGCGTTCCTACTGCTGAACGCGATGCTGAAGCGTTGGGAGGCAACGCGAGTCGGGCGTCTGTTTTTCGCGACTCCCGCGGTCACCGCGGTGCTGGCCTGGCTGTTCATCGATCAGCCGCTGCGGCCACTCGCCGCCGCCGGACTCGGCGTCGGACTGATCGGCATGGTGTTCGCCTCGCGCCGCCCGACGCCAGCAGTCGATCAGCGGCAGCCGGTTTCCGTGCGCTGAATCACTTCTTGGCGGCGTGCCATTGCATGCCCCAGCTGTACGCCTCGTCGATCGCGCGCTGAGCACCGTTGATGTAGTTCACTTCCCGGTGCACGGTGATGCCCGAGCCCTGATTCTGCAGTAGGGCGATCGCACAGGACCGCGCACCGTCCACGGGGGAGTCCAGCCGTACCTCGATCTGCGGCCCGGAGGTGGGGAACAGCGTCACCGCACCGTCGGCCGCGGCCCAGTTCGGCACGCCCTCGTAGATGAAGGCGAAGATCAGAATGCGCCGGAACACCTCGGGCCGAGCGAGATTGATGTGCATATTCTCGCCGTCGGCCGCTGCGCCGCTGCGGTCGTCGCCGTCGAGTTGGATGAACGGCTCGGATTCCAGTGCGCCGAAATTATTGCCGACGGCCTGCACCACACCCTTTGCGCCGCTCGACAATTCGTAAAGGCAGCCCAGGTCCAGATCGACGGCCTTGGAGCGGCGGAAAAAGCCCTTCGGACCACTGGACCAGTTCAGGTTGACCCGCATCGTGCCCTGCTGATCGCCGGGTTTGGTGAGGGTGATGCTCGGCGTGGCCTTCGACAAGGTCACCTTGGACAGGTTCACGCCCGGAGTTTCGTTCGACATCGCCATTTCCCCCCTCGGGAAAAGAGAAGCGGCAGCGGCTAGGAGGCCGCTGCCGCTTGAGTTCTTCGGCTATCCGCCGGAATTCAGGCTACCGGGGTGACCTCGCGCGCGCTCTCCACTTCGTCGGTGTCTTCGCGCCGATTCCGAATGATGCTGGTAATGAACGCCGCGCCGATGAACGCCACGCCGACCAGACCGGTGACGATCTCGTTGATGTGCACGCCGATCGAGACGAACAGGATGACCGCCAGCGCGCCGATCGCCCAGTGTGCGCCGTGCTCCAGGTACACGTACTCCGACAGCGTGCCCTTGCGCACCAGGTACACGGTGATCGAACGGACGAACATGGCGCCGATCAGACCGAGGCCGAGCGCGATGATGATCGGGTCGGAGGTGATGGCGAAGGCGCCGATGACACCGTCGAAGGAGAACGACGCGTCGAGCACCTCAAGGTACAGGAACAGGAAGAACGCCGCCTTACCCGCGGCCTTGACCAGCTGGGACGGACCGCCGTCCGCGGATTCCTCGAACTCCTCGGTGTGGAACAGCGAACCGAGGCCGTCGACCACGATGTAGGTGATCATGCCGAGCAGACCGGCGACCAGAACGGTGGCGCGCTCTTCGTCGCCCGCGATGAATTCCGCGGTGAGCACCAAGCCGACGCTCGCGACGACCACCGAGAGCATATCCAGCTTGCCGAGCTGGGCCAGCGGCTTCTCCAGCCAGGACAGCCAGGTGATTTCGCGTTCCTCGAAGATGAAGTTCAGGAACAGCAGCAGCAGGAACATGCCGCCGAATGCGGCGATCTGCGGATGTGCGTCGGTGAGCAGCTTTTCGTAGCTGGGGCTGCCGTCCGGGAAGACCAGCGCGTCATCGGCGGGCGGGTTCAGCGCCAGGTCGAACGCCTTGACCGGGTCAAGGCCCGCGGTGATCCAGACGATCGCCAACGGGAAGACCAACCGCATGCCGAAGACGGCGATGACCACGCCGATGGTGAGGAAGATCCGCTGCCAGAACTCGTTCATCCGCTCGAGCACGGTGGCGTTGATGACCGCATTGTCGAACGACAGCGAGACCTCGAGGACACCGAGGATGGCGGCCAGCGCCAGCGCTGTCGGCCCGCCGTACAGGAATGCCACGACGAGTGATATCACCGTGACAACGATGGACATGCCGAATATGCGCAGGACCACGCGGAGACCCTTTCCGTGCGGCGGTCGAATGTCTGTCCGAGCGCGCCTTATGCCGATGTAACCCGAGGGCCGTACCAACCCGCGGTCGCGATGATGGTTCCAGCGTGGTCGCGGAACCGTCGATTGTCCAACGGAGCGGTGAGGCGAATCGTTCCGTGGACATGCGAGCAGGGGGCCCGTCGCCGAGCCCCCTGCTTTGACCAGTGCGTCTTAGACGTTCACGCCGTAGTCACGGGCGATACCCGCCAGACCCGAGGCGTACCCCTGGCCGATGGCGCGGAACTTCCACTCGGCACCGTTGCGGTACAGCTCGCCGAAGACCATGGCCGTCTCGGTCGAGGCGTCCTCGGACAGGTCGTAGCGGGCCAGCTCGGTGCCGTTGGCCTGGTCGACAACGCGGATGTAGGCGTTGCGCACCTGGCCGAAGGACTGCTGGCGGGTGTCCGCGTCGTAGATCGAGACCGGGAAGAAGATGCTCTCGATGGTCGGCGGGGTGTTGGCCAGGTCGACCTTGATCACCTCGTCATCGCCTTCGCCCTCACCGGTCAGGTTGTCACCGAGGTGCTCGATGGAGCCCTCCGGCGACTTGAGGTTGTTGAAGAAGATGAAGTGCTTGTCGGACACGACCTTCTTGTCCCCACCGGTCGCGATCGCACTGGCATCCAGATCGAAGTCGGTGCCGGTGGTCGTACGAATATCCCACCCGAGCCCGACGGAGACAGCGGTAAGGTTCGGCGCTGCCTTCGTCAACGAGACATTGCCGCCCTTGGACAAACTGACACCCATGCGGGGTTCCCTTTCAATAGACGTCTGTGGTTCCCAGCATTGTCCGAATCGCCGGGTACGCCATACGACAGTAGTAGGTTTCGGCAATCTTGCGTAGGAACTGGTGTATCCCCGGCGAACTAGTCCACCGCCTAACATCGGGGCGTGGCAGGCCGTAGGCGTGGATGGTTCCGGTCGTCCGGGAACAATGAATGGATTGCACAGGCCCGGTCGACACTGGCGGCCGCGTTCCTGGATATGGATCGGCGCCAGAGCGCGGCCGAGGCGGCGGTGCACGCCTGTGAACAGGTGTTTCCGGAGCGACGGATGAGCGCGAAATGGGAACCCGTGCGCAGCAGGTGCTACGACGCCGCAGGCGCTTATCTGACGTTCACCGAGGAACTCGATAACGCCGAGCGCGACGACACGCCGATGCCGCAGGGACAACCGCGAGTGGACACCCTGGTGCGGCAGCTGACCGACGCGGCCCGTGCCGTCGACGAGTTCTATCGCGGTAATCAGTCCCAGCTCGAACATGCCGTCGCGGTGCTCGGCACGGTGCCGCAATTCGCGCAGCAAGTGAAGATCGCGGCTGCGGGTGTGCGCAGGCAGGCCGCCGAATCCGAATATGCTGGCTACCCTTCGGTGCGCCAGCACGCGGCGGCGGTGGATGAGTCGCTGCTCACACTCGATGGGCTCGGTTCCGAGGCGCCCGCGGCCAATGTCCGGGAGGCCGCCAACCGCCTGGAATCGGCGACGAAAGCGCTGGCAGAAGCGTTGGCGCAGGCCCCATCTCGGGCTGCGGCGGCGGCGAACGCCATTACCTCGGTGGCTACCAGATCGGCCGCCGTGCGCACCCGTGGCGAACGGGTGGCACCGGCTTACTCGGAGATGCTGCGCGAGTTCAATGCTGCGAGTTCGGCGGATCTGGCTAACAATGGGCAGGAAAGCAGAAAGGCCATCGATGCCGCGGATGCCGCCCTGGTGCGGGCGCGTGCGGCGGCGGCCGAAAACAATCCGGAGTCCGCACTTGATCTGACCACATCCGCACGGGGGTACCTCACCGAGGCCGAACACTTGATCGACGCCGTCACCAAACGGCTGACATTGCTGCGTGAAGTCCGTGAGAATCCGCAAGAGAAGGCCAAGGCCGTACGATTTCGGCTGCGGGACGCACAAATGCTCGCGGTGAGCCACGGGCTCGTCGGCGAATGGGGATCTGTGCTCGATGCACAGGTGGACCGGATCGATCGAATCACCGAAAACCTGTCGGGGCGCCATCCCGACTACTGGGCCTATGTGGCCGAATTGGATACCGTCGCGGAGTTCGTAGCCGGGGTAGTGGATCGAATGAGAAAACAAGCAGGACCACGACGAGAATGAGGCCAGGGGTTATGCGGCCACCGCAATTAGGGATGAGGACAGCGAAGCGATGACCGCGGGCATCGTCGTCCAGCAACAGGTCTCCCTGCGAAAGCAATTGCCGCTGCGCCATTTTCGCCAGCTGCACGGTCCGGAGGCGCGGCACCTGTTCCATAGACAACCGGAACCGTTCGGCGAGGATGCCGACCGGGAAATTCTGGCGTTCGCGCTCGGCGCCACGCTGTATGCGCCGGCGACCCGCGCCGATCTCGCCTTGACGATCAGTAAGCGGGCCGCGCGCGGTGTGTGTTCGATGGTCATCGATCTCGAGGACGCCGTCGCCGATCACGAGGTGGAATTCGCCAAACGGCAGACCGTCTCGACGCTGAATCTGCTTGCCGACAGCGAGGATCCGAATCCGCTGCTGTTCGTCCGGGTCCGCGATGCCGATACCGTGACCGAAATCGTCGAACAACTCGGCACCGGGGCGGTGGCACTGACCGGTTTCGTCTTTCCGAAATTCGACCGGGCGAGCGGTCCGAAATATCTCGCCGCCCTGGCGGCGGCCGCCGAGCGTTTGGGCAGGCCCGTATACGGCATGCCGGTGCTCGAATCGCCTGCCCTGGTGCATCGCGAGACCCGGGACCAGGAGTTGACCCAGATCGCGGCGCTGCTGGCCGAGCACCGGGAGCGGATACTCGCGGTGCGTATCGGTGCGACGGATATGTGCTCGACCTTCGGCATTCGGCGGGACCGGGATCTGACCATTTACGACGTGCGGGTGGTCGCGGACGTCATCGCCGATATCGTGAACTACCTGGGGCGTTCGGACGGTACAGGTTTCGTGATCACTGGACCGGTCTGGGAATACTTCGCCGACCACGAGCGGATGTTCCGGCCGCTGCTGCGTACCGCGCCGTTCGAGGAATCCGATGCGGTGCCGTTCCGGCGCTATCTGGTCAGCCGCGATCTGGACGGGCTACTACGTGAGATCACACTCGACCGGGCCAATGGGATCCAGGGCAAGACGGTGATCCATCCGTCGCATGTCGCGGCCGTGCATGCGCTGTCGGTGGTGACGCACGAGGAGTATTCGGATGCGCTGGACATTCTGCAGGTCGATGTCGGCGGGGTGGCGGCATCCGGATATCGGAACAAGATGAACGAGATGCGGCCGCATCGCAGTTGGGCGCGTCAGACGCTGCTGCGGGCTCGTGTTTTCGGTGTCGCGAATAAGGGTGTTTCGTTCGTGGATCTATTGACGGCGTTGGTGACCGAGTGAAAATTGATCCTTGGGCGACAACGAATTTGGGTATCGAGTTGCGGCACGAGCGGTCGCACGGCGGCGGATCGGTGGATGTGCTGCCCGCCGAATTGCCCATCGCCACATTGATTCAGCCGGGGTTGCGGCGTAATCCACGTCGTGCGCACCTACTGGTTTCGACCGTGCTCGGGAAGCATCTGCCGACCGATCCGCGAGTGGTTCTCGGCGCGGGCAATCGGCTGGGCGATCTGGTGCGTGACGCACTGTGTGATCGCGAGGCCGTGGTGCTCGGATTCGCGGAGACCGCAACGGGTTTGGGGCATTGTGTGGCGGCGCGGATCGGAGCCGGATGCTATCTGCATTCGACCCGTCGCGAGGTGCCCGACGCGAACACCTTGACCGGCTTCGAGGAGGGGCATTCGCACGCCACCTCGCATCTGCTGCAGCCCGCACCCGCGGATATCTTCGTCAACGATCTGCCGCTGGTGCTCGTCGACGACGAGATCTCCACCGGTGATACGGCGATCGATGCGGTTCGGGCATTGCACGCGTTTTCGCCGCGTTCGCATTATGTGCTGGCGTCGCTGGTGGATATGCGGACCGAGGGCGATCGGGCGCGGTTCGAGGCGGCGGCCGAGGAGTTGGGTGCGCGGATCGACACGGTGTGTTTGGCGTCCGGGCGCACCTTGCTGCCCGAGGATCTGGTCGAGACGGTGTCGTCTATGCCGGATCCGCAATTGAATCCGACCGCGGCGCAGCGTGGTTCGTTCGATCGAGTCGATTTGCCGTGGCCTGCTTCGGTTCCCGAAGGCGGTCGGCACGGGATTCTGCGATCGGATACCGATGCGTTCGAGGCGGCGGTGGTGCAAGCCGCCGAGGCGTTGCGGGTTCGACTTGCTGATGATTTCGCTGGTCGGCCCGTGATTGTGCTCGGACATGAAGAGTTGATGTATCTGCCGTTGCGGTTGGCCGCCGAGCTGGCCGATGCCGGGAATCCGACGCGGTTTCAGACGACGACCCGGTCGCCTGCATATGTGCTGGACGAGCCGGGATATCCGCTGCGGCGTGGGTTTCGGTTCGTTGCGCCCGAAGCTGGTGAGACGCAACCGCGCTATCTGTACAACGCGCACTGGATCGAGGACGGGTTGTCCGAACTCGTGACGCGCGACGATGGCGCGGCACCGGGCGATCGTACGCGTGTGGTCGAGCGGACGGTGGATGATTCGACGCTGACGGGGGCTGCCACCTCGGTACGGTCACTCGAAGTCGATCCGATTCTGGTCGTCGTCATCGACACACCTGCCGATACCGATGAACTGCTGGTCGAGGGCGGTCTGATCGATGTGCTGACCGCATCCGGCGACGATGTCGTCCTGGCAGTGCTGCCGGGTGCGGATCCGCGGCTGTTGCATGCGGACCGGACCGATGCCGAACCGAGGGTGTTATGAGGTCGAACGCTGTGCCGGAATCGAATATCTCTCCGCAATCGGCCTTGGAACTTCCGGTTCCGCTGTACGGCCCGGCATTCGGATCGTATGCGGCCGAGGAGGTTTCCTGGCTGTTGAAGGATCTGTCGGGCGTCGACCTCGAGGCCGATGTGGCCGAGCGGGAACGCCGGATCCAGTCCGGTGCCGCGCATTACGCGGAATCGCTGCCGATCGAATATCAGCCCGACGCCGCATATCGCTCGCTGTTCGACGAGGTGTTGGCCGAGAGTGCCGAGCGACTCGCGCTCGCCGTGGCGACGGTATCCGAACTCGTTGTCGCCGAACGCGGTACCGATATCGTGCTCGTCTCGCTGGCGCGAGCGGGTACGCCCATCGGGATTCTCATGCGGCGCTGGTTACAGTCGCGAGGTCTCGAGGTGCCGCACTATGCGGTATCCATCGTGCGCGATCGCGGTATCGATGCCGCCGCGCTGGACTACCTTGCTCGCAATCATGATCCGGCCTCGGTTGTGTTCGTGGACGGCTGGACCGGCAAGGGTGCCATCACTCGCGAACTCACCGAAGCGCTGGACTCCTATCACGCCGCGGGCGGCGCCCGATTCAATGACGAACTCGCTGTACTCGCCGATCCGGGACATTGCGTGCGCACCTACGGCACGCGGGACGACTTCCTGATCGCCTCCGCCTGTCTGAATTCGACAGTCTCCGGCCTGATTTCGCGCACCGTGCTCAATGACACGCTGATCGGACCCGGCGATTTCCACGGCGCGAAGTTCTACCGCGAACTGGCAGCCGACGATGTCTCCGGTCGTCTGCTCGACACCGTGACCACCGCCTTCGACGCGGTCCGGGATCGCGTGCCCGCCGAACTGGCCGCCGTGCGCGCCGCCGACCGGACACCGACCTGGACCGGCTGGGCCTCGGTCGACAAGGTACGCGAGGAATACGGCATCGCCAGTGTGAATTTCGTGAAACCGGGTGTCGGTGAGACGACCCGGGTGTTGCTGCGGCGGCTGCCGTGGCGGGTGCTGGTGCGTGAGGCGGACGCACCCGAACACGCGCATATCCGTCTGCTCGCCGCGGCCCGCGGTGTTCCGGTCGAGGTCGTACCCGACCTGGCCTATTCGTGTATGGGATTGATCAAGGACGTACAGCAGTAATGCATCTGAGGAAACTACGAAGACAGGCTCTGATCGCTACCGATCTCGACCGAACGATGATTTACTCGCGCAACGCTTTCCACGCTGCCACCGACGTGCCGACGGTTTGTGTGGAACACCTCGAGGGCGCGCCACTGTCGTTCATGACGACCACCGCCGCTCTGCGCATGCAGACCCTGACCGAACCCGCCGCCGTCATTCCCACCACCACACGGACCATCAAGCAGTTCGAACGTATCCAATTACCCGGCGCTCCCTGGCGATACGCGATTACCAGCAACGGCGGGAACATCCTGGTCGACGGCGTGCCGGATATGCGCTGGCGCATCGATATCGACGCGCAGGTGCGGGCCGGTGGCGCGACGCTGTCGGAGGTGAATACCGAACTGCGTGCTCGGATCGACGATTCCTGGGTCACCAAATTCCGGGTCGCCGATCACCTGTTCACCTACCTGGTGGTCAAGCCCAAGGAAGTGCCCGACGGCTTCCTCGCCGAATGGGATGCCTGGTGCCGCCCGCGTGGCTGGTCCGTCTCCCAGCAGGGTCGCAAGATCTACACCATGCCCCTGGCCGTTTGTAAGAGTCATGCGGTGCGCGAAGTCCGCCGCCGCCTGGTCGAAAACGGAGAACTCACCGCTGCGGCGATGACTCTCGCCGCAGGTGACGGCGCTTTGGACGCCGAAATGCTGCGTACCGCGGACTCCGCCATTCGTCCGCGCCACGGCGAACTCGAACAACTCAACTGGACCCATCCCAACCTCACCATCACCCGCGCCTCCGGAATTCTCGCGGGCGAGGAGATCATCAACTGGTTCATCAAGGCCGCACCGGACGCCACGTAACCGACCTTGCCTTGACACCGGCGACAAGGTTTAGCGTTGCCCCGACGGGTCATGTGAAGGAGGTCGAATGCTGATCGGTGAGCTGGCCGAGCGCGTCGGGACGAGTACCAGGACGCTGCGCTACTACGAGGAGCACGGTTTGGTGCGGGCGCGGCGCTCGACCAACGGGTATCGCATCTATGACGAGTCGGAACTGCAGGTCGTCCACAAGATCCGGCGGCTGCTCGACGTCGGCTTCGATCTCGACGATATCCGCCCGTTCGTCGCGTGCATCCGTGCCGGAAATACCTCAGGGGATGTCTGCCCGGATTCGGTGGCGACATTGCAGCGCAAACTCGACGAAGTCGAGGCGGCCATCGATCGGTTGCATGCGGTGCGAGCGCAACTGTGCGACCAGCTCGACGCGGCGGCGGTATCCCGATGAAATTTGGAATCAATTACAGCACACCATATTACGGTACGGATCCGGACCGGCTGATGGCGTTCGCGCAACATGCCGAGGCGTGTGGTTTCGAGTCGATCTACCTGCCGGATCATATTGCGCTCTATCCGGGCGCGGTGATCGGAGCGTACGACATGCCACCGACACTGCCGTTTCCCGATCCGCTCGACTGCCTGAGCTTCGTCGCCGCGGCGACGAAGCGGATCCTGTTGGGCACCGGCGTGCTGCTGCTGCCGTATCGGCATCCGGTGGTGCTCGCCAAGCGGCTCGCCACCATCGACCTGCTGTCCAAGGGCCGAATGCGGCTGCTGACCGTGGGAATCGGCACCTTGCCTGGTGAGGCCGCCGCGGTGGGGGTCGATTTCGCATCCCGGGGCCGTCGGACCGATGAGGCGATCGATGTGCTGCGCCTGCTGTGGGCCGGTGACGCGGATGGTGTCGACTACCACGGCGAATTCTTTTCGTTCGACAACCTATGCGTATATCCCAAACCTTATGGGGGAGACCAGTTGCCGATCCATATCGGGGGATCGAGCCGGGCCGCGGCGCGGCGAGTGGGACGACGTGGCGATGGGTATTTCCCGGGTGGGATGCTGATGCCCGCCGAACGCGCGGAGCAATGGGATCTCGCGAAATCCACCGCCGTTGCCGAGGGCCGGGATCCGGCCGCGCTGGAATACACCCGATGGGGATCGATCGATATGCCGCAGGATCGGGTCGAGGGATTCGCCGCACAAGGCGTGACCCGGATCATCGTCGGCGCTACCGCCACAGACCAGGCCGTGCAGCTCGAGGAAATGTCGGCGTTCGCGGAGCGCGTCGGGCTGGTGTCGAAGTCCTGACGGTGGTACCAGCACTGTGCGGTCTTCCGCGCGCCTCGATGCGGGGCGTCCGCCAGCTCGACTCCCGGCGCGGGGATGATCCTCGAGTCATCCAGTTCAGTAATTCTGTTGCTGAGCGCCCAATTGCTGGGTAATCACGCCGTGCAGCCGCTGCAGGCCGCCGACGGTCATACCGCTCTGCAATTGACCCTCGATGGTGCGAACCAGCGCGGAATCGCTGAGGATCTTCTCACTGGATTGAATGAGAACCGTTCCGGCTCCGGTGAAGTCGAACTGGCGCTCCTCACCGGAGTTCACCCCGAAGCGCGCCGCACCGGCGGCGAGGAAGCTGGAGACCCAGCGCTGATCGTAGTGATGGCTGGGTGACGGGCAATCCGCCCAGCCGACAAGGGCTTCCGGATCGACGCGCAGCGGCGGTTCGGCGAACATGACCGGGCCATTGGAGGAGGCCAGGAACTTACCGGTGCCGATGAGGGTGAGGAATCCGGGGACGATGGACTGATTCAGCGACAGTCCCGGCTCGAAGGCGAGCAGGTTGGCGGCGCGGATCGTGAGGTTGCCGTTGTCCTCGAGGTCATAGGAATTGATGTCGTAGCCGCGGTCGCCGATGATCAGCTTGCCGTGGCCCTCGGCGATCACATAGTCGCCGGTGAACAGCGGCGCGGAGAACTGCTGCGAGACCATGTGCAGCAGTCCGCCCTGCAAGCCGTGGGTGAGCATCTGGAAGCGCATATCGCCGTAGTAGGCGATCATCGCGCCCTTGCGCATGAACCACGGCTTGTTCAGGTCGATGCAGTAGGCGTAGCTGTTACCCGGAAGGTTGTCGCTCTCACCGAGATTCAGCGGATTCAAAATATCGGTCATGGTTCACAACTTCTCTTCCGAGGCCTGTACGTACACGACACCCTGTCCGGCGCAATGCAATTGCATCGCCTCGCCGGAACCGCGACCGACCGCATCGCGCCAGCTCAACGCCGTCTTCAGCTCGGTCTGCACATTGCCGTAGGCGGCAACGAAGGCCTGCGGATCCACCACGATCTGCCCGGGGGTCTGGGGGTGTCCCCCAGAGGGATCCAGCGGCCCGCCCACCGGCAGTTCCAGGAATCCGCCGTGGGCCAGCAGCACCGCCGCGCCCTGGCCGGACAGCTGCGTGGTGAACATGCCCTGACCGGTCAGCGCACCACTTGCCGCACCGCGCAACGCACCCATCAGTCCGCCGCCACCACCGCCGCCCGAACTCATCACGGACACAATCGAACTCTGCAGCGCGGCGGTATTGGCCAGCAGCCGCGAGGCCTCGACGCGCAGCACCGCGCCCGGCTGCATCTGCACCACATGCACTTCCAGCCCGGCGAATCCGTAGTGCACCTCGCCATTACCGGAGGCCAGCATGGTGCGTTCGTGCTCACCGGCCATCATCCGGCCCGCCATCCGCATAATGCCGCCACCGCCCATACCGGGCGCGGCGCCCGGAATCTGGTGTGGCGCAAAGGAAATATCGCCGGTGTAGAACAGCATCGCGCCGTTGCGCGCGACCACGCCGCCCGCCATCCCGACGTCGACCTTGACGACCTTGCCGTTGACCTTCTCGAACATCGCTGGCTCCCTTACCGTTCCGCAGGCTGGATCAACACCAGGCCCTGGCCGTCGAAGCGCAGCGAGAACGCCTCCCCGGCATCCTGGCCGACGAAGGTGCGCCACGAAACATCGGTCACGAACGACTGATTCAGATTGCCCCGGCAGGCCACGAAGGCATCCGGATCGACGATCAGCGGATACTGCGGTGAAACCTCCAGGTGGATCAGCGGCCCGCCCGCCGAGAGCAGTGCGACCTGCCCCTGTCCGGTCACCGTGGTGGTGAACAGACCCGCACCCGACGACGCACCGCGCAGACCGGCGAAACGCACGTCCGTGCGCAGATTTCCGGCGAAGCACAGCAGCTGCTGCGATTCGACCTGCAGCGTCTCGTTATTCAGATTCACCACGGTCACGTGCTGACCATTGACCGCGAAGAAGACCCGGCCGTTGCCGCTGCATTCCATCAGCGACAGTTTCTCGCCGGTGGCACGCCGCTTGAGCCCGGCGAGTACGCCGTCGCCGCCGCCGAAACCGGCCGACTTGAACTGCACATTTCCTTCGTAGGCGACCATCGAGCCGGAAATCGCCCGGATACTCGATCCGGCGAGGTGTGCCTCGATCACCTTTTTCGACTGCTCGAACAGTTGCGCCATAGGGAGTTTGCCTGCTGTCTCGTAGGGGAACACGGGTTTATCGCCCGCCATTCCGACCGCGTTTCGCCACCCTAACCGATCTTGGAGCACCTGGATGGGCCACGGCGAGGAGTTACTTCGGATCGTGTTCGGCACGTTTCTCGTAGAGTGGCACCGTACGCACCGACAAGCGAAGGGTCGAACTTGTCCGCAACACTCGCCAAGGGTCAGAATGGCCCGCTGGCCGCCAACGACGTGGTGATCTCCGTCCAGCTGAACGCACCCGCGGATCTGTCCGCGCTATTGGTCACCGAGTCGGGGAAGGTCCGTTCCGACGCGGACTTCGTCTTCTTCAATCAGCCCAATGGCCCCGGGGTGAATCTGCAGCCCGCGCCGTCCGGGCAGCCCGCGTCGCTGGCGGTATCGCTGAATGCGGTGCCCGCGGATATCGCGCAGATCCGCGCGGTGATCACCCTGGACGACGCGACCAGCAATTTCGGTCGTTTTCCCGCGCCGACGGCGATCGTGTCGGATTCGGCGGGTAATCAGCTGTACGAGTACCGCATCGACGGTTTGAACTCCGAGTCGATCGTGATCGCACTCGAGCTGTACCGGCGCCAGAGCGAGTGGAAGGTACGCGCGGTCGGCCAGGGCTACGCCGGTGGATTCGTGGCGCTGGTCACCGATCACGGTGTAACCGTCGACGAATCTCCGGCCGCGACGCAGGTTCCGCCGCCACCCGCCTACCAGCCCGCCCAGCCCGGACCGGGCTACCCGCCGCCGCCACAGCCCGCGCCCCCGACGCAGCAGCAGCCGCAGTACCCGCCGACGCAGCAGGGCTACCCCCAGGGCGCACCCGGTTACCCGCCGCCCGGCCAGGGCTACCCGCCCCCGCCCGCCCCCGGTGGTTACCCGCCGCCCGCACCCGGCCCGGGCCAGGGCTATCCGCCGCCCGCCCAGCCTGCCGCGCAGCAACAGCCGCCCAGCGAAATCAGCCTGAGCAAGGATCGTCCGGTCAGCCTGGTCAAGGGCCAGCGGGTCACCCTGCGCAAGGAGGGCGGCGCCGCGCTGACCTTCGTGAAGATGGGTCTGGGCTGGGATCCGGTGCGCAGCCGCGGCATGTTCGGCAACCGGACCGTCGATATCGACCTCGACGCGTCGGTGGTGATGTTCGCCGATATGAACGTGGTGGATGTCGCCTACTACGGCCAGCTGACCTCCAAGGACGGCTCGATCCGGCACCAGGGCGACAACCTCACCGGTGAGGGCGAGGGCGACGACGAGGTGATCCTGGTCGACCTGACCCGGATCCCGGCGCACGTCAGCACGCTGGTGTTCATCGTGACCTCCTATAAGGGCCACACCTTCGAACAAGTCCAGAATGCGTTCTGCCGCTTGGTCGACGGCGCCAATAACGGCGAGCTGGCCAGGTACACCATGGCAGGCGGTATGCCGTTCACCGCGATGGCGATGGCCAAGCTGTTCCGGGTAGGCGGCGATTGGAAGTTGCAGGCGCTCGGCGAAGGCTTCCAGGCCAAACATCCGGGTGAAGCGGTGCCACAGCTGGGCCGGTTCCTGGGTAATTGATACTGCACGAAATAACGGGGCGGACAACGTGATTCAGCTCAAGGCCGGTCAGAATACGGTGCTGACCGGTGATGTCGTTCGATTCAGCGCGAAAGCCGGGGCTGCCCTGGATATTTCGGCGCTGGTTGTGGCGGAGAACCTGCGGGTCTTCGATACCGGCGATTTCGTGTTCTACAACCAGGCCGAGACCGCGGGGGTGACGCTGTCCGAGGACGGCGTCACCGTCCGGCTCGCCGAGGTGCGTGCTGACGCCAAGGCAGTGCTGCTGGTGGTCAGCGCCGATCCGGCCGCACCGGCGCAGGCGCACGGGCTCGGTGCGGTCACCGCTGAACTCGCTGTGCACGACATCGCTACAGCGGAATTCGCGATCAATCCGTCCGCGGGGGAGACCGCGCTGATCTGCCTCGAGGTATACCGGCGCGGAACCGACTGGAAGCTGCGCGCGGTCGGTCAGGGCTATGCGGGTGGGCTCGCCGTGCTGCTCACCGCGCACGGCGTCGAGGTCGACGGACCGGCGACGCCGCAGTCCGGGCAAGGCGGCGCGCCCGATCTGCGAGAAGCCGAACCGGTCGGCAGCGCGGGCCGGGTCGGCGGTCAGGACACCATCAGCGGTCCCGGCGACTCCCGTGCCGCCGGTCCGGCGCCGCTCGAGGTCGCGCACGGACTCGAACGCCTGTGGATGATCTTCGAGGATGCCGCGCGCTCGGCCGCCGCGCTCATCTCCGCGCGTGATTACGCCATGCAGCGGCTGGATCAGGAACTGTCCGCGGCGGTTTCGGATCCGGCGACCAGGAACACCCCCGCCGCCGAGGAGGCCAGGCAGACCGCACAGCGTCGCTGTGACGATCTGATCGCCACCGCGGAAGGTAGCCATCTGCGCGACAGCCAAGCGCTCATGGGTGAACTCGCCGACGCCGATCGGCAACTGCCGCCGTCACTCGCGTCCTGGGATTCGCCTGCCTGGGACGGGGCGCCGACACCGAGCGATGGCATCCGACTCGGCGAGCTCTACGCGAACGAGCGTGGGCCGCTGCGCATTCCGTACTGCGTGCCGGTGCCGCTGACCCGTCCGCTGTGGATCGATACCGAATCCACGGCCGCGGCGACCCCGGTCGTCGGCGCGGTGCTCGCGCGCCTGCTCGCGGCCGATCCCGGTCGGCGCACCCTGGTCGACATGATCGATCTGACCGGTGCGTTCAGCCAGCTCGTCGGTCCGCTGACCCCGGTGCTGAACGGTCCGCCGATCACCGACTTCGGCGATATCTCGGCGCGGCTGCAGATCCTGGTCGAGGCCGCCGACCTCGCCGATTTGGCTTATTCCAGTGGGAATTTCACGCCGCCGACCGAGCACCGGGTATTGCTTGCCGCGGACTTCCCGCACGGTTACCAGACCGCGGACGCGCAGCGCATTGCGACGCTGCTGGTGCGCGGAGATCTGATCGGGCTGTCCACGGTGATCGTCGGCACCGACGAATCCGAGTCCAGTGACGGCACGGTGGCAATGCTGTCCCAGGCCTGCCGTCACCTGCCGACGGTGGACGGCACCCCGCTGTTCGATCCGTGGACCGGCAGCGCGTGGCAGCTGGATCTGGACCTGCTGCCGAGAGAACCGGCCAGGCAGGCGCGCTACCTGCGCACCAGCTGAACCGACCTTTCGAGCGACCCGCAAGCAGTCGCTAGCGGCTGAGCAAAGCCCTCGGCCGCAGCGCCTCCGGCAGCCAGGGCAGCAGCGGGTCCGGTGCGCGATCGATGACGCCACCGACCGGATCATCCACGAAGTCGCGCCGGACCAGATCCTCCTCCGGTCGGTAGATCTGCCGAATGATCAACGCGCACAGTGCGAGTACCGCGATATCGCGCAGCAGTACGGTGCCGGTGAACCACTGCTCGGGCAGACCCTTGCGGTCCAGGCCGAGGTAGTAGAACATGCGCGGCACCCAGACCAGCGCGTCGATGGTCATCCAGGCCAGCAGAATTCGGCGATGCGGCAGCGCGAGCACCGCCAGCGGCACCAGCCACAGCGAATACTGCGGGCTCCACACTTTATTGGTGATCAGGAAGGCGGCGACGACCAGGAAGCACAGCTGGGCCAAGCGCGGTCGGCGCGGGGCGGTGAGTGCGATATAGGCGATCGCCGCACAGGCTGCGACGAATACCACCAGCGACACCAGATTCAGGACGGTCGGCTGATCGGCATGTCCGATCTCGCCGTCGAATCCGGCCCAGCCGGTGAACGAGGTGACGACGTTGTAGACGGAATCCGGATCGGCGTGCCGAGTGGTGTTGAGCCGGAAGAACTCCCGCCAGCCATTCGGGTACAGCAGCGCAATGGGCAGATTCACGATGAGCCAGGTCCCGGCGGCGGCCGCGACGGTCAAGGCGGCCGCACCGAGCGGTCGAGCGCTGAGGAACCGCACGCGATACGGAGTTTCGCGTAGCCAGGTCATCGCGGTGCGCCCGCTGTTGATATCGCTCAGCCGGAGTCCGAGCCGTGCGCTCGGCACTCGCTGCAGTGGGTCGGCGCGCAGGCACAACACCACGATCGGCCCGAGCAGCAGCAGCGGATAGAGCTTGGCCGCGCCGCCGAGTCCGAGCAGCAGGCCCGCGAGCAGCGGTCGTCGGCGGGCCCAGGCGAGTAGGCCGGTGGCGGCGAAAGCCGTTGCGAGCGCGTCGAAATTGGTGAACGCGTGCACGATCACCAATGGCGAACAGGCGACCAGCGCGGCATCCCAGATCCGCCGCCCCGCCAGTTGCGCCGAGGCCCATACCGTGACCAGCCAGGCGAAGGCCAGACCGACCGCGACCACATTGAAGTAGATGACCACCTGCAGCGCACCGGGCAGCGGGGAGGCATCCCAGGTCTTGGCGACCTGCATCGACGCGTACTGGTAGAGCCCGGACAGCACCGGATACTCCATGTACCTGGTCTCCCGGCCGCCGTCCGGGGTCTGCTCGGTCCATTCCTTCTTGTACGGGAAGGCGCCCTCGTTCAAACGCTCCGCGCCGTAGAGCGGCACGGTGTCCGAGTAGCACATGGCGATGTACTGGCGGCCGTTGTTCCAGTCGAGGGTGAGCGAACCGTCGGACGTGGTCGTCTGCTGGATGCAGCCCGCCTTGCTCGCCCAGCCGAGTGCGAGGAAGACCAGTGCGAAGGCGAGCAGCACCCGCATCGGGGTCCAGAACCGGACCCGGCCGATCAGCGCGTGGTCACCGACCGGTCCGCCGACGACCGTGCTCAGCTGCGCGGTCAGGGAATCGTTGCGGCTGGGCCGATCTCGGCCGTCGGCCGAGCGCAGGTCCGGCGCCAGCGGCGCGGGCGCGACATAGTGCCCACCCGCGTCATACGCCGGTGTGGTCTGCGCTGCACCGGACTGCATCCCAGTGGGCTGCGGCGCGCTCCCGTTCGTCCGCCCGTCCGCGAGGTGCTGTTCGGTCACGCCATCCGAGAGTACCGGCCGCTAGGTGCGCTGCCTGGACCGAGTGGTACTGAGTGCCGAATGCGTATCGTTCTCGATGCGGCTGTTGCGGCTGATCGAACTGCTATGCGGCGTTTTTGGCGGTGTTAGCATCGTATTGATCAACTGTCGGAGGGGCGGTTGATCATCACAAGAGGGGTGGGAATGTTCACGAAAGTCATGGCTACCGTGGCCTTGGTCGGCGCAGCGCTCGTCGGATTCGCGGGTAATGCCTCAGCGGGATACCCGTCGTATTCGGAATGCTTGACCTGGGCCGGGGTCCGCGATAGGTGCGTTCAGATATCGGACGGCTCATACGTCGTCTTGAAGGGTTACGGTTCCTACACCGAATGCCTCAGTTGGGCTGGGGTGCGGGACAAGTGCTACCAGGATCCGAATGGGTTCTGGTACATCACGAGTGTCTGATCCGACAACGTCGGGAAGCTCTGGCCAGCCGCAGTGGGCTGGCCAGAGCTTTTCGGTTCAGCGGGTCCGGGTCGGTTGACTGCCGTTGCCGTTACCGGTGCCACCGGATTGGGGCGATCCGGTGGTCGTCGGCATCGAACCGTCGGAGTTCGCCGTCGGCTGTCCGGGCAGCGGCGTCGACTCCGGCTGCTGCTGTTGCTGTTGCGGCTGGCGCTGCTGCGTCTGCGGTTGCACGCCGGGTACCTGGATCGGTCCGAAGGGGGTGTCGATCGTATTCGGGACGATCTGGATCGGCGGCAGTAGCGGCGCCTCCGTGGTCGACGGCGGGGTGAACGGTGCGGACCATGCGGGCACACCGGCCTGGCCCTTGATCGGGGCCGGCTTCGGGAAGGTTTCCTTGGGGGTGCCGTCCAGGGCGCCGTCCATGGTGGCCTTCCAGATATCCGAGGGCAGACCGGAGCCGTAGACCATGCCCCCGCTGTAGTTGCGCAGCGGCGAGTTATCGATCGAGCCGACCCACACCGCGGTGGACAGCGATGGGGTGTACCCGACCATCCAGGCGTCCTTGTTCTCGCCGGTGTCGAGCAGCTGGGCGGTACCGGTCTTGGTCGCCGACTCGCGGCCGTTGGCCAGGTTGTGATTGCGCGACCACGCTGCGATCGGCTTCATCGCGTCGGTGACGTTGTCCGCGACCGCCGAAGAGACCCGCTGTTCACCGGCCACATCACCGCGGTCGAGCAGCACCTGCCCGTCGGCGCCGACCACCTTGGTGACGAAGTGCGGTGCGTGGTAGACGCCGGAGGCGGCCAGCGTCGCGTAGGCCGAGGCCATATCGAGCACCCTGGCCTGGTACTGACCGAGCACGATGCCGTTGTTCGGCGGGGAGCCGTCCGGCTCGACCAGGCTCTTGCCGACGCCCGGAATGGTCTCCGGAATGCCGAGCTTGTGTGCCATATCGGCGATCTTCTGCGGACCGTTCTGCATATCCAGCTCCATGCGGTAGAAGCTGGTGTTCAGCGAGCGCTTGAGCGCCTCGGCGATGGTGCAGGTGCCGCACCCTTCGCCTTCGACGTTCGTGATCTTGATGCCGTTCACGGTGATCGGTGCACTGTCGTACATCTCCGACAGCGGTTTGCCCAATTCCAGGTTCTCCGCGAGACCGAAGACCTTGAACGAGGATCCCGGCTGCAGACCGGCATTGGCGAAGTCGTAGCCCTGACCGTCGTCGCCGCCGTAGTAGGCGCGCACCGCACCGGTCTTCGGATCCACCGAAACCACTGCGGCGCGCAGCTTTTCCGGTTCGCCCTGCATCTTCTTCTGCGCCGCGTCGACGGCGGCCTGCTGTGCCTTCGGATCGATCGTGGTGGTGATCGACAGACCAGCGGTGTTGAGCTGCTGTTCGCTGATGCCCGCGGCCGCCAACTCCTTGAGCACTTGGGTCTTGATCAGCCCCTCGGGCCCGGCATCCAGGCCCTTGTCCTTGGTGGAGGACACCGGGACCACCTGCGGGAACTGCTGGGCCTGGCGTTCTTCGGCCTTGAGATTGCCGCCGGAGACCATGCCGTCGAGCACATAGTTCCAGCGGAACTTCGCGCCCTCGGGGTTCTTCTCCGGATCCAGGCCGGAGGGCTGCTGGATGGTGGCGGCGAGCACCGCGCCCTCGGCCACGGTGAGCTCCGAGACCGGCTTGGCGAAGTAGGCCTTGGCGGCCGCGTCGATGCCGTACGCACCGCGACCGAAGTAGATGGTGTTGAGGTAGGCGGCGAGGATTTCGTCCTTGCTCCACTGGCGCGCCATCTTCGCCGAGATGACCAGCTCGTGCAGCTTGCGAGACAGCGAGTGTTCGTCACCGACGAGCGCGTTCTTCACGTACTGCTGGGTAATGGTCGAGCCACCACCCGCGCTCTCCCTGTTGAGGGCTTGATCCCTGGCGGCGCGCATGAAGCCGGAGACGGAGAAGCCCGGGTTGGTGTAGAAGTCCCGGTCCTCGGCGGCGATCACGGCATTGCGCACATGCGGCGGAATCTGGTCGATGGTGACGTCGGTCCGGTTGCCCTCCGGCGGTACTACCTTGCTGATCACCGTGGTGCCGTCGCTGGCGAGGATATTCGCGACCTGGTTGGTTTTGAGGTCACCCGGCTGGGGTACCGAAACCGTGGTGTAGGCGATCAGGAAGACCGTGCTCGGCAGAATGATGGACAGGGCTAGCAGGACGTAGATGACCCGGCGCACGATCCGCCACGGCGACTTCTTCTTCGCACCGGGACGACGACCGCCCGGTCCGCCCGGACCACCGCTGCCGCCATTGCGGCGCGGCGGCGGTCCCGAGGGCGGCGCGCCC
>NZ_BDBY01000147.1 GCF_001613225.1 Nocardia pseudovaccinii NBRC 100343
GGTACTGGTGGCTCAGCGGGCACAAGGCCGAGGGCATGGAGCTGATCACCGCCGCCGCCGACCTGCCCGGCGAGGTGGACGATGAGACCCTGGCCATCGTGTACGGGCTGATCGTGCACTTCATGTCCTCCGGACCCAATGACGAGCGCCAGGTGGACGAATGGATCCACAAGGCTTACCGGTTCAGCCTGCGCAGTCGGTCCCGCTACCCGCTGCTGTCGTTCACCGCCGCGCTGGAACACATGTTGCAGGGGCCGGACCAGTATCTGTCCGCGTTCGAACCGCTGCTCACCGACGAAGACCCCTGGGTGCGTGCACTAGCCCGGCTACTCCTGGGCAGGATGCGGATCGTGCTCGGCCAGGACGGGCGGGAGGCGGACGAGTATCTCGAGACCGCGCTGGCCGAGTTCCGGGCCATCGGCGAGCGCTGGGGGATTTCGTTCGCGCTGACCGAGCTGGCGGATCGCATCGCCGTACGCGGCGAATTCGCCACTGCCTGCGGGTATTTCGATCAGGCGATCGCGGTGGTCACCGAGGTGGGCACGATCGACGATGTCGTCCGAATGCGGTCGAGGCAGGCTCAGTTGTACTGGCTGCTCGGTGATGCGGAGGCGAGCGCGGCGGCCATGGCCGAGGCGCAGCGGTGCGCGGATCAGTCCGCCTGGCCGAACACACTGGCTGTTCTGGCACTGGAGAAGGCGGAACTGGCCCGGTGGAGCGGCGACACCGAGCAGACATACCGGCAGATCGACGTCGCGACAACCGCACTTGGCCGCGATGCGGAGCAGGCGCAAATCAGGGCGGTGAGACACAACCTGCTCGGCTACCTCGCAGCCGGTCTCGACGAAGCCCGCGAAGAATACGCAGCGGCCTTCCGGGCGGCGGCCGAGGCGGGATACGCGCCCCTCATCGCCCAGGTACTCGTCGGAATCGCGGACCTGGCGCTGCGTGCCGACCGAATCGAGCAGGCCGCGCGCCTGCTCGCGGCGAGTGCCGGAGTACGCGGACTTCCCGACCGTTCCCAACCGGATGCGGCCCGCATCGAGCAGACAGCACGACATCGCCTCGGTGAAGCGCGCTTCACCGAGGCGATGAGTGAGGGTGCGGAGGCGGACTGGCGTGAACTGGCCGCGACTACGCTCTCTTGTTGAACGTGGCACGTGACCACAGGTATCCGACGATGGCGAACCCGGCGCACCAGGCCAGCGCGGCGGCCGTGTAACCGCCCGACGGGTGACCGTTCAGAAATCCACGCAACGCTTCGATGATCGGCGTGAAGGGCTGATACTGCGCGAACTGCCGAACGCCCTGTCCCATCTTGTCGGCAGGCACGACCGCGCTGCTCACAAAGGGCAGCATGATCAGCGGCACAACGCCCATGCCCGCGGATTCCGGGGTTTTCGCAGCCATACCCAAGGCGACCGTGAGCCACGAGGCCGCGAAAGAGGTTGCCGCCATGATGCCGATCGCGCCGAGCCAGTCGAGCGCGGTCGCGGGCGGCCGGAACCCCAGCGCGAAGGCCACACCGATAACGGCCGTGATGGCTACCGCATTGGTCAATATGGTGGCCACGACGTGACCGGTCAGTACGGCGCTACGGGAGACATCCATGACCTTGAACCGGTTGATGATGCCCTTGGCCATATCGGAGCTCACCGATACCGCGGTGCCGGACAACCCGTAGCTGATGGCCAGCAGGATCATGCCCGGTGTCGCGTAATCGATGTAGTGCCCGCCGATGTCGAAGGCGCTGCCGAACACGTACACGAAGATCAACATCATCACGACCGGCATCAGAGCCGCGTTGAATACCGTGACCGGAGTCCGGGCGATGTGTTTGAAGTTGCGCCGCAGCATGATCGTCGAATCGGCCAGCGGTGCGGAAATGGTGCTCATTGTGCGTTGGCCTCCGTGGTCGCGTGACCGGTCAGGGAAAGGAAAACATCATCGAGGTCGGGGGTGTGGACGGAGACCTCATCGGCCTCGATCGCGATTTCGGCGAGCCGATCCAGCAGGTGGCGCAGTGATTTCGTGCCACCGTCGCCCGGCACCCGCAAGGTCAGCGCCTCGTCGTCGCGGGTGGAGCCGGGCAGGATCCCCGCCGCCGCATCCAGTTCCACGACAGTGGTGAACCGGAGCCGGATGTGGCTGCCCGGTACCCGGCGCTTGAGATCGTCGGGAGTGCCCTCGGCGACTATCCGGCCCTGGTCGAGCACCGCGATCCGGTCGGCCAGCTGATCGGCTTCCTCGAGGTACTGCGTGGTGAGGAAGATCGTCACACCACCGGCCGTCAAATCCCGCACGATGTCCCACATCGTGCGACGGCTACGCGGATCCAGCCCCGTTGTCGGCTCGTCGAGGAAAACGATTTCCGGCCTGGTGACCAGCGTCATCGCCAGGTCCAGCTTCCGGCGCATACCGCCGGAATAGGTCGCTGTCCGCTTTCGCGCCGACTCCACCAGATCGAATCGTTCCAGCAGCTCGCTGACCACCCGCTTGGCCTCGCCGCCCCGCAGACGGTGCAGATCCGCCATCAACTGGAGGTTCTCTTCCCCCGTCAGCAGATCATCCACCGCCGCGAACTGGCCGGTGACTCCGATCGCCGCGCGGACCGCCTTGGTCTCGGACGCGATATCGTGCCCGGCGACATGCGCCGTGCCGCCATCGGCCTTCAACAGCGTGGTCAGCACGTTCACTGTCGTCGTCTTGCCCGCCCCGTTCGGACCGAGCAGCGAAAAGATCGTCCCCGCACCGATATTCAAATCAATGCCATCGAGGACGACTTTGTCCCCGTAGGCCTTCCGCAGCCCGGAAGCCGCAATTGCTGAAGTTGTCATGCGACGACTGTCATCGGTCGGCCTGATACTGACCTGACACCGACCTGACACGTCCACTGACACGGTATTCGACCTGGTCAGCTCGGATCCGAAGGTTAGGCCGTCGGGCCGCAGGCGATGTCGAGGAAGGCGCCGCGGAGCAGCGCGGTGATCCGCTCGGGCGAGGCGTCACGCAGTCCGTCGAGCTGGAGCAAATGTCGACCGACGACGGTGCCGATGGTGATCGCGCCGATGAGCCCGGCGCGCAGGTCCGCATCGTCGTCGGCCAGATGCTCGGCGGCTTGCCGCTGCCGGGACACCATGGCGAGTCGCACTTCGGCTGCGGCATCGGGGTGGGTGAACATGGACCGGATCGCGGCGAGGGCGTCGGTGGGCTGCTGGGCGAGCTTGGTTTCGAGGGCCGTGAGCAGTTGGCCTGCCGCCTCTTCGGGCGTGCCGGTCACCATGTCTTCCTGTTCGAAACCGGAAGCCTGGGCGAAGAGGTTGTCTTTCGACCCGAAATAGCGCATCACCAGTCCGGGATCGGTCTGCGCCTCGGCGGCGATCGCGCGAATGGTGGCCCGGTCGTAGCCGACCTCTGCGAACAACCGCCGGGCCGCATCCAGGATCCGGGATTGTGTGCTCTGCCGTTGCTCGGCGCGGCTGCGAGGGCGAGAATTCATGGGCTCAGTCTACGGCTGTTGACCGAATCGAAGCGCCATGCTAACTTTCGGTCTACAACCGTTGACTGAAAAGAAGGTGGCTCGCCATGTGGCAAACGATGCTGTTGTCAGCACTGGCCGGACTGTTCGGTGCGAATGCGGTCCCGCATTTCGTCAAAGGCATGGTCGGCGAACAGTTTCCGAATGTGTGGGGTAACGATCCGCTACGCAATGCGGTGGCAGGCACCTTCGGACTCGCACTCGCGGTCGTCATCGGATACTGGGCCGACCTGCCGTCGCATGTCTACGCCGGAATCGGTGCCGCCCTGGTGGGCGCGCTGCTGATGGCGGTATTCCACGGCCGCGGCGGGGCTTATCGACTGAACTCCGCATTGGGGCGTGCGAACCCGTCTCGCATATAGCTCCGGCGTTATTGTCATACTGTCAATACAGCCTCGGGTCGCCCGGGGAGCGCTGGATCAACGACGAACCGAGGTAGGCGTGAGCACACCATCCACCGCCAAACAAGGCCCGCTCGCGGGCATCAAGGTCATCGAGCTGGCCGGTATCGGCCCCGGTCCGCATGCGGCGCTGCTACTGGCCGACCTCGGCGCCGATGTGGTGCGGGTACAGCGGCCCGGCATGCTGCCCGGCTTCATGGAGCGGCCGCAATGGCGCGGGCGCACCATCGTCGAGGCGAACCTGAAGGATCCGGCGGATATCGAGAAGGTGCTCACACTCGCCGAGAAGGCCGATGTGCTGATCGAGGGCTTCCGACCCGGCGTCACCGAGCGCATGGGCCTCGGCCCGGATGCGGTGCTCGCACGCAATCCGCGGTTGGTCTACGGCCGGATGACCGGCTGGGGTCAGAACGGTCCGCTGGCCGAACGCGCCGGACACGACATCAACTACATTTCGCTGACCGGCGTGTTGCACGCCATCGGCCGCAAGGGCGAGCGGCCGGTGCCGCCGCTGAATATGGTCGGCGACTTCGGTGGCGGCTCGATGTTCCTGGTATTCGGCATTCTCGCGGCCCTTGTGGAGCGGCAGAATTCCGGTAAGGGGCAGGTCATCGATTCGGCGATGATCGATGGGGCGCTTGCTCTTTCGCACATGATCTGGGGGATGCGCGGCATGGGCCTGTGGTCGGACGAGCGCGGCACCAACCTGCTCGATACCGGTATGTCGTTCTACGACACATACGAGACCTCGGACGGCAAGTACATGGCCGTCGGGGCGATCGAGGCGCAGTTCTACGCGGAACTGTTGCAGGGCTTGGAAATTGATCCCGAGGGCCTGCCGATGCAGCTCGATCCGAATGGCCAGGATCAGCTGAAGAAGCTGTTCACGGAGAAGTTCAAGACCAAGACGCGCGACGAGTGGGCCGCGATCTTCGACGGCACCGACGCGTGCACGACACCGGTGCTGACCTTCACCGAGGCAGAACAGAATCCGCACATTGCCGCCCGCACCGGATTGATCGAGATCGACGGTGTCGTCCAGCACGCACCGGCCCCGCGCTTCTCGCGCACCCCTGCCGGTACGCCCACCCCGCCGCCGAGCGAGGCGACGCCGATCGAATCCGTCTGGGTGGGCTGATAACTATGACCCTCTGAGCTAGTTCCGCGTCCATTCCGGCTGGGCGAAATGCGCGATCCGTGCGGCGTCGGGGTCTCGGCCGAGCAGTATGACTTCGCGGAACTGCCAGAGCATGGCACCGGTCGGTGCGTGGATGGTCATGTTCTCGGCGAGGCGCATCTGCAGTAGACCGGGGCCGTCGTAGGGCACGGAAGGGGCATCGGGCCGCAGATCCTGTTGTCGCACCGCCTCGTTCGGATGCACCCAATGCGGGACATCGTCGGCGGCCAGCCGGGCGAGATCCACTTGATGGACCGAGTGGACTTCGTCCGGACTGGGCCGCAACTCGGACGCGTCGGCTAGAGCCGCCACGATCGGCGTGATGACGAAACCCGATGCGGCGGGAAAGTCGTCGAGCCTGCCGAGCAGATCGGCCGGGCTCGCGGTCAGTCCGAGTTCCTCGTGCAATTCACGTATTGCCGCCTGCTCAACGGTTTCCCCGTCGTCGACCCGCCCACCCGGCAGCGCCCATTGCCCGGCATTGCGTCCGCGATACGCGCGTTTGATGACCATCACCGACGGCGGACCGTCTACCGCCACCACGCACAACAACACCGCCGCCCGGCGAAGACCCGGCGCGTCGGCAACCTCCGTATGCGGAAATCCGCCCAACCGCGCGCCCGCCAACTCACGGAAGCCGTCAACACTATCGGGGACCCGCGGTCCCGAAATGAGATCCATACCCTCGATATTGCACTACCCGATCAGTAGCAGGTGAGGGGTTGGAGGGGGTCGGCGGCGCGGGGGGTGAGGGCTTCGTAGGCGGTGGCGATCGACTTCACCGCCAAACGGAGTTCGGGTTCGGGATGGGTGAAGGGCAGGCGAATGAAGCGTTCGAAGGCACCCTGAACACCGAATCTCGGTCCGGCGGCGAGCAATACACCGTGGTTGGGGGCGGTGGCGGCCAGTGCGGTCGAGACCGGTGCCGGTAGCTGCGCCCAGACCGACATGCCGCCGTCGCCGACGATCGTGCGCCAGTCCGGCAGCTCCTCGCCGAGCGTGGCGAGCAGGGCCGCACGCTGGGCGCGGAGTTGATCGCGACGGCGGGCAAGGATGGTGCCCGCATTCTCCAGGAGGTGGATGGTGGCCAACTGATCCATGACGGGCGTGCCGAGGTCGACGGTGGAGCGGATGCCGAGCAGTTTGGTGATCAGCGACTGGTTGGTGCGGATCCAGCCGACGCGCAGACCGCCCCAGAAGGATTTCGAGGCCGAGCCGATGGTGATGATCTCGCTGCCCTTGGCGAAGGCCGCGACCGGCGGCGGCGCGGTCCGGTCGGTCAGGCTCAGGTCCACCATCGACTCGTCGATCACCACGGTCATCCGGGTCTCGCGGGCGATGGCGGTCAGTTCGGCGCGGCCGTCGGCGTCGAGCAGCAGGCCGGTCGGGTTGTTGAAGTCCGGCACCAGGTAGGCCAGGGTGGCCGCGGTTTGCCTTGCGGCACTGCGGATTCCGTCGAGATCCCAGCCGGATTCCGGGGTTTCGGGACGCAGCGGCACCGGCACCGGGCGGGCGCCGACATCGCGGATCGCCTCGATGGCATTCGGATAGGTCGGGTGGTCGATCAGCACCCGGGCCGCGGGCGCGGTGAGCACATTGAGCAGCAGGCGCAGGCCGTGCTGGGCACCCAGGGTGACCAGGATCTGGTCCGGTTCGGTGGGCAGGCCGCGTTCGGTGTAGCGGCGGGCCAGCGCCTCGCGCAGCGCGAGCACACCGACCGGATCCATACCATGCGTGCCGAGATAGGCCGGAAGACCTTGCAGCGCAATAGAATATGCCTCCTGCATCTCCAGGGGCGCGGCCATCGCGGCGTAGGTCATATCGATGGTCGGCAGTTCCGGTTGCGCCATCATCGCCAGAATGCTGCGGGCCGGTTTGGTGCCGTCGTGCTGCACGTCGCGCGGGAGGGCGACGGTGCTGCGCGAACCCTGACGGCTGATCAGGTAGCCGTGTTCGCGCAGCAGGCTGTAGGTGGAGGTGATGGTCGTGCGACTGACGCCGAGCGTGGTGGCGAGGTCGCGCTCACTGGGCAGTGCGACGCCGAGCGGTGCGCGACCATCGTGGATGAGCAGGCGGATGCCTTCGGCGAGAGCCAGATAGGCCGGGCGCGTCGACCGGCGCTCCCCCGGTTCGCCGTTCTCGTCCGCACTGCGCCAACTCCCCAGATCGCGGGCAAGGCTGGCGGCACCGATAACTCTCGTCGACATAAAGTCCAGTATTAGCGAAGTGGATATTCAATGACAAGGCCAGTGCGCGCACCCTTGCTTTTATGACCGCCCTCGCCACCCTGCTCGTAATCGCCGCCTTCGCCTATCTCGTCCACCGATTCGCCCGGCGGCGCCCGAGCGAGGTTTTCCGCCTCGAACGGTTCCACGCGCCGGGCCCGCTGACCGACTGGTCGCCTTCCTACTACGAAAACCAGCGTCAATACGCGGATCTCACCGCGATCTACGGCCGCAACGATGTGCCGGATCCGGACGCTCCGGCCCTCAGGCATCCCGAGCGGACCGCGCAGCGCCGGATCTCGAACCCGAGTTGCGGAGCGGTGAAGCCGACCGCCGGTGGCATCCAGGCCAGTTTTTGAGAACTGGACTGGTCTGGTCGAAGATGTCGGACCGGGCGTGCACACTGACCGTATGAGTGCTTCCGCTCGCCCGGTCACCGGGTCGGCGCTGTTCGAAACCGCAATCGGTACCTGCGCGATCGCCTGGATCGACGACCGCGTATTCCGATTCGGACTGCCCGAGGCGAGCCCCGCCGCGACGCGGACCCGGATCATGCGCCGCAGCAGCCGAATTCCGGACGCCGAGGAAATTCCGGAGGCGAAACCCATCGGCCCGATCGCCGAAGCCATCGCCCGCATCCAGGCCCACCTCGCCGGGGAACTCGACGATTTGCGCTGGATTCCCGTGAGCACCAATGGAATTCCGGAATTCCACCGCGCCGTCTACGAAGTCACCCGCGCCATCGACCCCGGCCACACCCTCAGCTATGGCCAGGTCGCCGACCGTATCGGCGCACCGGGCGCGGCCCAGGCCGTCGGACAGGCGCTCGGCCGCAACCCGATCCCCCTGATCATCCCCTGCCACCGAGTCCTGGCCGCCGACCACGCCCTCACCGGCTTCTCCGCACCCGGCGGCATCACCACCAAACAACGCCTCCTGGAAGTCGAACGCACCCCCGGCTTCGGTGAACCCACTCTCTTCTGACCAGAATCGCCTCGACCGCGTGTATCTGTGCTGATATCCTTGATATACGACTAGATATCAAGGGGGTTGCACATGGCTCGGACTGTGATCGATGTCGATGATCAACTGCTTGCCGACGTCTCGAAAACACTGGGTACCAGCACAAAAAAAGACACGGTGAATTCGGCGCTCCGTGAAGTGCTGGAGAACCGGCGACGGACACTTGCACTGATACGACTGCAGGATGCCGCCGCCGACGGTGCCTTCGATATGGATCTGCTCGAGGACAAGCGGAACTACCGGCGGTGAGCGCGGCCCAGTTCTTGATCGACACCAGCGCATTGGTGCCGATCATGAAACAGGATCCGGACGCCTTCGCTTGGCAACGCGCGGCAGCGGCCGGGCTGATCGCGGTTTGCCCGATCGTCGAGCTCGAGTTCTTCTACTGTGCGCGTTCCATGGCCGATCGGGAACAGACCGTCGACGACATGCGGGCGGTGTTCGGCTGGGAACCCGTCGATGATCGGGCCTACGCCCGCGCCTGGGAGGTTCAGGCCGAGC
>NZ_BDBY01000148.1 GCF_001613225.1 Nocardia pseudovaccinii NBRC 100343
GGGCCCGGTCGATCTCGTCCTCGCGGCCACTGCCGAGTTGCGCGGACTGACTTTGCTGCATCGCGATCACGACTTCGACTGCATCGCTGCGGTGACCGGTCAGCCGCATCAGTGGCTTGGCTCCCAGAAAACCGTCGATCGGGCATAGTCGGGGCATGAGTGATGACCGACCGGCGCTGGCTGTCGCACTGGATTTGGAGCCGCATCCGGAGGGTGGGTGGTATCGGCAAACCTGGCGTAGTGCGGTGGAATTCACGCCCGAGGGGTACCCGGGGCCGCGAGCGAGCGGGACCGCGATCTATTTCTTGTTGATGCCTGGTGAGCGGTCGGCACCGCATACGGTGCGTTCCGACGAGGTGTGGTTGTGGCATCGGGGCGGGGCGCTGGTGCTCGACATCGGGGGCGAGGAGGTTGTCCTCGGGCCCGATGTCGAACACGGTCAGGTACTGCAGGCCGTGGTGCCCGGCGGGGTCAGTCAGGCCGCGCGGCCGGCTGGCGATGAATACGTGCTGGTCAGCTGCATCGTTGCGCCGGGATTCGACTTCGCCGACTTCACCCTCGACTGATCAGTCGATTTCCAGCACACCCTCGTCGACGGCCCATTTGATCGTCTTCTCCAGTTGCGCACAGGTTTCCGGACGTCCCGGCCCGTAACCCTGCGCGCTGAGCCTGGCGAAGACCGGGCAGCGCGCGGCCGGATTCTCGGTCCACTGCACCGAGGTCTGGTGCGACGAACTCTTGCGCACCAGCACCTCGCTCTGGCATGACTGACACCGCAGCGGCGTCAGTCCCTCCTCCAGATAGCGCTGCTTGTCGACCACGGTCTGGGCCTGCACCGCGGCCCGCCGCGCCGGTTGGTCGGCGAAGTCGGGTGCTTTCGCCCAGGTTGCCGCCATCAGACGCCTGCTTCCGCTTCCGTTTCCCGCTTGCGCCGCAGGTTCTCGGCGACCTCGGCCTCCCACGCTTCATTCGCCTTGGTGGTATCCACCTCGAATTCGAAGCGCTGGGTCATCTTGTCGGTCACCTCGGCCAGATCCACATAGAACTGGTCGTACCACCTGCGCAGCTGGTAGACGGGGCCGTCCTCCTCGCAGAGCAGCGGATTCTCGACCTTGGACTTGTGCTTCCAGATCTCGACATCCTGCAGGAACCCGACGCTGATGCCCTCGGTCATCTTCGCGGCCAACTTATCGGCCATCTCGCCGTCGACGCCCTTCGGCTTCTCCAGCGAGACACCCCACTGCAGCACGAACGAATCCTGCGTCACCGGGTAGTGGCAGTTGATCAGGACGCTCTTGACCTCGTATCCGCTGTAAATATTGACCAGCGGATTGATCATGTAGGAGGGCCCGAAGTACGACGCCTCCGACTTCAGCAGGGTGTCGCCGCCATACTTGGAGGCCATGCCGATATCGGGACGACCCTTGGTCTCCAGGAACTGGGTGGCGATATGCCCCTCGAAGACATTCTTGAAGTACGTCGGGAAGGCGAAGTGGATATAGAAGAAGTGGGCCATATCCACCACGTTGTCGATGATCTCGCGGCAGTTCGCGCCCTCGATCAGCAGGGAGTTCCAGGTCCATTCGGTCCACCCGCTGTCGAGCTCTTCGCTCGGGTTGCCATCCGCGTCGGTATAGGGCCCGACGATGTGCGGAATGGTGACCTCCGGCGGCGGCTGGCTGCCCTCGACGTCGTGCCAGACGAAAAGCTGTCCGTTGCGCTCGAGCGTGGTCCACTTGCGGGTCCGCGCCAGCGGCGGCACGCGCCGCGCATAGGGAATCGCGGTGCATTTGCCACTGGTGCCCGACCAGCGCCAGTCGTGGAACGGGCAGGCGATATCGCCGTCTTTGACCTCGCCCATGCTCAGGTCGCCACCCATATGCCTGCAGTAGGCGTCCAACACCCGGAGTTCGTCATTGCTGTCGACCCAGACGACGAGCTTGGTTCCGAACACCTCGACCGCGTGCGGCTTGCCGTCGCGGAACGACTTCGCCAACCCGAGGCAATGCCATCCCCGCGCGTATCGGGTGGGCACGGAGCCCACATCGAGCTCGCGGACCTTACCCACCCCGTCGGCTGCGCCTCCTGCCGTCCCCCTTCCCTTCGCACCGCTCCCCAATGGGGTAACTGCCATCGCGATTCCTCCTCCTTCTGTACTAGAACACGTTACAAAAATGTCGCGTTCCACGCCAGCGATTCCGTCGACCACCTGCGAATCGGTGACGAATGCCCCTTATGGTCACCCGTTCTCGACAGAAATAAGAACCTGTTCTAGTCTCAGAGGCAAATGAGTACCGGTTACCAATCCGACCAGGCAGGAGCGGGTCCCGCGATGACGCAAGAAGTGACCGAACGGGTCGAAGCACTGTTGCCGACGCTGCGCGAGCGTGCACAGGAAGCCGAGGACCTGCGGCGCATCCCCGACGAATCGATGAAGGCACTGCAGGAGACCGGCTTCTTCCGCCTGCTGCAGCCCAAGCAGTGGGGCGGCCACGCGGCCGATCCGGTCGTGTTCTACGACACGGTTCGCAAGCTCGCCAGCGCATGCGGCTCCACCGGCTGGGTGGCGGGCATCGTCGGCGTGCACAACTGGCACCTCGCACTGTTCGACCAGCAGGCGCAGGAAGATGTGTGGGGCGAGGACAACGAGGTCCGGATCTCCTCGTCGTACGCCCCGATGGGCGCGGGCACGGTCGTCGACGGCGGCTACCTCGTCAAGGGGGCGTGGGCCTGGTCCTCGGGCTCGGATCACGCCACCTGGGCGGTGCTCGGCGGTCCGGTGATCAAGGACGGCAAGCCGGTCGACTTCGGCAGCTTCCTGATCCCGCGCACCGACTACCGCATCGATGACGTGTGGAATGTGGTCGGCCTGCGGGGCACCGGCTCCAATACCGTTGTGGTGGAGGACGTTTTCGTACCGTCGCACCGGTTCCTGAGCTTCCGCGCGATGAGTGAGCTGAAGTCCCCCGGCCTGGCGCAGAATACCGATCCGGTGTACAAGATGCCCTGGGGCACAATCCATCCCACGACCATCTCCGCACCGATCGTCGGTATGGCGTACGGCGCGTACGCCGCCCATGTCGAACATCAGGGCAAGCGGGTGCGCGCGGCCTATGCGGGCGAGAAGGCCAAGGAAGATCCGTTCACCAAGGTGCGGGTCGCCGAAGCCTCCAGCGATATCGATGCGGCCTGGCGTCAGCTGTCCGGCAATGTCGCCGACGAATACGCACTGCTGGTGGCGGGCAAGGAGATTCCGTTCGACCTGCGGGTGCGAGCACGCCGCGACCAGGTACGCGCGACCGGCCGGGCGATCGCCTCCATCGATAAGCTCTTCGAAGCCTCCGGCGCCACCGCACTCGCGAACGGCACTCCGCTGCAACGCTTCTGGCGCGACGCCCACGCCGGGCGGGTGCACGCCGCCAATGATCCCGAACGCGCCTACGTCATGTACGGCACGCACGAATTCGGGCTTCCGGTTACCGACGGCATGGTCTAGCCGTGACAGCGACAACCGAACTCACCTTCGAATCGACCTCGCGATACGCGCAGGCGCGGCCCGATCTGCGCCTGCACTATCACGAGGCCGGAGTCGGCAACGGCCCGACGATCGTGCTGCTGCACGGCGGCGGGCCCGGCGCCTCCTCGTGGTCGAACTTCGCCCGCAATATCCCGGTGCTGGCACGCGAGTTCCACGTGCTCGCGGTGGATCAGCCGGGATTCGGGCTCTCGGACAAGCCGACCGAGCATCCGCAGTACTTCGCGCACAGTGCCTCGGCGCTGAAGGATCTGCTCGATGCGCTGGAGGTCACCGGACGCGTACACCTGCTGGGCAATTCGCTCGGCGGCGGTACCGCGGTGCGATTCGCGCTGGACTATCCGGATCGGGCGGGCAAGTTGGTGCTGATGGGTCCGGGCGGGTTGAGCGTCAACCTGTTCGCGCCGGATCCGACCGAGGGTGTGAAGAACCTCGCGAAGTTCAACTACGAGCCGACCAGGGAAAACCTGGAGGCGTTCCTGCGGATCATGGTCTTCGATCAGTCGCTGATCACCGACGAGCTGATCGATGAGCGCTTCGCCTCGGCGAGCACGCCCGAGGCGCTGGCCGCGACCAGGGCGATGGGAAAGTCCTTCGCCGGAGCCGATTTCGAGCAGGGCATGATCTGGCGCGACGCCTATAAGCTGCGCCAGCCGGTGCTGCTCATCTGGGGCCGGGAAGATCGGGTGAATCCACTCGACGGCGCGCTGGTCGCGACGAAGATGATTCCACGGGTGCAGCTGCACGTTTTCGGTGGTTGCGGGCACTGGGCCCAGCTGGAGAAGTTCGACGAATTCAACCGGCTGGCAACGGATTTCCTTGCCGGTGTGAAGGAGAAGTGATGGGCATTCGATCACTGGCGTATCTGCGCATCGAGGCCACCGATATGGCGGCCTGGCGCGAATACGGGCTCAAGGTGCTCGGCATGGTCGAGGGCAAGGGCAGCAATCCCGAGGCGCTGTATCTGCGCATGGACGACTTCCCGGCTCGGCTCGTCATCTCGCCGGGCGAGCAGGATCAGCTGCAGGTCTCCGGCTGGGAGACGGCCAATGCCGCTGAACTGCAGGATATTCGGGACCGGCTGGATGCGGCCGGGGTGCCGTTCAAGGAGGGCACCGCACAGGAGAAGGCCGATCGCCGGGTCTACGAGCTGATCTCGTTCGAGGATCCCTCGGGCAATACCCTTGAGGCGTTTCACGGTGCGGCACTGGAACATCGGCGCGTGGTCAGCCCGTACGGACATCGATTCGTCACGGGCGAACAGGGACTCGGCCATGTGGTGCTCAGCACCAAAGACGATGCGGCGGCGCTGACCTTCTACCGCGATGTACTCGGCTTCCGGCTGCGCGATTCGATGCGGCTGCCACCGCAGATGGTCGGGCGGCCCGCCGACGGCGAACCGGCCTGGCTGCGCTTCTTCGGCTGCAACCCGCGCCACCACTCGCTGGCCTTCCTGCCCATGCCGACCCCGAGCGGCATCGTGCACCTGATGCTCGAGGTGGAGGGCTCCGACGATGTCGGGCTCTGCCTGGATCGCGCGCTGCGCAAGAAGGTGAAGATGTCGGCGACGCTCGGTCGGCATGTCAACGACAAAATGCTGTCCTTCTATATGAAGACACCCGGCGGCTTCGACGTCGAATTCGGTTGTGAGGGTCTGGAAGTCGACGACGCCGACTGGATCGCGCGGGAATCCACCGCAGTCAGCCTGTGGGGTCACGACTTCACGGTTGGACAGCGGCAGCCATGATGAGCGAGCTTGCGAGCGAACAATCCAACACAGCCGAGCTCTCGCTCGCGCCGGAGCGAAGCGGAGGCGTGAGCGAGCGTCAGCGAGTGAACCGAACAACACAGCTGCATCGCATTACGAAGTAATGCTCGACAGGGCGAGCGGGGAGACCATGACGACCGACGAATATCCGGCGATCGACGGGCGACAGTTCCGAAATGTATTGGGGCAGTTCTGTACCGGCATCACCGTGATCACCACCTTCGATGCCGACGCGGCCCCGATCGGGTTCGCCTGCCAATCCTTTGCCGCCCTGTCACTTGACCCACCCCTCGTGCTGTTCTGCCCGACCAAGACCTCCCGGTCTTGGGCGGCGATCGAACAGTCGGGGAGCTTCTGTGTGAACGTCCTCGCTGAGGAACAGCGGCAACTGTGTGCCCGCTTCGGTTCCCGCGAACCCGATAAGTTCGCCGAAACCAAGTGGCACACCTCGGAACTGGAGCTCCCGCTCCTGGACGACGCCTTGGCCACCATCCAGTGCAAGGTGGACAGCGTCGTCGACGGCGGCGATCACTACATCGTGATCGGCCGGGTGCTGGCCCTGTCGGAGTCGACCAGCTCCGGCAGGCCGCTGTTGTTCTACCGCGGCCAGTACACCGCCATCGAACCGGATAAGACCGTCCCGGCTCCCTGGCGGCACGACCTGGAGCATTTCCTCACCACGACAACGCTGGACACCTGGCTCTGAAAATATGGCCCCGCCCGGAATCGCATGGGCGGGGCCATATCTCACTCCGCAGTACGCGTGCTGCGGAAGGTGAGGGCGACGACGAAGGTCAGCGCGGCGATGACCACGGCACCGGCGAAGGCGGTCGTGATGCCGCCGACCAGGGCGTGGTGTGCCGAACCTCCGGCATCACGGGCGGCGGTGCCGAAGATGGTGACCAGAATGGCGAGGCCGAGCGAGGCGCCGGTCTGCTGCAGGGTCTGCAGCGCGCCGCCCGCGGCACCGGCTTCGGTCGGCGCAACGCTCGACATGATGATCACATTGAGCGGTGAAAAGGCGAGGCCGATACCGCTTCCCATCAGGATCATGGCGATGAACAGCATCGGGAAGTAGTCGGTGTCGACCGTCAGCCGGGTCAGCAGCACCAAACCGGCCGCCATCAGCAGCGTGCCGATTACCGTCACCGGTTTCGGACCGAAGCGCGGCAGCAGCCGCGGGATCAGCCGGATCATGGTGAACATCATCAGCGCGGTCGGCATGAAGGCGAAACCCGTTGCCAGCGCGCTCAATCCGCGCACTTCCTGCAGGTACTGGGTGAGGAAGAAGAACATCGACATACCGGCCATCGGGCCGAGGAACATATTGGCGTAGGCCGCGGCGCGATTGCGATCGACGAACAGTCGCAGCGGCAGCAGGGGCTGGGCCGTGCGCGCCTCGATGGTCAGGAAGGCGATGATCAAGGCCGCGCCGACAGCCAGCCAGATATCGGTGCCCGCATCGCTCCAGCCGTGTGATGCGGCGCTGATGAAGCCGTAGACCAGGGCGGCGACGCCGCCGGTCGCGGTGACCGCACCGGGCAGGTCGAGGCGGGCGGGCTGACGCCCTGCGGCGGGAGCGACGGGCTCGGAGGAGGCAGCGGAGCGTGACCACGGAGAGACCCGCGAGCGCCGCAAATCCAACCCAGCATCCGGCAGATAACGCAGCGCCAGCACTACAACGGCCAGTCCGAAGGGCACATTGATGAACAGCGCGGAACGCCAGGTCAGCCATTCGGTCAGCAGACCGCCAACGATCAGACCGATCGCGAAGCCCGCACTGGACATGCCGGAAAACAATGCGAGCACCCGCATCCGGGCCTTGGGTTCACTGAATGTGGTGGTCAGCAGCGCCAGGGTGCTCGGACCGGCCATGGCCCCGCCGATGCCCTGCACAACACGGGCGACGAGCAGCCAGGTGGCCGATGGCGCCAGCCCGCCCGCCAGCGAGGCCAGGGTGAACAGTGCCGTACCGGCGATGAACAGGTTGCGACGGCCGAACAGATCACCGGCGCGGCCGCCGAGCAGCAGTAGACCGCCGAAGACCAGGGTGTAGGCGTTCATCACCCAGGACAGGTTGGTCGTGCTGAAGTGCAGGTCGGTGCGGATGCGCGGCAGCGCCACATTCATCACGGTGATGTCGAGGATGATCATCAATTGGCAGGTCAGCAGCGTGACCAGCACAATGCCGGATCGAAGACGACCGGCACTGGAGATTGCGGGCACACGGGTGTCCGCGGACATGGTGGTGGACAAAGAACGCTCCATCGAATGGGACTCAAACGGAGGGAGCCTCCGCTTCCGATGGAGCTATCATATGGAGGGTTCCTCCAGTTACGCAAGCCTATCTGGAGGGTCCTTCCGTTTTCCAGTGGAGGGAACATGGCAGCACCGTCGACAGGACGGCCGATGCGCGCGGACGCCCGGCGCAACTACGAGCGGATCATCACATCCGCTCAGGAGGCATTCGCCGAGCAAGGTCCCGACGCCCCGCTGGAAGAGATCGCCCGCCGCGCCGGGGTCGGCATCGGCACGCTCTACCGGCACTTTCCCAGCCGCGAGGTGCTGGTCGAAACCGTATACCGTTCCAGCATCGAACAATTGAGCGCCCGTGCGCACGAGCTGCTCGAAACCCATTCGGCTGCTGTGGCTTTCGAAACATGGCTGCGCGAACAGGTGCAGTGGGTGATGGACAATCGCAGCCTCGCGACCACGATGAAGGCCGGGATGGACAAGGGCTCACCGACCTTCACCCTGTGTCGAACGTTGATCACGGATGCGGCGGCCGCGCTGCTGCATGCCGCACAGGATTCCGGCGATATCCGTCACGATATCGAGCCGCGGGATCTACTCAGGTTCGGCCACGGCATCGGGGTCGCCTGCGAAACGGTTCCCGAGGCCGCCGGTCGCATGCTCGATGTGACGCTGGACGGTATGCGCCCGCCGAAGTGAGCGCGTGGCGGAAGGCCGAGGCGTCGACGGTGGTGCGCCCGGTAGGGCTCGAACCTACGACCTTCGGATTAAAAGTCCGCAGCTCTACCAACTGAGCTACAGGCGCATCGCGACCTCGACGGGAATCGAACCCGCGTCGTTCTGATCGACAATCAGAGTGCTCGACCAACAGAGCACGAGGCCATCGTGGTTTCTGAAGGATTCGAACCTTCGACACCTCGGGCTTCAACCGAGCGCTCTGCCAACTGAGCTGAGAAACCGTGGAACGAAAAATGTTGTGACGCAGATCGGAATCGAACCGACGCGGTCCCTGAATGAAAGTCAGGTTGCCCATACCAACAGAGCAACTGCGCCGAAAAAGCAGAAGGGCCGCTCCCCGGCATTTGCCTGGTGCGGCCCTGCGACACAAGAGATCTATGTCATGGACCACCAGGCTCATCGAACGAAAGACTCTGGGACAGAGCACTTTCCAAGGCAGCATCGAACAAGCGCGGACGCTCATCGAATTTCGCCTTGGTGGTCATTGCCGGGTCCTTCCCTTCAACTTCGGTGTACCCAAACATAAGCACGGCCCCGCACGATCGCAACCGAATTAAATCGGCCACTCCTGCCCGAATTGGTCGTGGAGTCCGCTATGTGAGCGACGTGCAGGTGTCGGCATCGGGCAATTCCTCTGCGAGGAAGACGGTTTGGGCCATCATCTTGAACCCGGACATCCGTTCGCGGAAGACCTCGATGGACTCTTCCGGATGGACCGAGTCGATGACGGCGTGGGGGCCGATGGCATTGAACTGATGGCTCACGCCGCGGGGGATCTGCATATCGACGAAGGAGCAGGGCGGTACGATCAGGTTGTATCTGGTGCGGTGCAGACCGGGTGGGGTGTCGGGTAGATCGTCCTCGAATTGCTTGGGCGCGAAGGGCGTAACTCCTTCGACGTCGGTTACACGGAACGGCGAGAGGCTGCTCACCCGGATATGGGTGTCCGGACCGGTCATCATGCGGACGAAACGCAGGCCGGTGTGCAGATGCATGCGTGAGCAGATGCCGCGTTCCTCGGCATTGTAGAAATCCATGATGTAGCGGTCGGCGAAGAAGCCGTCGAAGGGCGACTCGATCATGTAGACGTCGCCCTCTTCGAAGGTCTGCGAGCGGATGATGCCGTCCGCGTCGGGGACGGTCGCGGCGCGGCTCGCCTTCGCATTCCGGACGATCTGGGCGAAGGCCTGTACGACGACCGCGGCGACCTCCGCGGGAAATTGCGCGACGGGCGTGACGACATTGCGTCCCGCGTCGACGAATTCGGCAAGGTCGTGGATCTCGTTCTCGTCGTCCGCGTGGTGTTTGATTCGGGGATCGGACATGCGGCTCCTACCTCAACGTACGGCTTACGGCCCGACTTCGAAGGACCGCAACCACAGCTCCAACGACAGCACCAGCCACAACTTGCCGCCTTGCCGCGGCAGCAGCGCACCGTCGCCGCGCAGCCACGAGCGGATGGTGTCCGCACGGAACAGGCCGCGCGCGCGTGCGGACGAGCCGAGCAGCAGGTCGTGTCCGAGATCGCGCAGCGGCCCGGAGAGCCACTGCTGCACCGGAACTCGCATACCGCTCTTCGGGCGGTCCACGATGGTCGCCGGAAGTAGATCGCGCACAGCCTGTTTGAGAATCCACTTTTCGCTGGTACCGGCCAGCTTGAACCGGCCGGGGACGCGGAAGGCGTGGTCGATGACGGCGCGGTCGAACAACGGCGCGCGGCCTTCCAAACCGCTTGCGGCGGTGAGTCGTTCGACCTTGGTGAGGATGTGATGCGCGCCTTTGGTGCGCAGGTTGGTGTGCAGCAGTTGGTTCAGCAGGCTGGTCATCCGGCCCTGTCGCAGGTAGGGCGAGAGCAGGTCGGTCAGTGGCGGCGCGTCTGCCAGTGCGGTCAGGACGTCGGTGCTGAGTAGCACCGGCAGGTCGCTGTAGCACTTGCGGTAGCTGTCCAGATAGGCCAGCGCTCTCGCCTCCGGAGACGGGTCGTCGCGCGATAGTTCGAAGATCAGCATCGGCAGGTTCTTCGGGCCGCCGAAGACCGGATCGCCGCCCTCGCCGTTGAGCACGACCCGAATGCCATCTGCGGCAACGGCTTCCGCAAGCATCAGGTTGGGTACGGTAAGTGGGTCGCCGACCGGGCAGTCGAGTAGCGACACAGTCTCCGCCAATCGCGACGCGACCGTTTCACCTGGCACGGTGAGCACTCGATGTTCGGTATTGCAATGTGTGGCAACGAGTCCGGAGTACGCGAGTTCGTTCGGCGTGGTCCCGCCGAAGCTGATGGAATACGAGCGCACACGCTGATCGTGCAGTTTGGCGGCGAGAGCGGTGACCAGACTGCTGTCGATGCCGCCGGAGAGCAGCACCCCGACCGGCTCGCCCGCGGGCAGTCGTCGGGCGACCGCGTCCTCGAGTAGTTCGCGGAGTTCGAGTGCGTGGTCGGCGGCCGATCGAGTGTCCTCGACTTCCATCGGCTCCCAGTAGGTTTCCTCGGTCATCGAGCCGTCGCCGTGTAGCCGGACACAGCGTCCAGGCAGGACCTCGTGGATGCCACGCAGCAGCGTCTCGGTTCCCGGCAGGTAGGCGAAGGTGAGGAAGGAGCGAACCGCGGGTAGATGCAGACCGGTCCGCAGGCTGGGCCATCGGTGCAATGCGCGTAGCGACGTGGATGCGGCCCAGCCTTTGCCCGCGCGTGCGTGGAATAGCGTGCGGGTGCCGACGTGATCGCGGATCAATACCAGGTCGTCGCCGTCGGCGATGGCGAGTGCGAACATGCCATCGGCGGCGGCGATTCCGTCGAGCCCCAGACGGGCATAGCAGTGCAACAGCAGTTCAGCGTCGGCGCAGTCCGGCGGTGCGTCCGTGCCGAGTCGGGCGCGCAGCTGTGCCGCGTTGAACAGCGTGACCTCACCTACGGCCGTCAGCTCACCAACAATGCAGGGATCTGACGCAATGCCCGGACCATCGAGTAACCCCAGCGCATAACGACCGGTCACCGACACCGGATCGCCGCCGACCGCCCGCACCTGCCCGGCCGGATCGTCCGGCGTCAGGAATGCACACCAACGAGACATCTTTTCCCTCAGCCGAAATCGCCGCCGTCGTCCCCGCCGTCATCATCCCAACCGCCGTAATCGCCGCCCCCGTCGCTGGAACCGGACGACTGCGCGGCCGCCTGGCGGCGCAACTCCTCCTCTTCCTCGGCACTCATCGCACTCGGCGGCATGACCAGTGCGCCGAGCAGCGCACCGCCCGCCACCGCAGCCAGGATGCCGCCGAGCCGACCACCGAACGAGGACCGATTGACGGTCAACGCGCCGTCACCCCAGAGCGTCCGCCCGAACCCCGCCTCCCTGCCATAAACCACGGATCCGTTGCGGTACGTACGCTTCACGATCTTCGGCCCGAGCCCCTCATCGGTCCCCGAGTTACCCCGATCATCGCGCCAGGAGACCACCCCCTGCGCACCACGCGTCCGCCACTCTTGTCGCCCATCGGCATACCGCCGATGCACGGACCCGTCAGCAAGCAACTCGTCGGTATACGTAATCTGCCGATGCTCCGGCACAACAATTCCCTTTCACGCAGCGGGCCAAGTCAGAAAGCCCGTGTCCCGGGCACAGCGCAGATGGGTCGAGTGTTCGCCTCACGGGCCAGGTGGCGCACAGCAGCGACGCCGAATGGATGGCATCCCGTTCGGCAGCCACGCGGCCGCTGCCCATGTGCCCAGCTCCCGCGTGGTGCGTTGGAATCTCATGCGGCGGGCCGAAGTCAGGACGCGCGCCGTCCAGGCACTGCGTAGGTCGCTGCGACCGGTTCGGGATGGGCAACCTTCTGCGGCGAGGAGGTACTCGGTGCCTGGCAGCGGAGCCGGGCCGATCGCATCCAGTTCGATGCCGCGGCGAGGCAGCGGCCAGGCGCTTGCAGCGATCGACCTCGGTCAGCATTGCGCGCGGCTTGGGCACGGCATCGCGAGACCTCATGCGGCGGGCCAGGTCATGAAGCCCGTGGTTCGGGCGCGGCGGAATTCGGGCAGGCCGGTGCGGGGTGGGCGAACCTCGCGGACGAGGCGGTGCACGGTGCGCAGTAGCGATGCCGGGCGCACCGCTTCGATTTCGACGAACCGGCCGCGGCGCAGCCACGCGCGTTCCCATGAATCCAGCTGCGCAGCCAGAGCATGCGGCACCGGGCCCAGAGCACGCGGCACCGGGCGCGGCACGTCGCGCGCACGCGAATCCACTTGCGTCGCCCGAGCACTCGAGGCCGAGATTTGGCGCTCGCTCGATCGGACCTGCGCCGTTTCAGCACTCGACTCAGGGTCGTGCAACTCCGCACGACCCAGCGAATCCATGGACGCGATCTGAGCACTCGACTCCGAGCGGTGCAACGCTTCGCGCTCCCGCGGATCGATCTGCGCGGCAACGGCACTCGACATCGCGCCGCGGAGGTGGGTCAGGTGCAAGGTGCCTGCTTGACGGGGGCGCAGGCCCAGCGGGACTACTCGTACGCCCTCCGGAATCTCGGTCAGGTCTGCCAGCCGGGCCGGGAAGGTGAGGCCGTGGGGGCTTGCGTCGTGCAGGAGGTAGATGGTGCCGTCGACTCGGGCGAGCATTTCGGCGATGCCGGGGTCGAGGGGGAGTTCGGACGCGTTGAGGACCGGGCAGGCGGATTCCATGGGTAATCCGTTGGCGCGCAGCATTTGCGCGATCGCGTCGGACTCGCAGACGAGTAGGCGGGGCAGGCCGTAGTCGAAGAGGTCGGGTTCGGGGGTGTGGAGTCCGGCGCGCGTGGTTCGGGGTGGAGTCGGTGTCAGTAGGCCCGGGAACTCTTGGCGGTCGAGAGCCGTGCGGAATGTGGCGTAGCTCAGAGGTGCGGGGACTGTGAAGGCGAACCGGCGCGACGCTCGATGCGGCGGCGTAAATACGCGGCAGAGCTCGTAATAGAGCTGACGCTCGGTGAATCGGATGCCGCTCGGGGCGGCGGCGCGCTCGGCCGCGATGTGGAGCAGCCGATCGAGCACGTGCTGCTTCACCGGGTCGGCCACGTGAGGAAACCTACCTCGCGGGCGGCGCGGCGATCCGGATCGGCCGCATCCTCGATCCGCTCGACCGCCCGTTCCAGCACCATGAGCAGCTTCGCGGGTGGAATCGCGGCGATCGGCGACCACCAACCCTGGCAGAGCCATTCGATCTCCGCGGCCGACAGCGGTTCCCCATGCAGGAATTCGGTGTCCTGCGGTTGCGGGCGCGGATCCCGCAGACGCAGCGTCGACGCATTGGCCAATACCGCCCGCGGCGACAGGCCGACAACCACGGCCCGGCTCCCGAGCGCGACGCGAGCCTTCCCGGCAAGCGCGATGCCGGGCAGGCTCGCATCGTGCAACACGATCACCGGCACATCCGGCGGTAGCTGATCGATGCGGTCGGACAATGCTATAGACCAGGTCTGCGACACATTGTTGGCGGCAAGGCAGGCGAGCACGCTGCGATCCAGGCACAACACCGCGAAGCGCGGCCGGTCCACGGCCGGTGGCCACACCTGTCCCTCGTCGACCGATCCTGGCGGCGGGCTGCCGTAAACCGATATCCACCGACCGACCACATCGCGACGAAAGTTGCTGTATAGCCCCGGCATTCGAACTGTGGCGCGGCTCAGGAACCAGGGCTTTGCCGCGCCGATTCCGACGATGGCCAGCACCAGAATCAATACGCCGAAGGGGATCACCACCGCAGGCGATG
>NZ_BDBY01000149.1 GCF_001613225.1 Nocardia pseudovaccinii NBRC 100343
CCCGAGCGGACTTTCCTTCGGTTCGAGCGCGAATTCCCGCCTACAGGTCGAACAGCGCCGACCGCCGCGCTGTTTGCGCAGCAGATTCGCATTGCAATGCGGACAGATCACGATTCATGATCGCCGATTCCGCACCCGTCCGCGACCCCCGAATTCGAATGTTCACCTGTCGCTCGCCGCCATGCTGAACATCTGGGTCGATGAGCTCCGAGGCGAGAACCGCGTCTGTTCGCCGAACGAGTCGAGCCGCGTCCGTAACCGCGAAAAAGGCCGCGACCGAACCGGTCGCGGCCTTCTCGGAGCAGGCTCAGGCAGAGACAGACGCCTCACGCTGAAGTTCGAGCGCGATATCGATCAGCTGGTCCTCCTGACCACCGACCAACTTGCGCTTACCCGCACGCACCAGCATTTCGGCCGCCGAAACCCCATAGCGCTCGGCCTGGCGCTCGGCATGCTTCAGGAAGCTGGAGTACACACCCGCATAGCCCATCATCAGAGACTGGCGGTCCAGCAGGCATTCCTGCGGCATGACCGGCCGCACCACATCTTCGGCCGCATCGGCGATCGCGAAGAAATCGATGCCGGTCTTGATACCGAGCTTGTCGCAGACACCCACAAACGCCTCGACGGGCGTATTGCCCGCACCCGCGCCGAATCGCCGCGCGCTGCCGTCGATTTGCTTCGCACCGGCGCGAACCGCATAGATCGAGTTGGCAACCGCCAGATCCAGGTTCTCGTGCCCGTGGAAGCCGACCTGGGCGTCATCGCCGAGTTCGGCGACCAGCGCCGCCACCCGGTCCGAAACCTGTTCGAGCACAAGCGCACCCGCGGAGTCCACCACGTAGACGCACTGGCATCCGGCATCGGCCATGATGCGCGCCTGCTTGGCCAGCGCCTCCGGCGGCTGGGTGTGCGACATCATCAGGAAGCCGACGGTTTCCAGCCCCAGTTCCCGCGCGAGACCGAAGTGCTGGATCGATACGTCCGCCTCGGTGCAGTGCGTGGCGATGCGGCAGATCGACGCGCCGTTGTCCTGGGAGATCTTGATGTCCTCTTTGACGCCGACGCCGGGCAGCATGAGCACCGCGATCTTGGCCTGCTTCGCCGTCTCCGCGGCGATCTTGACCAGCTCCTGCTCGGGAGTGTGCGAGAAGCCGTAGTTGAACGACGAGCCGCCGAGGCCGTCGCCGTGCGTCACCTCGATGACCGGCACTCCGGAGCCGTCCAGCGCGGTCACGATATTGCGCACGTCGTCGGCGGTGAACTGGTGGCGCTTGTGGTGCGAACCGTCACGCAGCGACGTGTCGGTGACGCGGATGTCTAGTTCTGCGGAATATGCCATGGTTGAGCTCCTTTACACCCGGGCCGACAGAATCTGCTTCGCCATGACCTCGCCGACCTGGGTGGCGGCCGCGGTCATGATGTCGAGGTTGCCCGCGTAGGGCGGCAGGAAATCACCGGCGCCCTCGACCTCCACGAACACCGAAACCTTCGCCATCCCACCGGAAACCACCGACGGCGGGTCGAATTGCGGCTCGTTCAGCAGCCGGTAGCCGGGCACGTACTTCTGGATATCAGCGACCATCCGATGGATGGAATCCGCGATCGCATCGGTATCGGCATCCTCGGGAATCGCGCAGAAAATGGTGTCGCGCATGATCATCGGCGGTTCGGCCGGGTTCAGAATGATGATGGCCTTGCCGCGCTGTGCACCGCCGATGGTCTCCACACCACGCGAGGTGGTCTTGGTGAACTCATCGATATTGGCGCGGGTGCCCGGTCCGGCGGACACCGACGACACCGAGGCGACGATTTCGGCGTACACCACCGGCACCACGCGCGATACCGCCGCGACGATCGGAATGGTGGCCTGACCACCGCAGGTGATCATATTGACGTTCGGCGCATCGAGATTCGCGCCGACCAGATTCACCGGCGGCACCACGGCGGGCCCGACCGCGGCGGGCGTGAGATCGACCGCGCGAATTCCGGCCTCGGCGTATTTCGGAGCGGCCGCTCGATGCACATATGCCGAGGTCGCCTCGAATACCAGATCCGGCAGTTCCGACTGCGCGAGCAACCAGTCCACGCCCTCGTGCGAGGTTTCCAGCCCGAGCCCGCGGGCGCGCTTCAAACCCTCGCTCTCCGGGTCGATTCCGATCATCCACTTCGGTTCCACCGTGGTGGAGCGGAGCAGTTTGTACAGCAGATCGGTGCTGATATTGCCGGATCCGACGATCGCGGCGGTGACGGTCCCCGTTTCGGACACGGCAAGCCTCCTATTTGAATTGCAAACGGACAGAACCGAGTCCGGCGAACTCGGCGTGGAACGAATCGCCCGCACGGGCATCGATGGCGCGGGTGCAGGAACCGGGCAGCACAATGTCGCCCGCCTTCAACCGCACCCCGAAGCTGGCGACCTTGCGCGCCAACCAGGCCACCGCGATCACCGGATCGCCGAGCACCGCATCGCTGCGCCCCTGCGCGACGACCTCACCATTTCGGGTGAGCACGGCGTCGATGGCCTTGATATCCAGGTCTTTCGGCGCAACCCGTGCCGCACCGAGCACGAAACCGGCCGAGGACGCGTTATCGGAAATGGTGTCGGCCAGTCCGATCTGCCAATCCTTGATCCGCGAATCGATCAGCTCGATGGACGGCGCGTAGGCGACCGTCGCGGCGAGCACATCGGCCTCGGTGCATTCTTCGCCGGGCAGATCCGCGCCGAGCACGAATCCGACCTCGACCTCGACTCGCGGAATCAGATAGCGCGAGGTCTCGACCGGAACATCCTCGAAGACCTCCATATCCGCGAGCAGATGACCGTAATCGGGTTCGTCCACACCCATCATCTGCTGCATGGCCAGCGACGAAAGTCCGACCTTGTGCCCGACCACCTTCGCGCCGTTGTCGAGTTTGCGCCGGATATTGATCAGCTGGATCTCGTAGGCGTCGACGACATCGATATCCGGATGCCTGGCGATGAGCGGGTCGATGCCGACCCGATCGCGTTCGGCGGCCTCGAGTTCATCGGCCAATTCGATTCGTACCGCGTCGGACAGCACGCTAGTTTCCTTCCACTGTTGTCGCTTCGGGCACCGCTGCCCGCGAAAGCACTTCGGCGCCTGCCGCGAATCGGCCCGCACGCCGACCGGAGAAAATGCAGTCGGCCAGGGACAATCCACTGACATAGGAATCCGAGCAGATGCCGACTGCCGTTCGGCCAGCCGCGTACAGGCCGGGAATATCGGTTCCGGCAGCGGATTTCACCGCCCCGGTGTCCTCATCGACGACGACTCCGCCGAGGGTGAGCATCGGACACGGATTGACGACGCTCGGTTTGATACCCACATCCAGCAACCAGAACGGTCCCGCCCCCACCGTTTTGGTGAATTCGGCGGGCTTGCCGACCGGATCGGGCGCACCGCTCGCGATCGCGGCATTGTGCTCGGCGACGGTGGCACGCAATCCGTCGGCATTGACACCGGCCTTCGCCGCGACGGCGTCCAGGGTCTCGCCGCGCACCGCATTGCGCCGCATGGCCTCGAACTGTCCGCGCTGAAACCAGGCCGACTGCGTCCGGATCTGCGAGATCGCGGTGCGCATGAGTCCGTCGTCGGCGAGCAGCCAACCCTTGCCGCCGTGTTCGGTGATCAGTGCGTGGCCGACCGCGGCACCGTAGCGGGTCTCATCGATGACCCGGCGACCTTCCGCATCCACCAGTACGGAACCGGTAAATGCACTGGGCGGCAAGATGAATCGCCACGCCGAGACATTGCCCATCCGATCCGTCGCCGCACCGACCTGCTCGGCCATCCGGATGCCGCTGCCGTCATCACCGGTGGTGCCCAGCGCGAGTCCGCCGCGGTATTGCGGCCCGTACTCCCGCAGCATCTCCCGATTCGCGATGAATCCGCCCGCGCTGAGCACCACACCGCGACGGGCCTGAATCCGAATTCTCGTGCGGTACCGGCGATCGAGCTTCGCGAGCTGGCGCTCCATCGCCTTGCGCAGCGGCGGATAGTAGATGCCCGGCTTGGCGGCGATTTTCGCCATGCGGGTGTAGCGATCCCGGACCCGCCCGGGGGCGGCGCGCAGTGACTCGCATTCGACGCCGATCACGGTGCCGTTGTCATCGGTGATCAATCGCGTTGCCTGCGTGAGGGTTTCGACCCGGACCCCGCGTCGCGACGCCGAGGCGGCCAGCGGACCGGTGAGCTTCTTCCCGGACGTGCCCTTGCCCTTGACCCGGTGACCGCGCTGCGCGGGCGTCGCGACCTCGCGGCCGTAACCGGAGACCTCACTGCCGGAGTAGTAGAGGTAGTAGCTGTCATTCGGATACGACGTCTTGTACGGACACAGCGACGCCTCGAACGGCACCCCGTGTCCCTTCAGCCATTCGATCAGCGCCGGACTCTCGTCCACGAACCGCCGCAGCGTCTCGGGCGTGACGGCCGTGCCGACCTCACGCTCGAGATAGGCCAGCATCTGCTCCGGCGTATCGCGCACCCCGGCCTCGTGCTGCACCGAGGTGCCGCCGCCCGCGTAGATGATGCCGCCGGACAATGCCGACGCCCCGCCACCGGCGAAACGCTCCAGCACCAGCACCTGCGCACCCGACTCGGTCGCTTCCAGCGCGGCCGCGGCCCCCGCCGCGCCGTAGCCGACGACGACAACGTCGGCGGTCAGGTCCCATTCGAGGCCCATGTACATCACTCCGGTCAGAAACTGAAACAAGTTTTCTCGACGAATGGAACGTCGAGCGCGTCTTCTGCCACTCAACATAGACCAAATGCGGTCCCATTCTATAACGTGTTCTACATGACTGATCGGGAATACGATGTGGTGGTGGTCGGCAGCGGTGCTGCCGGAATGACTGCCGCCCTCGCCGCGGCCCACCATGGGCTGAGTGCGGTGATCATTGAAAAAGCCGCGCATTACGGCGGGTCGACCGCACGCTCCGGGGGTGGCGTGTGGATCCCCGGCAACAAGGCACTGAAGGCCTCCGGTCGTCCCGACGATCGCGAGGACGCCCGCACCTACCTGCACAGCATCATCGGCGACGTGGTGCCCAAGGACCGGATCGACACCTACATCGACCGTGGTGCGGAGGCCTTCGACTTCGTCCTCGACCACACCCCGCTGAAGATGAAGTGGGTGCCCGGCTACTCCGACTACTACCCGGAGGCCCCCGGCGGCCTGGGCCAGGGCCGCTCGTGCGAGCCCGCGCCGTTCAATGCCAAGATCCTCGGTGAAGAGCGGTTCAACCTCGAGCCCCCGTATGCCAAGGCCCCGCTCAATGTCGTCGTCATGCAGGCCGACTTCGTCCGGCTCAACCTGATCCGTCGCCATCCCAAGGGCATCATGCGGGCCATGCGGGTCGGCGCCCGCACCTACTTCGCCAAGTGGACCGGCAAGCACATCCTCGGTATGGGACAGGCGATTATCGCCGCCATGCGCAAGGGGCTCATCGACGCGAATGTGCCGCTGCTGCTGAACACTCCATTGACCGAACTTGTCGTGGAGAACGGCGTGGTCACCGGCGTCGAGGCCGAGCACAACGGCGAGACCGTGCGGTTCACCGCCAAATACGGTGTGGTGCTCGGCAGCGGCGGTTTCGAGCACAACGCCGAAATGCGCACCAAGTACCAGCGCCAGCCCATCACCACCGAGTGGACCACGGGCGCGGCCGCCAATACCGGCGACGGCATCAATGCCGGGATGGAAGCAGGCGGCGCGGTCGGCTTCATGGAGGATTCCTGGTGGGGGCCGACCATCTTCAAGGGCGGAAAGCCGTGGTTCGCGCTGGCCGAGCGGAATCTGCCCGGCACCATCATGGTCAACGCCGACGGTAAGCGATTCGGAAATGAGTCCGCTCCTTACGTCGAGGCTGTGCACACCATGTACGGCGGCGAATACGGGCAGGGTGAGGGTCCGGGCGAGAACATCCCCGCATGGTTGGTTTTCGACCAGCGCTACCGGAACCGCTACATCTTCGCCGGACTGCAGCCTGGTCAGCGGTTTCCGTCCCGCTGGATGGAAAACGACCTGATTGTCAAGGCCGATAGCCTCGCGGAGTTGGCCACCAGGATCGGCGTGCCCGCCGAGAATCTGACATCGACCGTCGAGCGGTTCAACAAGTTCGCCGACACCGGTAAGGACGAGGATTTCGGCCGCGGCAACAGCCACTACGACCGGTACTACGGCGATCCGACGGTGCAGCCGAACCCATGCCTTGCCGGGCTCGTGCAGGGTCCGTTCTACGCGGCCAAGATCGTGCCGGGCGACCTCGGTACCAAGGGCGGCCTGGTCGCCGACACCGCCGGGCGGGTCCTGCGCGAGGACGGCACCGTGATCGAGGGTCTGTACGCCTCCGGCAATAGCGCGACCCCCGTCATGGGTCATACGTACGCGGGCCCCGGCGCGACCATCGGCCCCGCGATCACATTCGGCTACCTCGCGGTATTGGATATCGCCGAGCGCAAGAAGCAGCAGTCGGCCAAGGCCACCGCCGAGGCATAGGCGAGGCGTGACGTCTCACGGAGCGGACGCCACCTTGCCGGTCGCGGCCCGGCCGCCGCACGATCGATCCGAGGCAATTGCCACAAGGGGCCTCGGATCGCTGGGATACGCCCACGACAGGTCGCCCGCAAGCCGCTGGCGATCTGTCCACAAGCATTCACAAGGAGAACTCGATGCCCATCGACCCGAAAATCGCGCTCGGCGCGGAACTTCCGAGCGGAGAGTTCACTTGGACGCCATCCGAAGTGCAGCTGTACCACCTCGGCCTCGGGGCTGGCACACGCTGGACGGATCCGGCCGAACTACGCTACGTCGACGACCGCGATCCGCAGGTACTGCCGACCTTCGCGACCGTGGCACCTACCTTCCACGACACCGAGCCACCGAAGGTGCAGTTCCCCGGCATCGACATCGATCTGGCGAAGGTCGTGCACGGCCACCAGGAGATCGCAGTGCACCGCCCGATTCCGGCCGCGGGCAAGGCGACCATCACCAGGCGCATCACCGAACTCTGGGATAAAGGCTCCGCCGCCGTCGTAGTGCAGGAACATACGATCACCGGTTCCGACGGCGAACCGCTGTGGACCGCACGCTCATCCATCTTCGCCAAGGGTGAGGGCGGCTTCGGCGGCGAACGCGGCCCGAGCACCAAGGCCGAACTCCCCGACCGCGCCTCGGATTTCGACGTCACCACCCCGACCCTCCCCCAGCAGGCCCTGCTCTACCGCATGTGCGGCGACCGCAACCCCCTGCATTCCGATCCCGAATTCGCCCGCGCCGCAGGCTTCCCCGCTCCGATCCTGCACGGCCTGTGCACCTACGGCATCGTCTGCAAAACCGCCACCGACACCGTGCTCGATTCGGACGCCAGCCGCGTCACCGGCTTCCGTGCCCGCTTCGCGGGCGTCCTCTACCCCGGCGAAACCATCCGCACCCGGATCTGGCGCACGGACGCCGAACTCATCATCAGCGCCACCGTCGCCGACCGCGCCGACGCCCCCGTCCTCGCCGACGTCAGCCTCCGCTTCACCTGAGCACTGGACGTCTGATCACGATGTACCGGTGGAGGCAAACGCCCGAGAGCACCCCTCCACCAGTACATTTTCGGGACAAAGGGAGGCCCGGGCGGGCAGCATTGCGTCGGCCACTTGAACCCCTGCCGACGGCCCCTCCACCAGTACATCCCGGAGGCTTGGGAGCCTCGGTGCCTAGATCGCAGGATGCGACTATGACCTCAACTGGGCACGCGCGCGGTCTCGTCGTTGCGTGCTCGTTTGATTGCGACGCCCTGGATTACCAGGGCGTACAGCAGGATCACCAGGATCGGGGCGGCGATCGGGACCCAGGCCAAGCGCAACGGGAGCAGCGCCGCGCCGACAGCTACCGCAGAAAATGCCACCGCGCCCGTGACGGACGGAACCGTGGTCGGGACAACGCCGACCGGCGCGGACACCGTCGCGGTATTCAGCAGATAGGCCGTAGCCACCAAACCTGCTGCGGCGGCGGCCAGTACACCCGTATCAGCCACGGCGAGCACCCCGATCGCGAGAAGCACCGCGCCGACCGCGGGGAGCCGGAACCACCAGCCCGCCACCACCAGCGCCGCCGCCGGAATCCCGGCCCATGGCGTCATCAAGGTCACCGAGGTCACCAGTAGCACCCCGGACAGAATGGCGAGGAATCGAATCATCGGCGCACCCTTACGGTTCGGCGATGGTCCGGGATCAATCGCATGACCTGATCCAGTCGGGCATCCTCGGTCCAGGCCACGATATCGACGCCGACGGTTCCCATATCCCGATACATCGAGGCGCGCTCCAGATTCCACATCCGCGCCAGGGTCGGATCGAGATGTTCGTGGAACGGTGTGCCGCGCAGGACATCGACGACCACCACCACATGTCCGCGCTTGCGCAGATCGATCAGCGCGAGCGCGAACTGAGTGTCCAGCAGCGTGGTGAAAGCGACGATGATCGCACCGAGCGGCACGGCCGCATGCGGCGCCAACGTGCCGGTGGTCGGAATGTGCTCATCGCCGACATCGAGCACGGTATCCACGATCCGATAGAACTGCCGCCGCCCGATATCCGGGCGCAACCAGCGCGGGGACTGGCCCAGGCAGACCACCGCGGTGCGGTCACCGGCCTGCAGCGTCGACTGCACCACCTGCGCCGCACCGCGCACCGACAGCTCGAGCGAATCGGTGGCCGGGCCCGGCGCCTGCTGCGAAGTGTCCACCAGCACAACCACATCCGCGGACCGGTTGGTCAACCGCTCGGTGACGTATAGTCGCCCGCGCCGCGCACTCACCGGCCAGTTCACGATGCGGAGCTGATCGCCGGGCGCGTAGGCGCGGATATCGGCGTACTCCACACCGGGACCGTGCTTGCGGGTCAGGTGAATGCCGAGCCGTTCGGGAAGTTCGGTGCGCGGCAACTTCATTCGCTGCGGATCGGTGATCGGGTAGACGAACAGTTGTCCCGCGGGCAGCACCGCGGAAGCCACGGACAGCCCCGCCGGGCTCAGCGCGGTGACCCGCACCGACAGCGGATAGCGACCCCAGCGGTCCGCCGTCAGAGCCAACCGCAGCCCGGCGGGCGCCGTCCCGGAATCGATCGCCTCCTCGATGTCGATCCCGAGTCCCGCGAACTTCTCCGGCTTCAACCGAAGCAACGCGTGACCCGATTCTACGAAGGCGCCGATCGTCGTCACGATCTCCTCCGTCTCGAAGCACCGCAGCGTGCCGCCGCCGTCCACCTGGATCCGGGTCCTGGACTGCTGCCACGGCGCGGTGGCCAGTACACCGAGCAGTGGAGCCGCGAAGACGACCAGTTGCCAGCGACCGAGCACCACCGCGAGTAGCAGCGCCACCGCCGCGCCCACCGCCAGCATGAACACCAACGGCGCTGGACGCCAGCGCAATTCGGCCTCGACGGCGGCACTCATATCCCGATGCCGCGCCCCGCCCGCCATCGGCTCGTCCCGGGTCGGTGGTCGCGCCGCCGCGGCATTGGCCGCCGCGATCCCTTGGATAACGGGGGCAGGGGTATCCGGCTGGGTCATGCCCTTTCCCGCCGGATCATGTCACCGACGCGCGCGGAACCGGCAGACGGCGCAGCAATTCCGTGATCACGTCCTCGCCGCGGATCCGGCGCACCCACATCTCGGGACGCAACGTGATCCGGTGCGCCATGGCCGGAACGGCGAGCGCCTTGACGTCTTCCGGAATCACATAGTCGCGCCCGAGCAGCAGCGCACGGGCCCGCGACATCTGCACCAGATCGAGTTCGGCGCGCGGACTCGCGCCCACTTCGACCTGCGGATGCGCACGCGTCGCACCGGCCAGCGCGACCACGTAGCTGACCACGTCCGGATGCACCGTGACGAATTCGACGGACTGGCGCATCTCCAACAGGCCGTTCGCATCGACCACCTGCACCACCTGCGGTGTCGCCGAACCGCGTTCCAAGCGGCGGCGGATCATCTGGCGTTCGTCGTTCTCGGACAGATAGCCCAGCCGTAGCTGCATGGCGAACCGGTCCAGCTGCGCCTCCGGCAGCGGATAGGTGCCCTCGTATTCGATCGGATTATCCGTGGCGAGCACGATGAAAGGCTGTGGCAGCGGGAAGGTTTCGCCGTCGATGCTGACCTGGCCCTCCGCCATCGCCTCCAGCAGCGCGGCCTGGGTTTTCGGTGGGGTGCGGTTGATCTCGTCGGCCAGCAGCACATTGGTGAAAACCGGTCCGCGCCGGAAATTGAATCGGCCCGTGGACATGTCGTAGATGGTGGAACCGAGCAGATCGGCGGGGAGCAGGTCGGGCGTGAATTGCACGCGAGTGAAGTCCAGGCCGAGCGCGGCGGCGAAGGACCTGGCGATGAGCGTCTTGCCTAGGCCGGGCAGATCCTCGATCAGGATGTGACCGCCGGCAAGTACGGCGATCATGATCAGCTGCAACTCATCCCGCTTGCCGACGATCACCCGGGACAGTTCCCGGAGCACCGCCTCGCTGCGCTGGATGGTCGTGTCCATCGGCATCGTCATATGTCTACTCGCACTTGCCTCAACCCATTCTCCTACGACGGTATTCAATTTGGCATGAGCGGGGCCCCACATGGTTACGCAAGCTGCCTCCTCCGGGCCTGACCACTCATGCCGGGTCGACTACATCTTTTGCAAGCAGCGCAGGATTTCGTCCAGCGCCGCACGCCCCGGTGCGGGAGTCGTCTGATCCCGCAGTGCTGAGTTGGCCGGATCGACCCAGCGCCACAGTTCCGGGCCGAACTGCAAAATTCCGGCGGCCTCGGTCGCCTTGCGGTTCTTGGCGACCCGCAGGCCGGTGGACAACTCGAACTCCTTGGCCAGCAGCGGACGCAGATGCCGATCCCAGTCGGCTCTGGTGCCGTCCGCGCGATCGGCGAGCATCTCCGCTCTGGCATGCCAGTGCCGCAGCATCTCGGCGGGACCGTTGTCGATATCGTCGGATCCGATATCGGTTTTGATGGCCGAACGGCCGGTCAACGACCAGATGAGCTGAATCATGGCCAGCGCCACCGGAACTCCGGCGGCGATGAGCAACGCACCGCGGGCCTTGCCGAGGGTGATGAGCTCGATCAGCACGATGAGGATCAGCGCACCGATCACGATCGCGCGGTTCATACCATCTCCCCTTGCAGATCGGCCAGCACGATACGCAGCAGTTGTTCGGCCCGCATCCGCTGCCACTCCAGCATCGAATGCGGACTGAACCTGGCCTCCTCGAAGAGCGCGACCAATTCCCTGGCCGACGCGTCGTGCAGTGCGCCGCGCTCGAAGGCGCGGGCCAGCACCTCCATCGGGGTATCCGATGCGAGCGGCGCGGCCGCGCGATCGAAAGACAGCCCACGTTCCATCGCGACGTAACAGGCGATGATGGCCTCGCGCGGATCCTGGCCGGGCACATTCATGGCGGCCAGACCCATCTCGGCCGCCCTGGCCAGCGAACCCGCGACCGTCGGCGCGGCCGGGGGCACCGGGACCGGCACCACGCGGGGCTTGCGCTGCCCCGCCATCGCGACCACGATCAGCCCGATCACTGCCCCGCCGACCAGCACGGCGGCAGCGACAATGGCCACCAGTAGTGCCGTCCCGGTGAGGTGCTGGGTGGGCGCGCCGTCGGGGGTAGCGGGGGCGGTGACCGCCTCCTGCGGGGTGCGGGTGGTGGTTCCGCGCGGCCCCGATGACGGCGTCGGCTCACCCTCGCGGCCGAAGCCGACGAAGAAGACCGCCGACGCCGCCGCGACGATCAAGGAAACGACCGCCAGCGCGGCCAGCACCAGTAGGCCGGTACGGCCGAGCAGTCCATGTCTGCGCTCGGAATCACGATCCACCTCCGGCATGGCCAGCGGCAGTCGGTGCTGGCTGGCTATCACCCCGGCGATCAGGATCACGACCGATACCGTGAGCAGTACCGGCATCAATACCACCGAAATCGCCGATGGCACCGTGCGGTGATCGCCGGAATCATGGGCCCCGGGAATATGGCCGCGCAGCGCTATCGCGGCACACGCCAGTAGCGTGATCAGCACGATCACGCGCGATATCGGCGCTCCCGCCCTGGCCACTTGCTACCACCACATCTGAGTACAGCTCTGAACAGGCACATAGTTACATGCCGAGTGGTCCGCTCGGGAGTGAATCGAATACTTAGGATCGGCTCCTTTTTATCCGTAACCGGCAGTGCACTCGAGTGGGTGCGCAGCTAGCGGAACACGACGGATTCGGGCTGACGGAGTTCACTCAGGCGGCTTGCGGTCCGTGCCAGATCGGGGACGGCGGCAACGTCGGCCACCAGGTCGGATAGTGCGGTGTGCGCCTCGAGGGTGAGTTCGAGATCGGCGTCGTAGAGCACGTCGATCAGATTGACGAAGCGCATCGCCCAGTCGGGCGGGACCTCGCGCAAGGGTGGGACGTTGCGCAAGGTCCATCGGCGAAAGCGGTGTGCGAGTTCGACGTAGTCCGAGGCGGCGGTGGCGGAGCCGCACAGGGCGGTGAAGTCGAAAGTGACGGCGGAGCCGTCGACGGCGGCCCGGATCTCGCGGGCACCCGAAACAACGACCTCTGCGGAGTCGGCATCTCTCGCATCGTCGATGCGGTAACAACCGGACGCGAAGCCGGTGCCGCTGTGCGCGGCGCGGGTGCGGTAGTCGAGTGGGCCGTCGACCGAGACGGTATCCAGATGCGCGCGGATGCGCGCGATGGTCGGCAGGAAGCGGTCGTGGAACAGCGGGTTGGGCAGCAGCTGCTCCGGCGGGTAATTCGAGGTCACCACCAGGACGATGCGGCGAGCGAATAGGGCGTCCAGCATGCGGGCGATCAGCATGGCATCGCCGATATCGTGCACGTGGAATTCGTCGAAGCAGACCAGTTCGGCGTGGGCGAGCAGGCTGTCGATGGCCTTGTCGATGGAGCCCGACTCGTGTGCCGCGGTGTGCAATTTGGCGAAGAAGTTGTGGAAATGGAAGCGGCGCTTACGGTTCGACGCTATGCGCGCGAAGAAGTCGTCCAGCAGCATGGTTTTGCCGCGACCGGGTCTGCCGTGCAGGTAGATGCCGCGGTGCCGCTTCATCGGCTTGTCGTGCCGGTCGAGCAGTTCGAGCAGGCGTGCGCGCGCCCGGAGCTGATCGGCATCCAGCGTGACATTGTCTTCCATGACATCCTCCTGATCCTCTACAGTTGTAGAGGATCAGCGGATGCGGCCGCCAGAGAAGGTGATGATGTCCACAACCGACCGCCGCGCGGCACTCGTCGACGCCGCCATCGATGTGATTGCCAGCCAGGGCATTCGAGCGCTCACCCACCGCGCCCTCGATACCGCTCTCGAGCTGCCCGGCGGCTCGGCCTCCTATTACTTCCGCACCAAACGCACGCTCATCGAGGCGATCGCGGACCGGATCACCACCCGCTCCCACGACGACTTCGCCGCCGCCGAGCTCACCCCGTCACCATCCCGCGAGCCCGATGACATCGCGAAGGCCATAGCCACCTGGCTCGACCGCTTACTCGTCGACCGTCGCAATCACCTGATCGTCCGGCATGCGCTGATCATCGATCTGCTCGGCGATCCGGAATTGCACCGGCGGCTGACACACAGCCTTTTCTCGACCGAGCGGGCGCGAGAACTATTCCACGCCTTGGGTTTTTCCGATCCCGATGCGGCCGCCGCCGACTTCATCGCGGTACTCGAAGGCGCGGTGTTCGATAGATTCGCGGGCGCGCGGGCCTATGTTCCGGCAGGCACCCGAGACAGCGTCGACCAGCTCGCGGCCATGCTGTCCCGCCAACTCACCCCGTAGACCCCAGGGCTACTACGCCGAGCCCCACTCGCCATAACGCGTGCCTCTCGTGAACCCGGACTGGCCCGCCAACCGACCCCGCCGATCCCGGGACTATTTCGTCCAGCCCAACTCGCCAAAACGCGTGCCCCTCGCGAACCCGGACTGGCCCGCCAACCGACCCCCGCCGATCCCGGAGCTACCTCGTCCAGCCCAACTCGCTATAAGGCGTGCCACTCGTGAACCCACGGATTCCGGTTGCCGAATAGCGGATCAGCGACTCTTCCGGCAGCGCGTCGAGCGAAAACCAGCGCAGCCCATAGCTCTTGTCCGGCTCGCGATTCACCGGCTCACCCGCCCAGCGCAGTGCATGGAAGAACAGCCCGAGCCGGGCTTCCCGCCCGGAGCTGGTCACGTGTGCGGTATGAATCAGGCGCAGCTCCGCGGGGTCTATGACGACCCCGATCTCCTCCCCCGCCTCACGCGCGGCAGCAGCGGTCGCGGACTCGCCGGACTCCAGCTTCCCCGCAGGCAGATGCCACAGACCGTCGAACTCGTCCGGACTGCGCCGCCTGCTGAGCAACACCTCACCGTCGCAGACGAGCAGAATATGCACGTCGACAAGATGACGCTCGGCCATCAGACTCCTCCCCTGCTTGCGCGTGTCGCTCGGTATACTAATCGGTATGACCGCTACAACCATCAAGGTGCCGAAGGCAACCCGCGACCGGCTGCACCGGCTAGCGGCCGCCCACGGATTGACGCTTGCACAGCAAATCGACCGACTGATCGACGAGAGCGCGAAAAAACCTCGCCCAACGATCGGCGGCTACCGCAGCGACCGGCCACTCAACGCTGAAGAGATCGACGAGGAGCTGGCCCGAGGCTTCGGCGAGTGACCGCACTTATCATTGACACAAGTACCATTCTGGCCTCATTCGACGAGGCGTATCCGGAGCATCCAGCCATCGCACACATCCTTGGCGAGGCCGTCGACCTGCTGGTTGTATCGCCATTCATCGTCGCCGAAGCCGACTACATGCTGTCGTCGCGGCTTGGAGCAGATGCTGCCCGCGCCTTCGGCCAGGATGTCGTGACAGGCGCTTATGAGCTGGCCGAGTGGACCGCCGAGGACCACGCCGTCGCGGTGGCAATCACACGTCAATTCAACGGGCCGAAGGATTACATCGGAATCGCCGACGCGTCGAATGTCGTACTAGCAGACCGTTACCGCACCACCGCGGTGGTGACCCTGGACCAGCGGCACTTTCGCCAACTCCGCCCGCTCTGGGGTGCTGACCATTTCACTCTGCTCCCCTACGACGCCAACTGATCAGGTCTCGGAATTCGGCATCCACTCTTCGACCCGATCATACGACGGACGGATCTCGGCGAATGCCGAGATCCGCTCAGTTCGCGCTGAGTACCAACCCCGAGGTCGGGACGCCCGTGCCCGCGGTGACCAAGATGTGCTCCAGGTTCGCCACCGGGTTGACGGAGGTGCCGCGGATCTGCCGCACCGCCTCGGCAATCCCGTTCATGCCGTGGATATAGGCCTCGCCCAGCTGTCCGCCGTGGGTGTTCAGCGGTAGGCGGCCACCGACTTCGATGGCGCCGTCGGCAATGAAATCCTTTGCCTCACCGCGTCCGCAGAAGCCGAGTTCCTCCAGCTGCATGAGGACGAACGGAGTGAAGTGGTCGTAGAGGATGGCTGCCTGCATATCTTCCGGACGCAAACCACTCTGCTCCCAGAGCTGATCGCCGACCAGACCCATCTCGGGCAGCCCCGTGAGGGCGTCACGGTAGTAGCTGGTCATGACATATTGGTCCGCACCGGAACCCTGTGCGGCAGCGGCGATTACGGCCGGGCGCTGCGGCAGGTCCCGGGCCCGCTCGACGCTGGTGACCACGATCGCGACACCGCCGTCGGACTCCTGGCAGCAGTCCAGCAGATGCAGCGGTTCGGCGATCCAGCGCGAATTCTGGTGGTCTTCCATGGTGATCGGCTTGCCGTAGAAGAAGGCGGCCGGGTTCACCGCGGCGTGTTTGCGGTCGGCGACGGCGACGCGGCCGAAGTCCGCGCTCGTCGCGCCGTAGACATGCATATACCTGCGGGCGACCATGGCCACCTGCGCGGCCGGTGTCCCCAGCCCCTGTGGATAGGACCAGCCCGCATCGATGCCCGATGAGGTCGGCGCGGTGGCCAGCGCGGTGGAGAACTGGCCGAAGCGCGATACCGAACGCTCGTTGAAGGCGCGATAGGCGACAACCACATCGGCGACGCCGGTGGCGACCGCCATGGCGGCCTGCTGAACGGTGGCGCAGGCGGCACCGCCGCCATATCCGATGTGGCTGAAGAACTTCAGCTGCGGGATACCGACGGCGCGTGCCACGGCCGCCTGGGTATTGGTATCCATGGTGAAGGTGGTCAGGCCGTCCACATCGGCGGGGGTGAGGCCCGCGTCGGCGAGCGCCGCGGTGACCGCCTCGGCGGCCAAACGCAATTCGCTGCGGCCGGAGTCCTTGGAGAAGTCGGTGGCGCCGATGCCGACAATGGCGGCGCGGCCGGAAATCCCGGTGGTGCTGTCAGCGGTCATCATGGCCTCCGCAGTGCGATAACGGCTTTCGCCGTGATGTGGTCACCGAGGCTGTCGCGGCCGACGACATCGATATGGATGTCTTCGCCGTGGATCGCGGAGACGGTGCCGGAAAGTGTCAGCGTGTCACCGGCATACAGCGGTACCCCCAGGCGCAGCGCTACCGATTTGACGATGGCGCGCGGTCCGGCCCAGTCGGTGACGAAGCGCTGCACCAGCCCGGTATCGGTGAGGATATTGACGAAGATGTCCTTGGAACCACGGGCGACGGCCTTGTCCCTGTCGTGGTGCACATCCTGAAAGTCCCTGGTGGCCAAGGCCGTACTGATCACGAAGGTCGGATCGGCGGTAATGACCAACTCGGGCAGCGCGGTGCCGACCTCGATGGTGGCCGGTTCGACGTAGGTCATGCGATCACCCGCCAGACCGGCAGCACGGCCGCGTCGTCGAGCTTCTCGAACTCCACCTGCACCGGCAGGCCGATCTTCACATCGGCCGGATCGACGCCGCGCAGCTCACCGAGCATCCGCACACCCTCCTCCAATTCGACCAGCGCGACCACGAAAGGCAGTTGCCGCCCGGGCACTTTCGGCGCGTGATGCACGACGTAGCTGAACACTTCACCGCGCCCGGCGGCGACGACATAGTCGGTCTGCTCCGACTTGTCCTGCCACAGCGCCGGAATCGGCGGATGCCGCAGCGTGCCGTCCGGCAGCCGCTGGATCCGCAGCTCCCCGACCTTGGTGCCCTCCCAGAAGAATTCGGTATCCCAGGAGACCAGCGGTTTGACCCGTTCGCCCGCGGGCGCTTTCGGTGCGGCACCGGTGCCGGGTGCGAATTTGAGCAGCCGGAACAGCATTTCGGCGACGACCTCGTCACCGACGTGCCAGCTGGTCTGGAAGGTGACGAACCAGCCATCGCCGAGCGCGGTCTTCTTCGGCCCGCGAATCTCGGAAAGCCTGCTGGTCACCGAGATCTGCTCGCCGACATTCACATACCGGTGATAGGTCTGCTGACAGTCGGTCGCGACCACGGAGGTATAGCCCGCACTGTCGAGCAGCTCGGTGACCTGCGCCATCGGATCATCGGCCGGACGAGAACCGTTGAGCCCGAACATGGTCCACACCTGTGCCATGGCCGGTGGGGCCACGGTGCCGGGATGTCCGGCGGCACGCGCGGCCTCCTCGTCGACGTAGATCGGATTCCGATCCCCGAGCGCCTCCACCCAGTTGTTGATCATCGGCTGGTTCACCGGGTCACGCCCGAGGCGTGGCGCGCAATCACCCGCCGCGATGATCTTCTCGGCGGCTTCGGTAATCGCTTCCGGAGTCATGGTTTCCGGCACGCGCGGCTCCTTGTCGTCGTCCGTACCGCGCATCGGCGCGGATTCATCGAGGTACCCGAGGCAGTTTCAGCCCGGAGGAGGCGACCAGTTCGCGCATCACCTCGTTGACGCCGCCGCCGAAGGTCACCACCAGATTCTGTTTGGTTCTGCGGTCCAGCCAGGTCAGCAGTTCGGCGGTGGCCGGATCGGCCGGATCGCCGTAATGCCCGACGATCTCCTCGGCCAACCGGCCCGCCTCCTGCAGCGATTCGGTGGAATACACCTTGGTTGCCGAGGCATCGGCGATCACGGTGGCCTGGTCACCGTCGACGGTCGCCGCGACCTGCCAGTTCAGCAGTTCGTTGAGCCGAGCCATGGCGTGGATGCGACCGAGCGAACGGCGCACATCCGCCTCGGCGAGCACACCGCGCGACTGGGCCCATTCGCGCGCCCGGTCGTAGAGCTGTTCGATCTTGCCGGACGGGCCGAGGCTCACCCGCTCGTGGTTGAGCTGGGTGGTGATCAGTCGCCACCCCTTGTTCTCCTCGCCCACCAGCATGTCGGCGGGCACCCGGACATTGTCGAAATACGTGGCGTTGGTGTGGTGCGCACCGTCGCAGGTGATGATCGGCGTCCAGGAGTAGCCGGGATCGGTGGTATCCACGATCAGGATCGTGATGCCCCGGTGCCGTGATTCGACCGAGCCGGTGCGACAGGCCAGCCAGACATAGTCGGCCTCATGCGCACCGGTGGTGAAGATCTTCTGCCCGTTGACGATCCAATCGCCGGATTCGTCGCGCACCGCACTCGTGCGCAGCGCGGCGAGGTCGGTGCCCGCCTCCGGTTCGGAGTAGCCGATCGCGAAATGGATATCGCCGGAAAGGATTCCGGGCAGGAACTTCGCCTTCTGTGCGTCGGTGCCGAAGCTCTGCAGCGTCGGCCCGACCGTCAACAAGGTGACCAGCGGCAGCGGAACATCCGCGCACACCGCCTCGTTGAAGAAGATCTGCTGTTCCATCGGCCCGAAACCCTGGCCGCCGAACTCCTTCGGCCAACCGACACCGAGCCAACCATCCGCACCCATCCGGCGCACCACAGCGCGGTAGGCGTCACCGTGGCGGTTGATCGCCATCTCGGCCTCCTCCTCGGGAGTGACGAGATCGGCGAAGTATGCCCGCAATTCATCGCGCAGCTTGCGCTGCTCCGCGGTCAGATCGATGAACATCTGGCCCCCAATCGATCGAGTCGGAACGATTCGCCGCCGAGCCAGCGGGCGATGTCCTTGGCCTGCGAGAAGTAGCGGTGCATCGGGTGGGTCACATCGACCCCGAGGCCACCGTGCAGGTGATGGCATTTCTGCATGGCGGCGGGCAGTTCCGAGGCCACGGTGTAGGCGAGCACATCGAGGTCGTCATCGATACGCTCCTGATGCGGCGTCGTCGAATCGGACTGTGCCAGTGCCCAGTTCGCCGAAACGGCGGCGGCGTGCAGCGTCCGCGAGACGACGTACACATCGGCGATCTGCTGTGCGACGGCCTGGAATTCGGCGAGCGGCCGATTGAACTGCCGCCGGGTCCGCAGGTGCTCGGCGGTGAGCACGAGCGCACCTTTGAGCAGTCCGTCCGCGGTCGCGCCGATCGAGGCGATGGCCAACCGGTGCAGTTCACCGATGCCATCGGGCAGCAGTTGCTCGGCCGGAATCTCGACCTGGTCCAGGCGCACCGAATATTCCGGAATCCCGCCGGAAGCCGGTGACGGCGTCAGGGTGAGCCCCGGCGAATTCGAATCAACCAGTGCAATACCGGAATTCGTCGGAATCAAGAGCCAGCGCGCCTGCTCCGCATACGGTACCGCCACCTTGTGACCGGTGACGCGCACGGTGTCGCCATCGGAAACCGCGGTGGTCTCCGGCTTGACCACGAACGGATTCGCGCGCTCGCTGAGCGCGGCGGTGAGCACCGTGCCCTTGGCGACCTCCGGATAGACCCGCTCGGCGACGCTGTCCGGCAATGCGGCCAGCAGCGGCAGCAGGCCGAGGCCCAGGGTCGGCAGGGCGGGCACCGCCACCGCCTCGGCGGCCAGTTCGGTCAACAGGACCGAGACCTCCGCCAAGCCCATACCGTCACCACCGAACTGCTCCGGCAGCGCGAGCGAGAGCAGTCCGGTCTCGATCAGGCTCGGCCACAGCTCGATATCGCGTGCCGGTTCACGCTCCAGCAAACTCACGACGACCTCGGCCACGGCATCCTGGCCCTCGTCCCGGGTGAAGTCCACGCTTTACTCCCAGTTGGTTGGTCTACTAGCTGTCGGTGTCGCGAGGCAGTCCGAGGATTCGCTCACCAGCCACGGTCAACAGAATCTGCTCGGTTCCACCAGCGATCGACAAACAGCGCGTGAGCAGGAACTCTTTTACCACCTCTGAGTCCTGCGCACCGGTTGGACCTGCCGTTTCCACCGCGAATTCGGCCACTGCCTGGCGGTGCCGGACACCGACGAGCTTGCGCACACTGCTCTGCGCTCCCGGATCACCGCCCGCCAGCATCCGAACCGCGGCACGCTGTTCCAGCAATAGTCCAGCGATCGCATCGGCGACGAAGCCGCCGAGCCGATCGTTCAATAGCTCCGCGCCCGGCCCGGTGGCGGGCAGTTTGGCGATGAGCTCCTCCAGCACCGGCCCGATCCCGTTGCCGCCCATGGCGACTCGTTCGGTCGACAAGGTCGAGCGGGCGATCTTCCAGCCGTTGTTCAACGCGCCGACCAGACCGTCGTCGGGCACGAAGACGTCATCGAGGAAGACCTCGCTGAACCGCGCCTCCCCGGTGATCTGCACCAGCGGACGCACCTCGAGTCCGGCGCTGCGCATATCGACGAGGAAGTAGCTGATACCGCGGTGCTTCGGTGCGTCCGGATCGGTCCGGGCCAGGCAGATCGCCCAGTTCGCCCGGTCGCCCAGCGACGTCCACACCTTCTGTCCGCGCAGCACCCAGCCGCCGTCGACCTTCTTGGCGGTGGTGCGCAGCGCGGCCAGATCCGAACCTGCCTCCGGCTCACTGAACAGCTGACACCAGACCACCTCGCCGCGCAGCGTCGGCCACGCGAAGCGGTCGATCTGCTCCTGGGTGCCGTGCTGCAGCAGGGTCGGAATGGCCCAGCCGCCGATCGTCAGATCCGGCGACTCCAGTCCCGCGCGCCGCAGTTCCTCCGAAATCACCAGTCCTGTCATGGGATTCGCACCACGCCCGTACGGTGCGGGCCAGTGCGGCATGACGAGCCCGGCGTCGACCAGCGCATTGCGCCGCTGATCGGCAGGCAGCGCGGCGATCGCGGCCACCTCGGCGGCCAGCTCGTTCGCATTGCTGTCGCCCACCTCGACGCCAGCTGTGTTCGATTCGCGGCGCTCCCGGGCCCCTCCGTGGTAACGCTGCGCTGCCTCCTCCGGGGCCGTCGCTCGCGCCGCAGAGGCGAAGACCCGGTCCGCACCGGTGGTCCGGCGCTGCCCAGCCCGGGTCAGCTCCGTGACCCTGGCCCGCCAGCGCGCCGATCCGCCGAGCAGCTGCCGCAGTGCGGTGGCCCGGCGCAGGTAGAAGTGCGCGTCGTGCTCCCAGGTGAAACCTATGCCACCGAGCACCTGAATGCAGTCCTTGGCGGTCTCGACCGCGGCGTCCAGCGAGATCGCGGCGGCGATGGCGGCCGCGATGGGCAGTTCCGCACCGCCCTCGTCGACCGCGGCCGCGGCATCTGCCGCGACGGAACGGATCAGCTCGGCCCGGCAGAGCATCCACGCGCAAATGTGTTTGAGCGCTTGGAAAGAGCCGATCTTGCGCCCGAATTGCTCACGCACCTTGGCGTATTCGACGGCGGTCTCCAGACACCAGCCCGCCACACCGGCGAGCTCGGCTGAAACCAGTACCGCGAGAAGATCTTCCACCGCATGCGGCGACTCGAACACCCGGTCCGCGGGCACTCGCACCTCGGCGCAGTGCACACGCGCCAGTGGCGTACTCGGGTCAGCGGGTGCCAGCGCCTCGATGCGCAGACCCTCGGCATCGGGCCCGATCACGCACCAGCGCAACCCATCCAGCGCCTGCACCGGCAACAGCACCGAAGTACCCGGCGCAGCGCCGAGCACCGATTCCCAGACACCCGTGAGCAACAACTCATCGGATGCGACCGGTACCCTCACCACGTCCCCGACAACGAAGTCGAGCGCAACACCGCACGGCATATCCTCGGCGAGCGCGCCCGCGGTGACCAGGTTCGCCAATGCGGTGGACAGCACCGGCCCACCGACCAGATCGTGCGCCGCCTGCTCGACCAATACCGCCAGGTCGGCGACCGATCCACCGTGGCCGCCTGCCGCTTCGGCAATGGCGACCCGGAAAATTCCGAAGTCCGCCAACCCGGGCCAATATGCGCGCCAGAAGTCCGTCGGCTCGTCCCGCATTGTTGCAATAGGACGTACCGATCCGGCCCATCCGCGCATCGACTCCTGAACGGCTTTATGCTCGTCAGTGGTGGCGATGGTCACAGTCCGTACCGCCTTTCCGGCGTGACTCCCACACCTAGAACATGTTCTAATATCCTAGCTGGGCGGAAGTCAAGAGACGACCGATGCCCGTTGCCGGAATGCAGGAAAGGACTCTCATCAATGGCCAGTCCCTCCCGATCGCAGCCAGCCGATTCGAATGCGGCCGGGCAAGCATCGGCCACCGCGACGGTCACGACGCTGAGCGAGGACGAGCTCAGCTCGGCCGCGCAGCGGGAACGGCGTAAGCGAATTCTGGACGCGACGCTCGCACTGGCTTCCAAGGGTGGTTACGACGCGGTGCAGATGCGCGCGGTGGCCGAACGCGCCGACGTGGCGGTCGGCACGCTGTACCGGTATTTCCCGTCCAAGGTGCATCTGCTCGTTTCCGCGCTGTCGCGGGAATTCGAGCAGATCGAGGGCAAACGCAAACCACTTGCCGGCCAGACGCCGAACGAGCGCATGCATCTGCTGCTGACCCAGATCACCCGGATGATGCAGCGCGACCCCTTGCTCACCGAGGCGATGACGCGCGCGTTCATGTTCGCCGACGCCTCGGCCGCCGCGGAGGTCGACCGGGTCGGCAAGGTGATGGACCGGGTATTCGCCAGGGCGATGAACGACGGCGAGCCCACCGAACGCCAGTTGGCGATCGCGCGGGTCATCAGCGATGTCTGGCTGTCGAATCTGGTCGCCTGGCTGACCAGACGCGCCTCGGCCACCGATGTGACCGAGCGACTGGAACTCACCGTGGATCTACTGCTCGGCAACGGCGACAACAACTAGCAAACCTTTGGCTCGACAATTGGCACACACCAGGAAAATTCGTCATCAGCGGCTGCTGGGCACTGCGTAGTATTGGTCACATAACCGCGTAGCCGACCCGCACGGAGCGAGTCTTACGAGCGAGGAGTTCGCGGCCCGTTTGGCGTCCGAGTCGTCGAAGCGCATGCGACGAAGTCGCGAGTCTCGACGGCTCGGACGCGAGACATCAGGGGGCCGCGAACACGCCGCGCCCGCGCGGCCGACAACACAGCGCACGCCAGGCGGCGCGCTTCGGTGCGGCAAATTCAACACAGTATTGTCACGCGTGCCCCTGAAAAAACTCCTCCGATCACTAGGTTGGATGCGTGAGCGCACAGGATCTGCCACTGGAACTTCGCCGTGCACTGTCGACGGTCGCGCGCGTGCCACGGCTTTTGGTCGCATCGGACTACGACGGGACGATCGCACCCATCGTGTCCGACCCGGCAAAAGCTTTTCCACATCGGGAATCGGTAAGCGCGCTACGAGCGCTTGCCGGTCTCACCGGAACGACCGCCGCCGTGATCTCCGGCCGTGCCCTGCGAGATCTCGCGGCATTGTCGCGACTTCCGGTCGAGGTGCAACTTATCGGTAGTCATGGTTCGGAATTCGATGTGGGTTTCGTGCACGCCATCGACAATGACGCCAAACAACTGCTGGTCGAAGTCCAGACCAGTCTGACGCAGATCGCCGCGGAAAATCCCGGCGCCAGCGTCGAGATCAAACCGGCCAGCGTCGCGCTGCATGTGCGCAATGCGAGTCCGGAAATCGGGCTGCGCGCACTCAAAGCGGTGCGCCAGGGTGCGGCCTGCTGGGTCGGCGTGCAGGTGACCGAGGGTAAATCGGTTATCGAGCTCGCGGTGATCCAGACGGACAAGGGCGTCGCGCTCGACACCGTCCGTCATCAGGAGGGCGCGTCGGCCGCGGTGTTCTTCGGCGACGACGTCACCGACGAGAAGGCCTTCCGCATGCTGTCCGGCCCGGATGTCGGCATCAAGGTCGGTGACGGCGAGAGCCTGGCCAAATACCGGGTCGACACCACCGAGGCGGTGTCCTGGGCGCTGGCCTTCCTGCTCGAGGAAAGGCGCACCTGGTTGGCGGGGGCGAGCGCGCCGCGCATCGAGCGGCTGAGCATGCTGGCCAGTCCGCGCTCGGTGGCGCTGCTCACACCCGACGCGACCGTCACCTGGTTCTGCCACCCCGAGCCCGATTCGGCCGCGGTCTTCGCCCATCTGCTCGGCGGACCGCAGGCCGGACACTTCACCATCGAGCCGGAACGTCCCGGCCTGCCGCTGTCGCAGCGCTACATCGACGGCACCATGACCGTCGAAACCCGCTGGGCCAAACTGCAAGTGGTGGACTACCTGCCGCACGATGTGGCCCCCACCCGCACCGACCTGACCCGGGTGATCACCGGCGATGCGAAGGCCGTCGTAACCTTCGCGCCCCGACCGGAATTCGGTCAGGTGCCGGTCAGCATCGAAATCGAATCGAACGGACTGCGCGTAGTCGGCACTAACGATCCGATGGTGCTGCGCTCGCCCGGTGTGCACTGGCAGATCCACTCCGACGGCATGCACAGCTCCGCGCGCGCCGTCGTCGATCCGTCCCGCGGCCCGATCGTGCTGGAAATGCGCTGCGGCACGCAGGATCTCGCGCCCGCCATGGTCAGCGAACCGGAGCGGCGCAGGGATGCCGAGGACTACTGGTCCAAGTGGGCGGCCAAATTGCAACTGCCGCCGTTGAAACCGGATCTGATGAAGCGTTCGGCTCTCACCCTGCGCGGACTGGTGCACGCGCCGTCGGGTTCGATCCTGGCCGCCGCCACTACTTCGCTGCCGGAAGACATTGGCGGCGTACGCAACTGGGACTACCGCTACTGCTGGCTGCGCGATGCCTCACTGACCGCACAGGCGCTGGTTTCGCTCGGCTCGCTGACCGAGGCCGAGGAGTTCCTCGGCTGGGTGCACCGGGTCCTGGAGACGCTGCCCGGTCCGGAACGCCTGCACCCGCTGTACACGCTCTACGGCGAAACCCTGCCGCCCGAGGCATCGATCGATCAGCTGCCCGGCTATGCGGGTTCGCGTCCGGTCCGCGTCGGCAACGCCGCGAATATGCAAGTGCAGCTGGATGTTTTCGGTCCGATCGTCGATCTCATCGCATCGCTGGCGCACGGTCGCGAGGCGAAGGGGCTGACCGACCCGGACAAGTCGCTGCCGGACGCCGACTGGGAACTGGTGCACGCCATGGTCTCCGCGGTGCAGCGGCGCTGGCAGGAACCCGACCACGGCATCTGGGAGATCCGCGGCAACCCGCGCCACCACGTGTACTCGAAGGTGATGGGCTGGCTGACCGTGGACCGGGCGATCACCCTCGCGCAGCGGTTCCAGCGTCAGATCGATCCGCTCTGGATCACGTTGCGCGACACCATCGCCGACGAAGTGAAGTCCAAGGGCTGGAACGACGATGTCCAGTCCTACACCGCCGCCTACGACGGCACCGATCTGGACGCGGCCACCCTGCACATCGGCCTCAGCGGACTGATCGACCCGTCGGATCCGCGTTTCGCCGCGACGGTCGTCGCCACCGAGGCGGAGCTGCGCAGCGGCTCGACGGTGTACCGCTACCACCACGACGACGGCCTGCCCGGCGGCGAGGGTGGCTTCCACCTGTGCGCGGCCTGGTTGGTCGAGGCGTATCTGCTGATCGGTAAGCGCTCGGACGCCGAGGCTCTCTTCGCGCAGCTGGTCGATGTCGCCGGACCGACTGGTCTGCTCAGCGAGGAGTACGACCCGGTCGCCGAACGCTCACTCGGCAACCATCCACAGGCATACAGCCATCTCGGCCTGCTGCGCTGTGCACAGCTGTTGGGTAAGCCGGTCGAAGCGTTCGTCTGAGTCGACCGCTACCCAGTTCCGGGCCCGCGAACCGATCGGTTCGCGGGCCCGGCCCGTATCCGGGGTCGAAGTGACGCGGCAAACATCGACTCGTGCCGAACAGGGGCCTCCTGCTACAGTTCAAATGGTAACGATTTCCATTATGATCTAGAGCACGCTCAGATCTGCCGTACTGCCAGGAGTACCCCGCGCGTGAGCACACGGATTGCCATCAGATTCGCCGGTATCGCCGTGGGGGTAGCCACCGCTCTGGCGCTCACCGCATGCGGTAGTTCGAAGGATTCGGATAAGCCGAGCGTCGTCGCGTCCACCAATGTCTGGGGCAATATCGCGGCAACCATCGCGGGCCCGGATGCCTCGGTGACCGCGCTGATCACCGATCCCGCCGCCGATCCGCATTCGCACGAAACCTCGGCCGTGGAGTCGGCCAAGATCAGCGATGCCGATCTGGTCGTCTTCAATGGCGGCGGCTACGACGAGTTCATCGAGAAGGCGATCCAGGGCAAGGACAAGCCCACCGTCGACGCATTCGAATCCCGCACCGACAAGAGCGACGAGAACGAGCACGTCTTCTACGACATCGGCACGGTGAGCACGGTCGCCGACCGGATCGCGAGCGCCCTCGGCGAGATCGACTCCGTCCACGCCACCGCCTACGCCGACCGCGCCGCCGCATTCAAGAGCCAGCTGACCGCGATCACCGCCGCCGCCACCAAGATCGCGGGCGAGCACCCGAAGACCCCGGTGCTGCAGACCGAACCACTGGCGCACTACCTGCTGGTCGCCGCCGGAACCCAGGATCTGACCCCGCACGAATTCCAGGAGGCGATCGAGCAGGAGACCGATCCGGCACCCGCCGCCGTCGCCGCCACCCAGGATCTGCTGACCGGTAAGAAGGTTCGCGCGCTGATCTACAACATCCAGACCGAGGACAAGATCACCAAGGATTTGCGGGCGCTCGCGCAGTCGAATGGCCTACCCATCGTCGAGGTGACCGAAACGCTGCCCGACGGTGTGGATTACATTCAGTGGCAGACCAAGAACGCCCAAGCCCTGGCCGCGGCGCTGGCCTGATCGAGATCGCATGACATTGGGAGCCACGCTGACCACCGAAGACACCGACAAGGTGGAGCGGCGGTCCGATACCCGCTCAGCCGCTGTAAAACTCGATTCCGCCAGCCTTTCCTTCGGCGAACGCAAGCTTTGGCAAGGACTGGATCTCGAGATCGCGCCTGGTGAATTCGTCGCGGTTCTCGGGCCGAACGGATCCGGCAAGACCTCGCTGCTGAAGGTGCTGCTCGGTCAGCTCGCGCTCAGCTCCGGCACCGCCGAAATCGCGGGTGGGCCCGCACGGGCGGGCAATCCCGATATCGGCTATGTGCCGCAACAGAAGACGATCGATGCCGGTGTGCAGCTGCGCGGGGTCGACCTGGTCGGACTCGGCGTCGACGGGCACCGCTGGGGCCTCGGACTGCGGCGGCGCGCCGACCGCAAGCGCAAGGTCCGTGCGGCCATCGCCGATGTGGGCGCGGAGAAATTCGCTTATGCGCCATTGGAATCCATGTCCGGCGGCGAACAGCAGCGGCTGCGGGTCGCACAGGCGTTGGTCGGCGATCCCAAGGTGCTGCTCTGTGATGAACCGCTGCTGAGCCTCGATCTGGCGAATCAGCGGTTGGTTTCGGAACTGATCGATCGACGCAGGCGGACCCATGACACCGCAGTGCTTTTCGTGACGCACGAGATCAATCCCATTCTGCCGCTGGTGGATCGGGTGCTGTATCTGGTCGACGGGAAGTTCCGGATCGGTACACCGGACGAGGTGATGACCTCGGCGGTGCTCTCGGAGCTGTACCAGACCGAGGTCGATGTGCTGCGGGTGCGCGGGCGGCTGGTCGTCGTCGGCACCGGCGACACCATGGACGCGCTCGGTGCGGCCGGTGCCCAGCACTGCGCAACGCTTGCCGATGAGCTGCCCGAATCGGCCGGGGTCCGTTCGTGAACGACAAGCTCTCCGATGTCGTCTCGAAGATGTTCGACTTCACCACCACCGCGGACCTGCTCTCGTATTCCTTCGTACAGCAGGCGGTACTCGCGGCCGCGCTGCTCGGACTGCTGGCCGGTGTGATCGGGCCGCTGATCATCAGCAGGCAGATGTCGTTCGCGGTGCACGGCACCAGCGAGCTCTCGCTGACCGGTGCGGCCGCCGCGCTGCTCGCCGGAATCGGGGTCGGGCTGGGCGCGATCGTCGGCTCTGTGGTGGCGGCGGTGCTGTTCGGTCTGCTCGGTACCAAAGCCAGAGAACGCGATTCGGTGATCGCGGTGGTGCTGTCGTTCGGACTCGGACTCTCGGTGCTGTTCCTGTGGCTCGGTCCCGAACGCGCCGGATCGAAATTCTCGCTGCTGACCGGTCAGGTGGTCAGCGTCGGCTACAACGGGCTGGCACTACTGCTGACCTGCACCGTTTTGGTGCTCGCCGTACTCGCGGTGGTGTACCGGCCGCTGCTTTTCGCGAGCTCGGATCCCGAAGTCGCACTCGCCCGCGGGGTTCCGGTGCGGGCGCTTTCGGTGGTGTTCGCGGTCATGCTCGGCATTACCGCGGCCTTCGGTGTGCAGATCGTGGGCGCGCTGCTTGTGCTCGCCCTGCTCATCACGCCCGCGGCCGCGGCGGCGCAGCTGACCGCGAATCCGGTGCGCGCCACCGTGCTCGCGGTGGTGTTCGCGGAAACGGCCGCGGTAGGCGGCATCCTGTTGTCGCTCGCACCCGGCGTTCCGGTCTCCACCTTCGTCACCACCATCTCGTTCCTGATCTACCTGGTCTGTCGGATTCTCGGTCCCCGACGCCGTCAGGCTGCCCGCGCCCGCTGACACCGGCTCACCAACCCGAGGCCGGTGCCGCGCACCTATCGCTCGCCGCGCACGGAATAACCGGCAGGGTCATGCGTGCCGCGCACGGCTACCGGCACAGCGTGCGGGCCAGGTGCCCGCGCTTGGCGAGCACCTGGCCGGTAGGCGGTCGATCAGACCGTGAACAGAGCGATCAAGACCACGATCGAACCGGCGAAGACGATGACGTGGCGCAGGTTCTGCAGGTACGGGGTCACCCAGCGGGGGAAGGCGGCTTCGGCTACGTCGAGGAAGCGCTGGACATCGATGCGAGCCAGTTCCGGGTCACGCTTGCGGGCGAAGGCGGCCTGGACGCTCTTGGCGGCCGTCAGGTTGCTGTACAGGATCGCGACATTGCCGAGCAGCACCAGCACCTGGAAGACCCAGGACAGTGTCCGACCCCAGTCGTTGCCCGCCAGATTCAGCACGGCCATCGCGGTCATCACCAGTGCGATCCCGACCGGGGCCCAGGTCTCGTGGCCACCCGCGTCGAACCGCATACCGTTCTCCGCGAGGACGCCGGGGCGCACACCCTGACGGGCCAGCTCGGCATCGGCGGCGGCCTGGGCGGCGGCTCCGTAGCGGTGGCGCACCAGCGGAATGCTGACGAAGGCGAGGGCGATCAGCAGTTGGGCGACGGCTGCGACGGTCATCATGGCGGTTCTCCTCATCGGGTTTTTCGTCGAGTGGCTCCTCGAATGACCGAACGATCTCCCGCCGCGCTGACAGCGCGCTGACACCTGATCGAACCGCGCTGACATCGGCTATCAGCGCAGGTCAGCCAGGCTCTAGCCAGCCATGGACCACATTTGATGGCAGTCGCCTTCAGTCGGATGCCCCCGGTTTCGTATGCTCGACCCACGCGCCCCATCTAACGAATGGTGACCAATGATCGACTTCACGATTCCCGCCGAACTCGCCGCCGAACGCGACCGGGTCCGCCAGTTCGTCATCGACAAGATCATCCCCTTCGAGCGCGATCCGCGACTCACCTCGCACGGCCCCACCGACGAGTTGCGCCAGGAACTCATCGAACTGGCCCGCGCGGAAAAGCTGCTGACAGTGCAGGCCCCGGAAGCCCTCGGCGGCCGCGGCCTCACCCATATCGAGCAAGCCGTGATCTATGAGGCGTCGGGCTGGTCCACCCTGGGCCCGGTCGCCATGAACTGCGCCGCGCCCGACGAGGGCAATATGTTCCTGCTCTCCAAGATCGCCAACCCGGATCAGGTCGAGCGCCACCTCGCACCCGCCGTCGCCGGACATCGGCGCACCGTCTTCGCGATGACCGAACCGGACGGCGCGGGTTCGGACCCGAATCAGCTGGCCACCGAGGCCGTCTTCGACGGCGAGAACTTCACCATCAACGGCCGCAAATGGCTCATCACCGGCGCGGACGGCGCGAAGACCTGGATCATCATGGCGCGCGTCGCACCGAACCCGCATGTGCCCGACGGCCCGACACTGTTCCTGACCGAAGGCGACCAGCCCGGCATCGTGATCGAACGCACCATGAACACCATGGACCGCAACTACGTCGGCGGTCACGGCGTGGTGCGCTTCGAGAATCTGGTGCTGCCCAAGGACGCGCTGCTCGGCGAAACCGGTCAGGCACTGCGGTACGCCCAGCTGCGCCTGGCCCCGGCCCGGCTCACCCACTGCATGCGCTGGCTCGGCGCGGCCGAACGCGCACAGTCCATCGCTGTCGAATACGCCAGGACCCGCACCGCCTTCGGCAAACCGATCGGCGAGCACGAGGGCGTTTCGTTCATGCTGGCCGATAACGAGATCGCACTGCACCAGTGCCGCCTCACCATCTGGCATGCCTGCTGGCTGATGGACCAGGGCGAGAAGGCCAGGCACGAGAGCTCGATCGCGAAGGCATACGTCTCCGAGGAGCTGTTCAAGGTCGCCGACCGCTGTGTACAGGTGCTGGGCGGCATCGGCATCAGCGATGAGACGGTCGTCGAAATGATCTTCCGGGACATGCGCGCCTTCCGGCTTTACGACGGCCCAACCGAGGTGCACAAGTACGCCATCGGCCGCCATGTGTTGCGGCTGCGTTGATTTGCCGCGCCTGCGGCGCGGCGTGTTCGCGGCCCCCTTCTGTCT
>NZ_BDBY01000150.1 GCF_001613225.1 Nocardia pseudovaccinii NBRC 100343
GCTCAGTGCGGGGTGACCAGTGCTTGAACGGCCTTTGCCAGGCTCGGCACGCAGCCCCATAGGTCGACTAACATGCCAGGCATGAGTTCGGAATTGCTCGTCGATGTCTCCGCGGGCATCGCCGTCCTCACGCTCAACAGACCCGCACAGCAGAATGCCGTCACCCCGGCCATGGCCGCCGAATTGAGTGCGGCACTGCAGCGTTGCGACGTCGAGGATGCGATTCGCGCCGTCGTCATTACCGGTACAGCACCCGCGTTCTGCGCGGGTGCGGATCTGTCCAACCGGGTCGGCGAGGTCAGCGCGACCATCGAACCGGCGCCGTGGCGGGTTCGCAAACCGGTGATCGCAGCGGTGAACGGGCATGCGGTCGGCATCGGCCTCGCGCTGGCCCTGCAATGCGATCTGCGGTACATGGCACAGGACGCCGTCTACGGGCTGAATCAGGTGCGTCGCGGGGTACTCGCCGACGGCTACGCGCATTGGACGCTGCCGCGGCTGGTCGGCATGGCCAATGCCGCCGACATCATGCTGACCGGTCGCACCTTCGACGGCGACGAGGCCAAGGCCATGGGCCTGGCCAATGGCTGCCTGCCCGCGGGCGAGGTGCTGCCGACGGCACTCGCCATCGCCCATGACATCGCGAACGGGGCGGCGCCGCTGCCGGTGGCACTGTCGAAGCGGCTGCTATGGGAGAGCCTCGGTATGAGCCCGGCAATGGTCGGCCAGCTGGAGACCGATCTGAACGAGCACGTCGGCAAGAGCATCGACGGCGGTGAGGCGATGGCGGCATTCCGAGATCGCCGCCAGCCCAATTGGACCGGCAGCATCAGCGAGGAATGGCCGGCCTGGGACAGCAAAGGCGACAACCAACGGCCCAGCCTGGATTGACCCGCTCGCGTTACGCGCGGCCGCCGACCAGGATGAGCAGGAAAACGATCGCCATGCAGACCATGAGGATCGTGCCGATAACGCCGAGGACGTAGCCGACCAGCACCTGGGCGCGGCCGCCGTAACCGCCGTGGGATTCCTCGATCTGGTCGAGCGCGCGTCTGCCGAGCGCCCAGGCCACCGGTCCCAGCACACCGCAGCAGAACAGACTCGCCGCGCCGAGCGCCAGCACCGCCGTCGCGTGCGGATGCTCGATCGTCTCCTGGGGAGCCTGGTTCGGGATGACCACGAGTCGAATTCTACGGGGCCGGAGTCGATTTGCGGTTCAACCCCGGCGGCCGATTTGCCCGATCGACCGCGATCGGTGATTTGCGGTCCGCCCGTTGCGGTTCGAACGCGTCGCCGATTCGGCGGTGCACCAGCCGACTTCCGGTGCTCAGGCCCGGCGCTGACGCGCGATCTCGGAGAGTACGACGCCCGCCGCCACGGAAGCGTTCAACGATTCCACCGGACCCGCCATCGGGATGCCGAGGATCGAATCACAGGTCTCGCGAACCAGCCGGGACAGGCCCTTACCTTCCGAGCCGACCACGACCACGGTGGGAATGCTGCCGTCGAAATCATCGAGGATGGTGTCACCGCCCGCGTCGAGTCCGACGATCTGGAACCCTTGCGACGCCCAATCCTTCAGTGTGCGAGTGAGATTCGTCGCGCGGGCGACCGGAAGCCGGGCCGCGGCACCGGCACTGGTACGCCAGGCCACCGCGGTCACGCTGGCGCTGCGCCGCTGCGGAATCAGCACGCCCTGTCCGCCGAAGGCGGCCACCGAACGGATCACGGCACCGAGATTGCGCGGATCGGAAATATTGTCCAGCGCCACCAGCAGCGCGGGTTCGGCCGAATCCTGGACTCGCGCAACCAGATCGTCCGGATGGGCGTACCGATACGGCGGCACCTGCAGCGCAACACCCTGATGCAGCCCGTTGGCGCTCAACCGATCCAGATCGGTGCGCGGCACCTCGAGGATCGAAATGCCCGCATCTGCGGCAATCTTCACACTTTCGGTGAGCCGGTCGTCGTTCTCGGTGCCCACCGCGACGTACAGCGCGGTCGCGGGCACACCCGCACGCAGACATTCGACGACCGGGTTGCGGCCGAGTACCATCTCCGGACCGTCGTCGCTCTTGCGTCCGGCCGGGCGAGCACCACCGCGCGGACCCGGCCTACCTTGAGCCGCGGCCTTCGCCTTGGCGGCCGCGCGCTTGGCGGCGGGATGTTTGGTGCGCGCCTCGGCGGGCGGGGTCGCACCGCGCGGTTCCAGACCGCGACGACGCTGTCCACCCGAGCCGACGACCGCGCCCTTCTTGCTGCCGCCCTTACGAATCGCGCCTCGACGCTGCGAATTACCTGCCATCAGTTCGCCTTTCCACGCTGTACCGCGCCCGGCGAATGCTGTGCAGCACCCAGCGACCATTCCGGACCCTGTGCGGTATCGGTCACTTCGATTCCGGCGGCCTGCAACCGGTCCCGCGCCGCATCGGCGCTGGCCCAGTCCTTCGCGGCGCGCGCCTGCTGGCGGCGGTCGAGTTCGGCGCGCACCAAGACGTCCAGGGCATCGAGCGCGACGGAATTGTCCTGTGGGCTGTACCACTGCGGGTCGAACGGGCAGACGCCGAGGATATTCAGCATGGCCCGGACCTGCCCGGCCAATTCGACCGCCTCATCGATCGCACCCGATTCCAGCGCCTTATTGCCTTCGTGCACAACGCGGTGCACCTCGGCCAGGGCCCGCGGAATCGCCAGATCGTCGTCGAGCGCCTCGGCGAACGCATCGGTCCACTTACCGACCGCGATCTCCCCGGCCCGCTCGGCCACCCGGTGCACGAACGCCTCGATGCGCTGGTACGAGGCCGCGGCGTCGTAGAGCGCCTTATCCGAGTACTCCAGCATCGAGCGGTAGTGCGCGCTGCCCAGGTAAAACCGAAGTTCAACGGCCCGAACCTTTTTCAGCACATTCGGCACCGAGAGCACATTGCCGAGCGATTTGGACATCTTCTCGCCGCCCATGGTCACCCAGCCGTTGTGCAGCCAGTACTGCGCGAAACCGTCACCGGCCGCCTTCGACTGGGCGATCTCGTTCTCGTGGTGCGGGAAGACCAGATCCATTCCGCCGCAATGGATATCGAATTCGGGGCCGAGATAGAACTCGGCCATCGCGGAGCATTCCAGATGCCAGCCGGGGCGACCGGGACCCCACGGCGACGGCCAGGTCGGCTCACCGGGTTTGGCGGCCTTCCACAGCGTGAAGTCGCGCGGATCGCGCTTGCCCGCACCGGCGCTCTCGCCCTGGTGCACGTCATCGAGTTTGTGCCCGGACAGGCTGCCGTATTCCGGATAGCTGACCACGTCGAAGTAGACGTTGCCCTCCGAGGCGTAGGCGTGCCCGCGCTCGATCAACCGCTGCATCAGATCGATCATCTGGGTGATGTGGCCGGTCGCGCGTGGCTCCACCGAGGGCGGCAGTACGCCGAGGGTTTGGTAGGCGTTGTCGAAGGCGCGCTCGTAGGTGGACGCCCACTCCCACCAGGGCCGGCCAGCTTCGGCGGCCTTGGTGAGGATCTTGTCCTCGATATCGGTGACATTGCGGATGAACCACACGTCGTAGTCGTGGGCGAGCAGCCAGCGCCGTAGTACGTCGAACGCGACTCCGCTGCGCACATGGCCGATATGTGGTTCCCCCTGCACGGTGGCGCCACAGAGGTACACCGAGGCACGGCCGGGGACCAGTGGCGCGAAATCGCGCATGGTCCGCGTGTCGGTGTCAAAAAGGCGCAGAGTCACGGAAGTCGATCCTAGCTGGTAGATAAGGCCGTTCACGGAGCGGCTCAGGTCGGCGGAGGCTGGATCAGCGACACTCTTGTAGCAGGGCGGTAGCCACTGCCGCAATGCCCTCGCCGCGACCGGTCAACCCGAGGCCGTCGGTGGTGGTGCCCGACACCGAGACCGGGGCGCCGAGCAGCTCGCCGAGCACCTCTTGGGCCTCGGCGCGACGCGGTCCGATCTTCGGCCGATTGCCGATCACCTGGACCGCCGCGTTGACGATTTCGAAGTCCGCCTCGTCAAGGAGCCTTCGCACTTCTTTGAGCATGGCCGCGCCGGAAACGCCTGCCCATTCCGGCCGTCCGGTGCCGAAGACCGCGCCGACATCGCCGAGTCCGGCGGCGGAAAGCAGCGCATCGCACAGTGCGTGCGCGGCGACATCGCCGTCGGAGTGTCCGGCGCAGCCGTCGTCGCCGTCGAAGAGCAGACCCGCCATCCAGCACGGCCTGCCCGCTTCGATGGGATGGACATCGCTGCCGATGCCGACGCGCATACTCATGACAGACCCGCCGTCCGGGCACCGTCGAGCACGGCATTCGCCAGCAGCAGATCGAGCCGGGTGGTGATCTTGAAAGCCATGGGGTCGCCCGGAATGGTGCGCACCCTGGTGCCGAGCAGTTCGACCAGCCCTGCATCGTCGGTGGCCTGCAGGCGCTCATCGGCATACGCCGCGCGCAGCAAGTCGGCGGCGAAACCCTGCGGAGTCTGAATGGCGCGCAGACCGGCGCGGTCGGGCGTACCGGTGACCTCGCCGCGTCCGTCGACGGATTTGATGGTGTCGACCACCGGCAGTGCGGGCACGACGGCTTCGGCACCGGCGCGCAGTTCCGCGACGACCCGGGCGATCAGCTCGGGCGGGGTCAGCGCGCGGGCGGCGTCGTGCACGAGGAAGTGGGCGGCATCGGGGGCGGCGGCGATACCGCAGCGCACCGAATCGGTGCGCTCGGCGCCGCCGATGACCACGCGCACCGACTCCGAGGGCGGCAGCAGGGCAACGGCGCTCTCGACGAGTTCGGTGGGGACCATCACGATGATCCGGTCGACCGCCCCGGAGGCGATCAGGCCGTCGACGGCCAGCCGGACCATAGGTGTGCCGCCGACCGTGACGAACGCCTTGGGTGTCGATTCACCCAGACGAACGCCACGGCCGGCGGCAGGCACCAACGCAACGACGGATCCGTCGCTGTTAGAAACGTTCACGGTCAGGAAGCCGCGGCGAGAACCTCATCGAGGAGCGTCTCGGCCTTGCCGTCATCGGTCCCCTCGGCGAGCGCGAGCTCACCGACGAGGATCTGACGGGCCTTGGCCAGCATCCGCTTCTCACCCGCAGACAGACCGCGGTCCTGCTCCCGACGCCACAGATCGCGAACGACCTCGGCCACCTTGTTCACATCGCCGGAGGCGAGCTTCTCCAGGTTGGCCTTGTAGCGGCGAGACCAGTTAGTCGGTTCTTCGGTGTGCGGCGCACGCAGCACCTGGAAGACTCGGTCGAGACCCTCCTGGCCGACGACGTCGCGCACGCCGACATATTCGGCGTTCTCTGCGGGAACGCGAACAGTCAGGTCACCTTGGGCGACCTTCAGGACCAGATACTCTTTTTGCTCACCCTTGATGGTGCGAGTCTCGATTGCTTCGATCAGCGCCGCTCCGTGGTGGGGGTAAACGACGGTGTCTCCGACCTTAAAAATCATGTGTCCCGTGCCCCTTTCGATGTTCACAGTTTAACATGCGACTCGGTAACGGCGCGATCAACTGTGCAGGTCAGGGCCACAACGAGCCAACCGCGGGGGTTGACAGAACCGGTGCGGTGTGCATTGCGTTGTGCCAGAACAGGTTATCGACCGGCGCGGATAGCACACCGGACGGTCCGCGAGCCCAGCAGCGTGTCCGCCACTGCGCCGCCGTCTCGCAAAACCGTTACCCAACGGATGCCGAGCGACGGGGTGTCCGAACCATCCATCTCTGGGAACCACCACGGAGC
>NZ_BDBY01000151.1 GCF_001613225.1 Nocardia pseudovaccinii NBRC 100343
AAATTAGACACAGCCCGCGCGCCCGCGCCGCGGAGGCTACTACTACGCTGCCTAGTTATTACTCTCCCTAGCGGAGTGAGCCCGGTCGACATGGAGGGACAACCCGTGACTGCCCTGAAAGCTGTGACCGCCTCGACAGGGGCGCGTCGTCGCATGGTTTCGGTTGCCGTGCTCGCCGCCGGAGCAGCGCTCGTGCTGTCCGGCTGTAGTGCAGGCCAGATCTCGCAGACCGCGACCCAGGTCGCCGCGGTCAACGGCAATCACGCCGACATCGACCGGATCTCGCTGCGCAATGTGCACATCGTCTTCCCGGCCACGGGCACCGACTACACCAACACCAAGGGCGGCAAGGCGATCATCGCGCTGTCGGTCGTCAACAACGGCGAGACCGTCACCGACGAGCTGACCAGCATCACCACCGACCTCGGCACGGTGAAGATCACCCCGCCCGCAGGCGCCTCGGCCTTCAAGATCGCCCCGCAGCAGACCGTCGTCGCGGCGACCTCCCCCACCGGCGCGACCGCCGCCAAGTCCGACGAGCACGGTGCGACGCCGAGCAGCTCCGCCGCGCCGAGCACCAGCGCCACGCCCGGCTCGCAAGGGGCCAGCGAAAAGACCACCGTCGATCCGGAGAAGAAGCCGGGTCTGATCGAGATCACCGGTCTGTCCAAGGACATCATCCCCGGCCTCACCTACCCGGTGACGTTCAACTTCAAGCAGAACGGCACCGTGACGGTGCAAGTGCCGGTCGACGCCGGTGCGGTCGCCGAACGGCACGAGGGCCAGACCGCCGCGACCGAGGGCGAGCACAAGGGCGGGCACTGATCAGATCTCCGCGGGGAGACTGCGCAGTAGGATTGCCAGCGATACAACTGATCTCGTACGAACATGGGTAACTCGTCGGGCACGCCCAGCACTGTTCACATGCCCGACCGCCGGCCCGGTTCGTGAATTCCGTGGCACTCACGACCGGCTGAAGACTCGGAGAGGCGGGGGAGCGCGCCTGTGGCCAAGACCAAGTCGATCTTCCGATGCTCGGAATGCCGGTACGAGGTCGCCAAGTGGGTGGGCAAATGCCCGGACTGCGGCGCGTGGGGCACCGTCGACGAGGTCGCCGGATCGGCGGCGACCGCGGCATCGCCGGTCGGGCGCAAGGCCATGCTGCCGAGCACCGCCGCCGCGCCCATCTCGCATATCGATTCGAAGGTCACCAAGGCCAGGCCGACCGGTGTCGAGGAACTCGACCGGGTGCTGGGCGGGGGCATCGTGCCCGGATCGGTCGTACTGCTCTCCGGTGAGCCCGGAGTCGGCAAATCGACGCTGCTGTTGGAGGTCGCCCACCGTTGGGCCACTCAGCGTGATGAGAAGTCGTTGTATGTCACCGCCGAGGAATCGGCCGGACAGGTTCGGCTGCGCGCCGACCGGACCAATGCGGTGCACGAAAGGGTCTATCTCGCAGCGGAATCGGATCTGTCGATCGTGCTCGGCCATGTCGAACAGGTGCGCCCGACGCTGCTGGTGGTCGACTCGGTGCAGACCATGCTCGTCCCGGAGGTGGACGGCACCATCGGCGGCGTCACCCAGGTGCGCGCGGTGGCGGCGGCGCTCACGTCACTGGCCAAGGCGAGCGGGATCGCGGTGCTGCTGGTCGGGCATGTCACAAAGGACGGCAATGTCGCGGGCCCGCGCACGCTCGAACATCTGGTGGATGTGGTGCTGCAGTTCGAGGGCGACAAGAACTCCACACTGCGCATGGTGCGCGGCATCAAGAACCGCTTCGGCAGCTCCGACGAGGTCGGATGTTTCGAATTGCACGACGACGGGATCTCCTGCGTCACCGATCCGTCCGGGCTGTTTCTGCACCACCGCACCGATTCGGTATCGGGTACGGCGGTCACGGTCGCGATGGACGGTAAGCGGCCGCTGGTCGCCGAGGTGCAGGGCCTGACCGTGCACACCGAGATTCCGAATCCGCGGCGGGCGGTGAGCGGGCTGGACTACAACCGGGTCGCGATGGTGCTCGCCGTACTGCAGAGCCGCGGGCGGGTGTTCCTCGGCAAGCACGACGTGTACGCCGCGACCGTCGGCGGTATGCGACTGCTAGAGCCAGCAGCGGATCTCGCTGTGGCACTTGCCATTGCGAGTGCCGAACGCGATCAGGCGCTGCCGGTCGGCTGGGTCATCCTCGGCGAGGTCGGGCTGGCGGGCGAGGTGCGCCGGGTCACCGGACTGGAGCGCAGACTCGCCGAGGCCGAACGCCTCGGCTTCACCACCGCCTTGGTGCCACCCGGCTTGGCACGTACCAAGAGCGGCATGAAGATCCACGAGGTGACCGACGTCAAGTCGGCCATCCGCCTAGCCGGTCTGCGCAAACAGCGCGCAGCAGCCACCGAGACCGCCCCCGACTTCTGAGCCGACAATGACTCTCGGACAACCTAAGTGATCACGCACAGCCGGTGGCTATCAGCACAAGCCAGAGCGTATGCGCGATGACCGCTGGATATGCGACGGCGACCGAGGGTCAGGCGATGTTGAAGGGTTCGGCGGCGCTGCGGAGTGAGCCCAGTTGGGCGACAACGGCGTACGCGCCGGGTGGAACCTGGACGCGGTCGCCCGCACAGTTGGGTTGGGAGGTCGAGCCCGACCAGGTGACCATGAAGGCCGCCTGCTCGCCGCGGTTCAGGGTGCGGACGTCGGGGGCGCCGTCCGGGTAGCAATCGGTGCTCGACCATAGGCGGCGCTGTCCGTCGAGGCTGGTCACCGAGACCTGCTGCAGTCCGGAGCCGACATCGCGCGAACAGGCCGTGGACGAGATATTGGTGATCACGATTCCGAATACCGGATTCTCACCGGTCTTGTAGGTCGGCTGCTCGACGGTCACCTTCACCGCAAGCGACTGATCCGGGCAGATACCCGCGGCGACCTGGCTGGCGCTCGCGGCCGCAGCGGTAGTGCCGGTGGGTTTCGCGCTGGATTCGCCGGTGGTCGGCGGCGGCGTCGAGGAGGATGCGCCCGCGGGCTTATTCGACGCCGACGCGGAACTGGTCGCGGCCGCCTTTGTCGTACCGGGCGAATCGCCGCCGCGCGTGACCGTCAATACCAACCAGATCACCAGTGCGAGCGCCACGACCAGAACACCTACGGCGAGCGCGCGGCGTCGCCAGTAGATCTCCGGAGGCAGCGGTCCATTCGGTTCCAGCACGGAGTCAACGGTAAGGGCACGATCCGGTACAGCGACTCAGGACCCCGGCGTGTCGGATCGGAAAACCCGCGCGCGGCAGGTAAATTCCGCTCCCACCGCTGGATGTCTCGGATCGGCCGGATCAGACCAGCTCACCGATATTGCCGACGACCCGCTGCAACTTGACTTCGCCCTCGGCCAGTTTGTATGTGACGCAGGCGATCGCGCATTCACCTGTGGCAACGCGCTGCGAAATGATCAGCGAGCGCTGCATGAGCAGTCGGCTGGTCTCCACCACATGCCTGGCCTCCATCTCGTCGACGGTGGACAGCCCTTCCCTGCGTCCGATCAGGATCGACGGCGTGACTCGCTCGACCAGGCTGCGGATGAATCCGCCGGGCACCTCGCCGCCGTCCAGCGCGTCGATGGTGGCCTTCACCGCACCGCAGCTGTCATGGCCGAGCACCACGATCAGCGGCACATTCAAGACCTGCACCCCGTACTCGATCGAGCCGAGCACCGAGCTGTCCACGACATGGCCCGCGGTGCGCACGACGAACATATCGCCGAGGCCCTGGTCGAAAATCAGCTCGGCCGCCACGCGGGAGTCACCGCAGCCGAAGAGGATCGCGTGCGGGTGCTGGCCGCTGACGAGCTTGGCCCGGTCGGCCGCGCCCTGACTAGGATGCAGCAGGTTGCCGTTCACGAAGCGTGCATTGCCCTCGCGAAGGGATTTCCAGGCACTGATCGGGTTGGAATCCGGCATACCGACCATTGTGCACATCGCAATGGTTACCAGCGAGTCCGGTTCGTTACGGCTCGGCAAATATCGACCGGCCGCAGGACAATAGGAACGGTGAGGGCAGTGTCGGAAGGCGGCGCAGCGCAACAGCGTGCAGGCGGAAAACCCGAGATCACGACGGGTACCAACCGGGTGGATGCCGAATCGTTGCTGGACTGGTATCGGGAGACCGCGCGGGATCTGCCGTGGCGGCGCAAGGACGTCACCGCCTGGCAGATCCTGATGAGCGAGATCATGCTGCAGCAGACGCCGGTGGTACGGGTCGAACCGATCTGGCGGGAGTGGGTCGCGCGCTGGCCGGTCCCCTCCGCCATGGCGGCCTCGTCGCAGGCCGAGGTGCTGCGCGCCTGGGGCAAGCTCGGATATCCGCGGCGGGCGCTGCGGCTGCACGAATGCGCGAAGGTGCTCGCCGAGGAACACGGTGACGCGGTGCCGACCGATGTGGATGTGCTGCTCGGCCTGCCGGGTATCGGCGCGTATACCGCGCGGGCGGTGGCCTGTTTCGCCTACGGACAGCGAGTTCCGGTGGTGGACACCAATGTTCGCCGGGTGGTGGCGCGTGCCGTGCACGGGCGCGCGGAGGCCGGTAATCCGTCGTCGCGCGATCTGCCCGAGACCGAGGCGCTGCTGCCGCGCCGAATCGACCATGCCGCAATATTTTCCGCCGCGCTGATGGAACTGGGCGCGACGGTGTGCACCGCGCGCACGCCCGACTGTTCGCGTTGCCCGCTGCCGCAATGCGCCTGGGTTTCGGCGGGCAGACCGGTCTCGGATGTGGTGCGCAAGACCCAGAAGTACGAGGGCACCGATCGTCAGGCGCGCGGTCGGCTACTCGACGTGTTGCGCGACGCGACCGGTCCGGTCGAGCGAATCCGGTTGGATCTGGCCTGGACTCGCGATCCTGGCCAGCGCGACCGCGCTCTGGACTCCCTGCTGGTCGACGGCTTGATCGAGCAAACCTCGGACGGGTTGTTCGCGCTTGCCGGTGAGGGCTGGACAATCGGGGTTTCGAGGCCGGGCTGAACAGCCTTATGCGGGAAGGTGCAAAACTTTCCGGAGGAAGGCTTCGACCTCGGTGCGGTAGCGCTCGGGTTGGTCGTCGTGCACCAGATGGCCCGCGTCCGGGATGCGGACGTAGGCGGCGTCCGGGTGAACATCGGCCATCTGCCGCATCTGGCCCTCGGGGGTGATGGTGAATTCGCCCTCGATCAAGAGAACGGGCGCTTCGACCGCGCGCCACTGTGCCCAGAAGTCACGGGTCCCCCACTCCTCGGAGATATCGCGGAAGGTGGCGACCGAACCGTGCAGGCGGTAGCCGTCGGGTCCGTGCTCGAAGGAGTCGAGGAAGTAGCGCCCGGCGACCGGGCCGAAGTAGTCCAGCACCGCATCGGCATCCGGAAACGGCTGCGGCCAGGACTCGATCATGGCCGCCCAGTTAGCGGCGGTGCGGCCGCGGAAGTCGGGGGCGATATCCTCGACCACCAGCGCGCGCACCCGCTCCGGATATCCCGCGGCGAAAACCCAGCCGTGCAGACCGCCCATCGAATGCCCGATGACCACCATGGGTTCGGAAATTTCGGCGGTGGCCCCGGCGAGGTCGTCGATGAAGGCCTCGGTGGTCAGTTCCACGGGCGCGGGACGACCGTGACCGGCGGCGTCGAAGGTGTAGACATGGCCGAACTTGCGCAGCCAGTCGAGGTGATCGCGCCAGGTGCGGGCACTCCCCATCAGTCCGTGCAGCAGCAGGATCGGCACCCCTGCTCCACCTTCGTCATACAACACTGTGACATTTTGCAGCGCCTGCGCGCTGCGTGTTCGC
>NZ_BDBY01000152.1 GCF_001613225.1 Nocardia pseudovaccinii NBRC 100343
CGCATCCGAGCAGCCGAGACTCGCGACTTCGCATGCGCTTCGGCCGCTCGGCTGTGTCGATGACCGCGCCTTCGCGTGGACGCGAGACGGGCCGCGAACGTCGCTCGAAAGACTCGCTCCGTGGTAGCCGAGTTCATCGGCGGACGTATTGTCGAGCGCATGGCTGTTGTGAAGATCAATGCGATCGAGGTTCCGGAGGGCGCGGGCCCCGAGTTGGAGAAGCGATTCGCCCATCGCGCGCACGCGGTCGAGGGCTCGCCGGGCTTCCTCGGCTTCCAGTTGCTGCGGCCGGTAGCCGGGGAGAACCGGTATTTCGTTGTCACCCAGTGGGATTCGGAGGAGTCGTTCGCGGCGTGGCGGGACGGACCCGCGCGCGAGGCGCATGCGGGCGAGCGGCAGAAGCCGGTTTCCACGGGTGCCTCGCTGCTGGAATTCGAGGTCGTACTGGACGTCGCGGCCAAGTCCGCTTCCTGAAACCGCTGGACAGACGCGGCGCGCGACTCGCCCATCCCGGCCTGGGCAAGTTACCCGCCGTGTTGACGGCGGGCGTGCACAGATGTCACAGTTCGAAATGACAAACGCGAGGGTGACGCGGTAATTCGGTGAAATTCCGGAGCGGTCGCGCCACTGTGTTCTTGCACCGAGTCCTTGGTGCCGGAAAGCCAGACACCGGCACCTTCGCACCGAACAACTCACGGGACGCGCATCCCTAGGAGGACTCGAATGGCTATCGCGCATTCACCGAGTCGGGCAACTGATTCACTCGGCACGCTGCTCATCGCAGTGGGCGTCGTTCTTCTCGCATTGCTCACGCTGTACCTGGTCGGCTTCGACCAGGGCGTCATCTCGCGCAGCGGGATGTACCTGCATGAGCTCATGCACGACGGACGTCACCTGCTCGGTGTGCCGTGCCATTGATCGGATCGCTCAAGACCCTGCTGCTCCGTGGCCTGCTGGCCGGCCTCATCGCCGGTCTGCTGGCCGCGACAGTGGGCTACTTCGTCGGCGAACCCAAGATCGACGCCGCCATCTCCATCGAAGAGGCCAATACCGCCAAGGCCGCCGAGCACGCCCAGGAACCGGCCGGGCATACGCACGGTGACGAGGAAGAGCCGCTGGTCAGTCGGTCCGGACAGAAGTTCGGGCAGTTCCTCGCGCTCGGACTCGCCGGGCTCGCGCTCGGGGCGATCTTCGCTTCGGTCGCGCATTTCGCACGCCGGTACACCACCTTGTCGGGGCCGAAGCTCGCGCTGGGATTGGCATCGGCCGGTTGGACCGCGATCGTGGCGGTGCCGTTCTTCAAGTACCCGGCCAATCCGCCCGCCGTGGGTGAACCGGACACCATCAACCAGCGCACCCTGCTGTGGTTGGCGGCGGTGCTACTCGGACTCGCTGCCGTCGGTATCGGGTTGTACGTCTACAAACTGCTTGCCGCGCAACTCGGTACGGTCCGGCTGATCGCCGGGGTCGCGGCATTCGTCCTCGTCGTCGTACTCGGGTACGTCCTGTTGCCCGGTGTGAACGAGGTGAAGGACGACTTCCCGGCCGTACTGCTGTGGCAGTTCCGTGCCACATCGCTCGGCGAGACGGCCACCCTGTGGGTCTGCCTCGGCCTCGGTTTCGCGGCGCTCACCGAATTCGCCACGCGCGATAGCACTCCGGTACGAGAAACAGCCGCTACCGCGGGCTGATCCGGAGTTCGGACCGCGAAAGGCAGTGTCGGTCGCATGACCGGCACTGCCTTTTCCGTACGGCCGCGAACCGACCCACCGCGTTCGGTTTCCGTGGCGTTCACCGGCCTCGTCGTCGCGCTGCTCTGCGGCGTCGGCGAGGCCATCACCTACACCGCCGTGCAATTGGACCGCCCGAACGCCGATATCGGCTCGCTCGCAACGGGTCTGGCCATTCGCGGCGGCATCTACCTGGTGGTTCTCGGCGTTGCCGTCCAGATGGCGCGCGGTGCCCGCTGGGCCAGACTGGTGCTCGCCTTCGGCATCGGCGTAATCGGCCTGGCCTCGCTGATCATCGAACCACTGGCAGCCACGTTGTCCGCCAAGCAAATCGGCGACCTGTTCGCCGACCTCACCGCATCCGCGGTGATCACCGGAACCTTCCGCACCGGGCACATCCTGGCAGTCCTGGTCGCCATCCCCGCCATGTACCACCCGACCGCGCGCCCCCACTTCCGGCGCACCTAGATGGCCTCGCATACCCAGTGGCCATCTCGCACTTCGGTATGCGAAGTAGTCACCAGGCATGCGCAGACTCACTGCCACCGGGGCCGGACCAGGCCGGATTCGTAGGCCATGACCACGAGTTGGGTGCGGTCTCGGGCGTCCAGTTTCATGAGGATGCGGCTGACGTGGGTGCGGGCGGTGGCGGGGCTCATGAAGAGGCGTTCGCCGATTTCGGCATTGGTGAGGCCCTCGGCTACCAGGGTCATGACCTCGCGCTCGCGGTCGGTGAGTTCGGTGAAGGCGGCGGGTGGGGGTTGTTTGGCATGGGCGGAGAATTCGGCGATGAGGCGGCGGGTGACGCCGGGCGAGAGCAGGGCGTCACCCGCGGCGACGACCCGGACGGCGCGGACGAGATCGGCGGGTTCGGTGTGTTTGACCAGGAACCCCGTCGCGCCGGCGCGCATTGCTTCGAAGACGTATTCGTCGAGTTCGAAGGTGGTCAGCACGACCACCTTCACCTCGGCGAGTTTCGGATCCTCGGCGATCATCCTGGTGGCGGCAAGGCCGTCCAGGACCGGCATTCTGATATCCATCAGGACCACGTCGGGGGTCAGGCTGCGGGTCATGCGGACGGCCTGTTCGCCGTTGTCGGCCTCACCCACCACCTCGATGCCGTCCTGCGCGTCGAGCAGGGCGACGAAACCGCCGCGCACCAGGGCTTGGTCGTCGGCAACCAATACCCGGACAGGCCCGCCCGCGTCCCTCGAATTGCCGCCGTTCATCGCGCCTCCTCCTGAGCCCCCACCTGGGACGGTAGCCGGGCCACCACGCGGAATCCGCCACTCGGCCGCGGACCGGCGATGAGCTGGCCGCCGAGGGCGTGTGCGCGCTCGCGCATGCCGAGAATGCCATTGCCGCCGCTCGCTCCCGACTTCGATTGTGGGCCGGTGGCGCGAGCGTTGTCGATGGTGATCTCGACCGAATCGGCGGCATAGCGGATGGTTACCGCGGCCGGTGCGCCAGGCGCGTGGCGGACCACATTGGTCAGCGATTCCTGGATGATGCGGGCCGCCGCCACATCGACGACGCTGGGCAGTTTGTGTGCGGTGCCGATAATGCGGGTGTCGACCGTGAGACCGGCGGCGCGGGTGCGCTGCAGCAGTGCGTCCAGGTCCTCGATGCTCGGAGCCGGGCTTCGCGGGGCGGGCGGCGGGGCTTCGACGCTGCGGGCATCCGAATTATCTCGGGCCCGTTCGGAATCGGGGCGTGCACGCGCCGATTCCGGCTCGACCTCCGAGTCGCGCACTTCGACCGCGCTGCCGGTGCGGATCGAGTGCAACAGCGTATGCACCTCGGCCAACGCATCCTTACTCGCCGCTTTGATCGCCGCGAGCGCCGATTCGGCCTGTTCCGGTTTCTTGTCGAAGAGCTCCAGCGCCACCGAGGACTGCACATTGATCAGCGAAAGGCTATGTGCCAGTACATCGTGCAGTTCGCGCGCGATCGCGAGCCGTTCCTCGCTGGCCCGCCGTTCGCGCTGCGCCTCCTCATCGCGGCGTGCCGCCTCGGCCCGCTGCCTGCGTGCCACCAAGACCGCTTGCCGCTGGCGGATCCCCTCCGCGATCGCGACCAGCACACCCAGCCAGGCGATCATGCCGAAGGCCAGCCACGGGTCGGCCGGATGCCCGACCAGCGCGGGCAGTGGCCAGAGCAGCGCGAGATAGCCGATCGGCGCGAGCGGATATGTCCACCAGCGCGATCCGACGATCGCGGCAGTGATGAACGCGATCACCAGCGAGACGAAGATCGGGCCGTAGCCATAACCGCGCAGCAGATACACCGCGCAGGACGCGATCGTCACGAGCAGCGCGGGCAGGGGGTAGGAACGGCGTAGCAATAACGCCACCGGTCCGATGAACAACAGCGCATAGCCGAACGCGTCGAGCGAGTGCACTCCGGTCTGGCGCAGGTTGGCATTGCGTCCTCCGACGACCTGGATCGCCGCGACGACGAGCGCGAGCACCCAGTCCTGAACGACCGGGCCACGTTTCGATTCCCCTGGCGCTGTCACCCTTGCAGCCTATTAGCCCGGACGGGCCACGACGTCCGCCGCGCTACGTATGCTCCCCGCCTCCCCGAACGTTTGCCGGGCATCGGCGCCGCAACGGTCGCGTCGCGGGCCGTCGGTCGAGGTGACAGCCAGGAGGGGGCGTTCACCCACGTGCTTGCGAAATCAGTCGTCGCGCCACTGTCGCGGTGCTTCGTAGGCCGCGGTACGTACGCCGGGCACCGCCGCGCGACGGATGTGTCACCCCTGGTCGGGGGCGGATTCTCGGTGCATGACAGATTCCGTCGTGGTCACCGCAGGGCTGACCAAACGCTATGGCACCCACGCCGCCGTCGACCGCGTGCATATGCATGTCGCACCCGGCGAGATCTACGGCTTCCTCGGTCCGAACGGCGCGGGCAAGACGACCACACTGCGAATGCTGGTCGGATTGATCCGTCCGACCGAGGGCTCCGCCACCGTGCTCGGCCATACCCCGGGCGATCCGGCCGTGGTCCGCCGCATCGGCGTCCTCATCGAGGGCCCGGGCTTCTACCCCTACCTCACCGGCCGCGACAACCTGCGGGTACTCGCGAAATACCGCGGCCTGGCGCGTGCCGACGTCGAGGACGCACTCGACCGCGTCGGCCTCGCCAAGCGCGCCGACGACAAATTCCGCACCTACTCCCTCGGTATGAAGCAGCGCCTCGGCGTCGGCGCGGCCCTGCTCGGCCGTCCCGATCTGCTGATCCTGGACGAGCCGACCAATGGCCTCGACCCGCAGGGCATGGCCGAAATGCGGGAGCTCATCACAACTCTTGCCGGTGATGGTCATACTGTGCTGCTGTCCAGCCACATGCTCAGCGAGGTGCAGGAGATCTGCGATCGCGTCGGGGTGATCTCCGGCGGGCACCTGGTCACCGAATCCACGGTCGCCGAATTGCGCGGCGCCTCTTCGCTTTTGCTGCGAGCCGAACCGCTCGAGGTGGCTTTTCCCGCGGTCCGCCGAGCGGTCGGCGAGCGCTCGGCCATGTTGACCGCGGGCGGTATTCGGATCGAGGCCGGTCCGGACAGCGCGCCGGTGGTCGCGCGAGCGGTCGTCGAATCCGGCGCGGATCTGCTGGAGCTGCGGACCGATGAAAAGTCCCTGGAAGAAGTGTTCTTCGAAATGACCCAATTGGAGCCTGCGAAATGAACGGGACCGTGAAAGACCTGATGGCGAGCACGAGAGCGGAAATGCTGCGACTGCGTAAGTGGCCCGCATTCTGGATTATTCTCGGCACCTGGATTCTGCTGAATCTCACCTTCTCCTACCTGTTCAACTACCTCGCCTACTCCTCCGGCGATATGAAGACGATGTCGAACGGCGTGCCCAAAGACGTGCTGCTGCACCAGATGTTGCCCGCCGCGGTGCCGGAGGTCTTCACCCAGGGCATGGCGATGTTCGGTGGTGCGCTGATGCTCATTCTGGGCGCATTGACCATCGGTAGCGGATATGGCTGGGGCACTTGGAAAACCGTGCTCACCCAAGGGCCGTCGCGGACCAATGCCATCGGCGGTGCGCTGATCAGCTTGGGGGTCACGGTTATCGGGTTGGTGTGTGTCGCATTCGTTGCGGATATCGGGGTTGCCTCGATTATCGCGACAACCCGATCACAGTCGCTCGCACTGCCACCCCTGGGCCAGGCGGTGGACGGAATCATCACCGGCACAGCGATTCTCGGTATGTGGACGCTGGCCGGCGCACTGATCGGGGCGATCGCGCGCGGTCCAGCACTGGCCGTCGGGCTCGGGCTGGTGTGGGTACTGGTGGTGGAGAATCTGCTGCGCGGTGTCGCGGCGATCTTCAGCCCGATCAAGGTGCTCACCGATCATCTGCCCGGCACCGCGGCAGGTTCGATGGCCGGTGCGATGCGGACCGTCGATGGGCCGTCGACGCCGGGGGTGCTCGACATCCTGTCGCGGACTCAGTCGCTCATCGCGCTGGTGGTGTACGTGGCGCTCTTCGCGGCGGGCGCGATGTGGCTGGTGCGGCGGCGCGATATGGTCTGATCGCACAGGCACCGAAAACCGCTGGCGGACAACAGTTCGTCAGCGGTTCGGCGCATTCAGGGCTCGGACAGCACGGAGCGGGCCAGTTCGGCCAGCGCCGCCGCGATCTGCGCGGAAGTGAGACCCCGCGCCCGCTGATGCCGGTAGACCTCGGCGGCCAACGGCGCGAGCAGCGAATCGACCATGGCGTCCGACTCCCCGACGCCTGCGTCCACCAACAGCGACCGGACGTGCAGGAACCAGAAGCCGTACGCACCGGTCGCGAACCGCGCGCCGCCGGTCTCCGTGCCGAGCACCAGATCCGCGTGCCCGTCCAATAATTCGACCATGGCGGCATAGAAGGCGGCGAGCCGTTCGGCTGGTGGCGCGCCGGGACCGAGCGGTGGTTCGCCGCGCAACAACTGCTCCTGCAGTGCGCGTTCGTGTTCGTCGAGTAGTGCGACGGCGATCGAATTCGTATCCGGATAGCGGCGATACAGCGTGCCGCGACCGACCCCCGCCGCCTTGGCGATGTCGTCCATCGTGACAGTGCGCGGATCTCGCGTTGCGAACAGTTCGGCGGCCGCGGCGAGCACCTTGGCCCGGTTGCGGGCCGCGTCCGCGCGCTCGGTCGGCACCGCGGGTTCCGAATGCCCGCCGAGCAGGTCCATATCGCTGTTCACCGCCCCGACTGTACTCGACTTTCCAAGCAAGTGGACAGATCGTCCGGTTATCGGTACGGTTCAACCGGACACAGTGTCCAGTTATATGCACGGGAGAGATCATGAGCACGTTGTTGCACCTAGATGCCAGCGCACGGCGTCGTTCCATCAGCCGGGAACTGAGCGCGGCATTCGCCGAGGCATGGCGCACCGAGAATCCGGAGGGCGGCTATATCTATCGCGACCTGGCGGCCGAGCCGGTGCCCTTCATCGGCGAGGCATGGACCGAACTATGCGATGCCGTCCTCGCCCAACCCAGCACTGATCTGAACCGCCTCGCCGAACTGGTACGCACACCGGAACAGGCCGCCGCCTGGGCGATAGTGGAGCCGCTGCTGACCGAGATGCTGGCCGCCGATGTGATTCTGATCGGCACCCCGATGTACAACTACTCGATCCCGGCAGCGCTCAAGGCCTGGCTCGATCAGGTGACTTTCCCGCGAATGTCCTTGGGTGACAGGCGATTCGTTGTCGTCTCCGCACGCGGCGGGTCCTATGCACCCGGCGCCCCCAAGGCCGCCTTCGACTATCAAGAGCGCTATCTGCGCGATTTCTTCGCGGGCCATTTCGCCGTCACCGACACCGTCTTCGTCAATGCGGAACTCGCCAATTCGAGGCAGGACCCGGCACTCGCGCATCTGCGCGGTAAGCATGACGAGTCCTATTCGGCCGCAATGGAATCCGCGCGCTACCTGGCCAGCCGCTAGCGACTGCGCACAGGTCGCTCGAAACGATCGGAGTACTGATGAATTGGATCATTCTCGGCATCGCCGGACTGGTGGAGATCATCTGGTCGCAGAGCATCAAGCCGACCGAGAACTTCACGCGCCTCGTCCCGACCGTCATCTGCTTCGTACTCGGCGCGGTCGCGGTGTATCTGCTGTCGCGGGCCATGCAGACCCTGCCCGTCGGCACAGCCTATGCGGTCTTCACCGGAATCGGCGCGGTGGGCGCGATCAGCCTCGGCGTCGTGATCAACAAGGACCCGATGAGCGCGGGACGGCTGCTGGCGCTGTCGCTGATTCTCGGCGGCATCGTGCTGGCGCGCGTCACCAATCCGGAGTGAGCAGGTCCGGCGTTCCAGTCCGAACCATGATCGAACCAGTGTAGGGGCCAGATCTACTTCGGTACTCGACTTCGCTTGGCGCACGCGGGATTTGCCGATAAGGCGCCCGCGACCGGCATTCCGAGGCCTGGCCGCTGGTACTCGAACAACTCGATCAGCGCACGGCCGGGCCCGCCTGACCATCACCTGCTGGTGCACTCGATTCGGACTGCTGCCTCCGCACGCGTCGCCGGGGCGGCGGGGGTAGGTTCGACTGCGAATTGTGATTCACACATCTTCGAAAGGACCGTGATGCCCACACGTACCGCGCGCACCGCTTGGACCGGTGGCCTCCAGGACGGCTCCGGCCAGGTCGAGCTGGCCAGTTCCGGTGTCGGCAAGTACGACGTCTCCTTCCCCAAGCGCGCCGCCGACGACGCCGACGGCACCACCAGCCCCGAGGAACTGATCGCGGCGGCACACTCCTCCTGCTTCGCCATGGCCCTCTCGGCCCAGATCGGCAATGCCGGTGGCACGCCCGAGAGCCTGGACGTCACCGCCGATGTGACCCTCGGCCCGGATCCGGACGGTGGATTCCGCATCAGCGCCATCAAACTCACCGTCCGCGGCCGGGTATCCGGCCTGGACGCCGACGGCTTCGCCGCCGCGGCGGCCGCCGCCAAGGCGGGCTGCCCGGTCAGCAAGGCCCTCGCCGGGGTGGACAACATCACCCTCGACGCCGCCCTCGCCTGACTTCCCGGCTCCTCGCACAGGCTGTGCGAGGAGCCCAGTGGTTATGCGAGCGCCGCGTACGCGCGCAGGCGTATGGCGAATGTCGTCGGCAGGCCGATGTCCGGATAGGGGTATCGGGAGCAGGGTTGGGTCATGAACATTTTCGCGCACCCCGAGGCCATGACCTTCTTGGCCGATCACTATGACGGCGGATGGCATCCCTGGCCGTTCTTCTGGATCTTCCCATTGCTGTTCTGGGCCACCGTCATCGTCTTCTTCGTATTCGCGCGGCGGCGGCGGTTCCGGGGTCACCAGAGTGGAATCGGTGCGCTGCGTATCGCATTCGCGCGCGGCGAGATCACCGAGGATCAATATCGGAGTCGACTGGCGGTGCTGCGCGAACGCGGTGGTAAGCCGCGCGGTGGCGAGACTCCCTCTACTTGACACGGCCTCATTCCGACCCAATGACTATTCGACCCGAATCACGGGAGACCCACACCATGAGCATGACCTTCGGAACCGTCATCACACCGCGATCGGGAACCGAATGGGTTCGCGCGGTACAGAGCGCCGAACAGCAGGGCTACCGAACGATCCTGCTGCCGGACACGCTCAATACCCCGTCCCCCTTCCCCACACTCGCGGCCGCCGCCGCGGTGACCACCACCATCCGGCTCCGCCCGAATGTCCTGGCCGCTCCGCTGCGCAATCCGGCCGCCACCGTGCGCGAAACCGCCGCACTGCAACTGCTTTCGGACGGACGATTCGAACTCGGCATCGGGTCGGGGCGTCCCGATGCGAACGCCGAGGCCGAACGACTCGGCATGCCTTGGGGTTCGCCTGCACAGCGCCGCGAGCAACTCATCGCCACCGTGGCTGCCGTTCGCGAACACCTCGATCCGGCGCCGCCGATCGTCGTCGCCGCGAATGGACCTCGAATGCTCACTGTCGCAGCAGGTTTCGCCGATCGAGTGCTACTTGCCGCAGGGCCGGATGCGACCGAGGCCGATCTCGCCGAGATGGTCCGGATCGTGCGCGACAATACCGATCGCGATGTGCGCTTCACCCATCAACTGGTCGGTATCGGTGACGAGCTGCCGTTCTGGTTGAGCAAGCGGCTCGGACTCACCGCGGACGGACTGCGCGCGGCCGGATCGGCGGGTGTGCTCGACGGCGATCCGGCCACGCTCGCCGAGGTGCTCGAATACCGTAGGGAGAAGTACGGCATCGATGAACTGATCGTCCCCGGCGAACTGGCCCAAGCCTTCGCCCCGGCGCTGGCCCTGTGCACGAACTCGTCCGACTAACCGGAAGCCCTTAACCCACCACAGCGCCGCGGTCGCAATTCTCGCGACTGCGGCGCTGTGCTGATATGCGCGGGGC